>NZ_OZ252217.1:2901791-3222823 GCF_965249125.1 Pelagibacterium sp.
AGAAGGAGTGGATCACATTGGTGCTGGTGAGAGCGATTTCGACCGGTTTGCCGACCGGTAGGTGTAGTTCATTGGCCGAGCTTACCCGGCGCCCGTCTGCAGTGACATAGGTGACCCGCCACCACCACAGTTCGCCCGCGATTTCGACCCGCAGGTCTCCGGGAGTGGTTTGCTGAGGTTCGCCGGCCCGCATAAGCGCAAAGCCGTAGATTAAGAGCGCGGTCAATACGACCACAGGGAAGGCCAGACCCATGACGACAACGAAACGCTCGCTAGAAAGCGAAGCCCGCAGCCTGCCGCCATAAATAGCCAAAGCGGCGGCGGCGATCACCAGGACCATGATCAGGGTGCCGCCGATTGTCATGATCCAGAATAGGGTCGCAATGCGCCCCGCTTCCGCGCCTGTGGGGTGCAAGGCAGATTGCATGGATGAGCATCCGGCCAGAAGGATCACGGCCATACAGGCAAAGAGCGAGGCCGTCCGGTTCACGGGTCGCCTCCCGATGCCGGCTGTTCGAGGCTGGCGAAATAGGCACTGACATCCTCGATCTGGCTCTGGCTCATGTTTCGACCGACAACCGCCATGATCTGCCCATAGGGCGTTCTATCTCTTGCACCATTGCGCCAGAGTTCGAGCTGTCCTTGCAGATAGGTTTGCGATTGGCCCGCCAGGTTGGGGAACTGCGGATTGCCGTTGCCGTGGCAACTTGTGCAGGCCGGCACATCGTCTTGCGGCATGCCATTCAGGGCAATTGCGGCGCCGCGTGCCACCTGTTCGGGATCAAACTGGGCGCCGGTCGTAGGCGCTCGATATTGGGAGTAAAGCGTAGCAAACAGGGATATTGCATCGTCAGTGAGTCCAAAGGCGGCAGGTTCCATATAGCCGCTCTCACGCAACCCGGCGCGATACTCGCGCAGGGCGCGTTCGAGATAATCGGGCGGTTGCCCAGAAAGGGATGGCACGCGGTCACTGACCGGGCCCGTCTGAGCGTCGCCATGGCAGCGACTGCATTCGTCCAGCACTTGAAAGCCATAGGAATCGATTGGCTCGCCATCTCCGCTCGTATCCTCGATAATGGTCCCAGGACGGTTCTCCTGGTGCACGGATTTGAGATAGGCGACCATTGGCCAGATTTCGTCCTGGCGACCCATCCCCGGCCAGGATGGCATTCCGGTATACTTGATGCCGTTGTCGATCAGCCAGAACAGGGCGCTTGGATCATACCTGTCAAAGGCAAAAGCGAGGTCTGGAGGATCGGGCAGCATGGCGCGCGAAACGGGGTTGCGCTCCTCGCCGGGGATTCCATGACAACTTGCGCACCCGCCACGATAGTGCTGACGGCCCAGTGCGATCATCCCAGGATCTTCAAGGTCTGGCACGACAATGGCGTCGGCCCGCGCATGGATCGACTGATCGCGCACAGTCTCAAGGATCTCGGTGGTGAAATCCCAGTGTTCGCTTTTTGCGCTGATATTGTAGTAGCCGGTCCACACAAACACCGCAGCGCCGACCACGAAAACGCCAGCCAGGAAGAGCGCAGCCATTCCCAACCGCTGCCACCGGGTCAGCCGGCGCACCATTACGACGTCGTCGTCCCCCCGATCAGGCATTCATGCGCCCCTGCGCTTCAAGCGTCAGAAACCAGCGCGCGGCGATCCAGATACCGGCCGCAACATAGGTGAGTGGACACGCGACAACCATGATCAGCCCGGCCAGCTGTTGATCTGCCAGCGGCGAGAGCATCGCGGCACCATCGCCATGGAGGGGCATGGCTCCATAAAGAGCGCGCGGCGCGAAGACCAGGAGCACCCCCAAAAGGCAAAACAGCTTGCCGGTGATCAGCAGAGCAAAGATCGAACGCCAGCGCCCCGCCGCGGGCATATCGATGATCGCAGCCCAGAACCCCGCCGCCGCCAGCGCGAGTGAGATGTGCATGGCGGCCATCAAAGCGGACGACCCTATGGCGGCATCAAGCACGGGCGGGCTGTGCCAGCCCCAGAGCAGGATCAATTGGATCGTTGTCGCGTATGGCCAGTATCGCCAGATTCCTCTAGTCCACGGTCTGGGCATAGCAAACAGCACCGCCGGCACCAAAAGGTTCATGACGATGATGTGCGTCAACATGTGGTGAGCCAAAGGTGTCAGCGTCCCCTCCTCTCCTCTATGCCCTTTGTCCGAGGCAGGCTATGTCGCCAACGATGCTGTTCCTATTCTCGTTCCAAGCTGACGTTCAGGTTTCGACCAAGGACGCCGACGACATAGCGCGTGTCGAGTTGCTAGTTGGTTGCGCGCGGCCGGTAGCGAGGGTGGCGACCTCCCTCTCTGTCGGTCTGGATAGCGACGGCGCGCTCACGATCGGAGTGCACGCTGACAGTGCAGCAGCAGGTCATCATCAGTCACCCTAAGCCATATTCCCCGCTGGTTCAGCGACAAATTCAAGCCATATCGCTCCAAACAGCGCTATCAGTGAGCCAATTCTGTCGGATTTGCCGAGGTGTTTGCATCATCGAAGGTGACGTGCAAGAATCACGCTATCGGTTAATGTCAGCAAAAGAGCATATCAGTGAGAGCGGTATATGCGCGTCTGGCGCTGGCCTACTACGTTGTTGCAACTCTTTTCCTCATTGCGTTGGCGATGGTTCTTCTGGGCTCGGCCTTTTGGGGGGGCTATTTGGGCTTAGTGTCGGGGGACCCCGCACCAGCCGTCCTCGACAGCATTGGGCTCGTGATCATAGGTTTCGCTGTCGTCGAAACAGCAAAGTTTATTGCCGAGGAGGAGATTCTGCGGCAGCGCGAACTGCGTTCTTCCGTGGAATCACGACGCTCCATAACGAAATTTGTCACCATCGTCGTAATTGCCGCCAGCCTTGAGGCCCTGGTGATGGTCTTTCAGACTAGCCGCGAGGGAATCGAGCTTGCTGTTTACCCTGCGACCTTGTTTGCGGCGACCATGTTGGCACTGGTGGCTTTGGGGGCTTATCAATGGCTCTCAAGCCGGATCGGCAGGCGGGACGAGGAGAGCTGGGAAACGAAAGACCGGCCCCGAAAACAGCACGAAAACCCGGCGGCAAGAGATCTGGAAAATTGACTTGCGTCTAAACTTCTGCTCCGACTTAGGCGACGACGCCCAAATCCCCGTGTTTCATTTTCACTCCGATCCGGTCCTCCGCGAAATCCGTTAGCAACGGCAGCTCTTGGGCGACCCCGAAAGTCCTCGGAAAGACCGAACGGAGGGCGCAAACCAGCCTCTATTGTCGATAGTTCGTGGTTCTATTCCGAACGGTGGTTATTTTGGCGCGCCCGAAAGGATTCGAACCTCTGACCCCCAGATTCGTAGTCTGGTGCTCTATCCAGCTGAGCTACGGGCGCGCAGTGCCGGTGCGGTGAACGCGGTTTCGGGGGCGGTGCCCCGATCGGCAGGCGAACGCTTATACTGGCTCGGCGGCCATTGCAAGGGGCCAGCGTGGGAAGTTTTCGCGGAAATTTCATCAGGCGCCGCCTTCGGCACCCGATGGCAGATCGATGGCGAAAGCGGTTCCCTGTGCGTCAGCGAGCAGTTCCACACGCCCGCCATTGGCTTCAACCAATTCGCGCACGATGGCCAGACCCAGTCCCGTGCCGCCGGCCCTGGCCGACCCTTCAAAGGCGACAAACAGGTTTTCGCGCGCGCGCGGCGGAAGGCCAGGTCCGTTATCGGCGACGACCAGCCTTATGCCTTCCCCGGTCCGCTGATGAGAAAAGCGAACATGGGGTGCGGCGATCTCGGGGGTGGCCTCGAGTGCTTCGCGGGCGTTCTTGAACAGATTTGTCAGAACGCGGGCAAGATGGTCGGGATCGACAAGGATCACCGAATCATCGGGAACCTGATTTTCGAACACAATCGATGGATGTCCCGTCAACCCGCCCGAAAGGGCGGCTTCAAACCCGAGCGCCCGCAGATCGACAGGCTCGGCGCGCGGCGGCGCCGATTGCTGGCGTCCGTAATCGAGCACCGTCTGGGCAAAGGCGATGGCCTTGTCGAGCGTGGTCACCAGCCGCGGGGCAAGACGCTGCACCTGGGGGTCGTCGAGATTGGCCACCTGGTCGGAGAGCAACTGGGCCGAGGTCAGCATGTTGCGCAAATCGTGATTGATCTTGGAAACCGCCATGCCCAGATCGGCCAGATGCCGGCGCTGGCGCAGCATGGCGAACAGTTCGGCCTGGGTGTCGGCGAGCGCGCGCTCGAGAATGCCGATCTCGTCCTTGCGGGTCCCATCGGGCGCAACGACCAGCGTGCCGTTTTCAGGGCTTTCGCGGAAGGCCAGCATCTGGTTGGTGAGGCGCTTGATCGGCCCGATCAACAGATTTTCGGCGAGGACGTAGATAACGAAGGCCGTGACCCCGGCGATGACGATGGAAACGAGCACGATGTTGCCGGCATAGGTCAAAAGGTCCGCCCGAAGCGGGCTTTCCGGCATCAAAATCTCAACCACCGCGTCTCCCGCCCCGGGCGGCACGCCGACAATGCGCAGGGTGCGCTGGCCACCCATGACCAGTGTATCGAGCGCCTCGACGATCAGGCGCATGGGGTTGGTGTCGCGCAGATCGGCCAGATGGGGCTGCTCGGGCATGGAAACAGCTTCCAGCCCGATCAGATCGGTCTGTCCCTCGCGACGATAGACAATGGCGATGGCGCCGGCGGCCTGCAAAAGCGGGTCGGTGATTTCGGTGGGCAGGTCCATCACGTCAGGGGCGGTGTCGAATACCCTGACCGCCACGCCCCCCACACGTAGCCGGTCTTCGAGCCAGCCCACGCGGTAATTGGCAAGCGAGGGCAGGAAGACGGCGACTTCGACAAGGAGAATGACCAGCGCGATCGCAGCTATGAGCTTTACGGAGAGGCCGGCGAAAGGACCGGGCACCTTGGCGATGTCGCGTGTCATGGTGTCAGACTACCGCCCGATTTTACCTATGGCAACAAGCGCTTAAGGACCCGGCGCCAGCCCGCGGGGGTCACCTCGGGATGATTGCGCACATATTCGCCGGCGGCCAGGGGTATGATCTGGGAGAAAGACGGATAGGGCGCCACCAGTTCCCCGAATTCAGCCAGTCTCATTTTCCGCGCGATGGCGAGGGCGAAGACCGGCACGAGTTCGGGCGCGGTGGCTCCCACCACTCCGGCACCCATGATCCTGCCCGCGCTGTCGAGGATGATTTTCACCTGCCCATGCGGTTCGGCGCGCGCCCTGGCCGCCTCTGTCCGGGCCAGCGCGATGCGGACTATTTCGAAGCGATCGTTGAATTTGGCTCGGGCCTCGGCCTCGGTCATGCCGGCCCACGCAATGGCAGGACTGGTAGGAACGATGCTCGGCACGATCCCATCGCCCGTCGCCGAACCGGTGATGGCATCCACCGCGCGCTCGGCTCCATGGCGCGCCGCATGAACGCTATTCTGTCCCGCGGCATCGCCGACGACAAAGATGCGGCGGTTCGAGGTGCGCCCGAACCGACCGAGCTCGAGGCCCCGCCCCTGCATGCGCACTCGCGCCAGCTCGAGCCCCATCCCTTCGAAATCGGCCTGCCGCCCTGTGGCAAACACCAGATGACTGCCCACGATCCGCTCTTCGTTTGGACCGGCCTTGATGTCGAGAGCTATCTCCTGATCGTCGCCGCCGGCGACGGAGACGATCCCGGTATGGATGCGCAGCTCCAGCCCTTCGGCGCGAAGACGCCGCAGGACGATCTCGACCAGTTCCGGATCTTCCCCGGCCAGCGGATCGAGCATTTCAACGACAGAAACTTTTGCGCCCAGCCGCAAATGGGCCTGGGCGAGCGCCAGCCCGGTTGCCCCCGCCCCAACGACAATCAGGTGAGAGGGGCGGCGGGTCAGCTCGAAAATGGTTTCGGGCGTGAAGAACGGCACGCCGTCAAGTCCGGGAATGTCCGGCACGACCGGCCGCGATCCGGTCGCGATCACAAAATTGGCCGCCCGTATCGTCCGGCCGCCCACATCGATCGCGGAGGGACCGGTGAACCGGGCCCGGCCATTGACCATCGCGATGCCCATGGCCGTCAGGTGCTCGATGGAAACGGTGGGGCGCGCCTCTTCGATCATCGCGCGGATGCGCGCATTGATGCGGGCGAAGTTGATGCGCGGCTCGTCGGTGCCAAGGCCGAGATCCCTGGCGGTGCGGATCTGGTTGGCCCTTTCCGCTGCGGCGGCCAGCGCCTGAGACGGCAAGGCGCCCCAATTGTGCGCAACGCCGCCAAACTCCTCGGCCTCGACCAGCACGACGCGCAGCCCGCGCGCCGCGGCGCGCTCGGCGGCCGCGATCCCGGCCGGACCGGCCCCAATGATGCAAAGATCGATCCTGTCGCCCTGCGCCACGCCCTGCCCTCAACCTTTGACCTTGATCTGCGATCCCGGCCGATTCCATGATGGGTTATGGCCCCGCTTTTAGCGCGGCCAAAGCGCGCTGGCCAGCGCCAGAGAACACACGCGATTGTGGCCATAGCGCAATTGACTTGCCCCGGCGTTTTCCCTATAAGCCGCCCAACCTTTGCCGATGGCCCGGGACGGCTTGTCCCATTCCCTTTCGCGCAAGACCTAAAGACAACAGACAAGCTTAACCAGAGGATCGCGCGGACCGGTGCGCGATGAACCATAATGAAGCGTACTTTCCAGCCGAGCAATCTTGTGCGCGCCCGCCGTCACGGTTTCCGTGCCCGCATGGCGACCAAGAACGGCCGCAAGATCATCAATCGCCGTCGCGCGATCGGGCGCAAGCGGCTTTCGGCATAAGTCGGGCCTCGCTCCGATATGCCGGACAGCCCGGCATTGCCGATACGGCGCCTGAAAAAAAGGGCGCAATTTCTTAGAGCCGCGCGGGGCAGCAAAATTGCCAGGCGCGGCTTTGTGTTGCAGACCATCCCTGTTGCCGATCCTGTTCCCGGTGTAGGATATACCGTGACCAAGAAGACCGGCAACGCGCCTGAACGCAGCCGCATCAAGCGCCGGCTGCGCGAGGCGGTGAGGGTCTGTTCGGACCGGCTGGTCGCCGGCCACGACTATGTGTTGATCGGGCGGCGTGAAAGCCTGTCCGAACCGTTCGACAACCTAACGCGCGAACTTGGCAGGGCCATCGCGCGCCTGCACAGACCGGCCCAAGCGCCAAGCGGACATCCAAAGCCATGAACGAAAACAATCGCAACATGATCCTGGCCGTCGTCCTGAGCATGCTCGTGCTCTTTGGGTGGCAGTTCTTTATTGCGGGGCCCCAGCTCGATCAGGCCCAGCGGCAGGCCGAGCTTTCTGCCCAGCAGGAACAGGCTCTGGACAGCGCCGATCTGGCAGCGCCCAGCGCCGGCGGCGTTGCCGGTGCGGCGCCGTCTTCGGATACCGACACCCAGGTCTTTGCGACGCGCGACGATGCCCTTGCCGCCTCCGAGCGCGTTGCGATCGAAACCGGCTCTCTTTCGGGTTCGATCAATCTGACCGGCGCGCGCATCGATGATTTGCACCTGCTGCGCTACAACGAAACCCCCGACCCCGACAGCCCGACCATTACGCTGCTTTCCCCGGTCGGTTCGGACAATCCCTATTATCTCGAACAGGGCTGGGTCGCCGCGCAGGGTAGCAATGTTGCGCTCCCGAACGGGCAGACCGAATGGACCCTCGAAAGCGGCGATACGCTGACGCCGGGCACCCCGGTAACGCTTGCCTGGGATAACGGCGAGGGGCAGGTTTTCCGCCGCACCATCAGTGTCGATGAGAACTACATGTTCACTATCGACCAGAGCGTTGAAAATTCCGGCTCTGGCGATGTGACCCTGTTCCCCTATTCGCGGATCGCGCGGCTCTACACGCCCCAGACCCAGAATTTCTTCATTCTCCATGAAGGCCCCATCGGGGTTCTGGGCGATGCCAATCTGGTCGAGCGCTCCTATTCGGACCTCGAGAACGAAGGCCAGCTCGATTTCGCCTCGACGGGTGGCTGGCTGGGCTTTACCGACAAATACTGGGCCACTGCGATCATCCCGCCGCAGGACCAGACAATCAACGCGCGCTATTTCCATGGCACCGGCGCGCCGAGCGGCCATGACTACCGCGCCAATTTCGTGGCCCAGGAGGCCGTGATCGTTCCGGCGGGCGGCAATGGGTCCCATGAGAGCCTGGCCTTTGCCGGCGCCAAGGTGGAATCGATCATCGATTCCTACGAGACGGGCTATTCCATCGACCGGTTCGAATTGATGATCGATTGGGGCTGGTTCCACTTCATCACCAAGCCGATGTTCTATCTCATCCGGCTGCTCTATGAATTCCTGGGCAATTTCGGCCTCGCCATCCTGGCGGTGACCGTTATCGTTAAGGCGCTGTTCTTCCCGCTGGCCAACAAGAGCTATGCCTCGATGGCCAACATGCGGCGCGTACAGCCCAAGATGAAGGAAATCCAGGAAAAGCATAAGGATGATCGCGCTGCCCAGCAGCAGGCGATGATGGAGCTCTACAAGACCGAAAAGATCAATCCCATCTCGGGGTGCTGGCCGGTCCTGATACAGATTCCGGTGTTCTTCTCGCTCTACAAGGTCCTCTTTGTCACCATCGAAATGCGCCACGCGCCGTTCTTTGGCTGGATTCAGGATCTGGCAGCGCCCGATCCCACCCACATCTTCAACCTGTTCGGCCTCCTGCCTTACGATCCCGGCGCCGTGCCGATCATCGGCTCGTTCCTGGCCATCGGCATCTGGCCGGTTATCATGGGCATCACCATGTGGGTGCAGATGCGCCTCAACCCGCCACCGGCCGATCCGACACAGGCGATGATCTTTAACTGGATGCCGGTCATCTTCACATTCATGCTGGCGACCTTCCCGGCCGGCCTCGTGATCTACTGGGCCTGGAACAACTTCCTCTCGGTGGTCCAGCAATGGTTCATCATGCGCCGCCATGGCGTCACCGTGGACCTGCTTGGAAACATCAAGAGTTCGTTCAAGCGCAAGCCCAAGGCTGCCGAATAGCGACACGCGCGAGGGGCCGGGAAACCGGCCCTTCCTTTTTTGGATCGCCAAGGGTCAGGGCCTGAATGACCGATTTGCCTGAAACCACCCGCCTGCTGTTTGCGCGCCCCTGGATATTTCTCAAGGGCTGCGTTCGCGTGTCCGATCTTCCCGCCGACGATATTGTCGAGATCGCCTTTGCGGGCCGCTCCAATGTCGGCAAATCGTCGCTGATCAATGCCCTTGTCGGGCAGTCGGCGCTGGCTCGGACATCCAATACGCCAGGGCGGACCCAGGAGCTCAACCTGTTTGCGCCCGAAGCGGGCGGCATCCGGCTCGTCGACATGCCCGGTTATGGCTTTGCCAAAGCCCCCAAGCCGGCCGTCGAGAAATGGAACAAGCTGATCCACCAGTTCCTGCGTGGCCGCCCCAATCTGCGCCGTGTCTATGTGCTGGTCGATGCTCGCCACGGGCCCAAGCCCAACGATGCAACGGTGATGAACGAGCTCGACAAGGCGGCGGTATCCTATCAGGTGGTGCTCACCAAGGCCGACAAGCTGGGCGAGAAGGACCTTGATGGCGTGGTTGCCGCGACAGCGAAATTCATCGCCAAACGTCCCGCCGCGCATCCCGAGATCATTCTCACTTCAAGCGAGAAGGGCCTGGGCATCGATACGCTGCGGCGGGAAGTGGCTGGACTCCGCGAAGGTCTCTAAGTCCTTGGTTTATCGCGCGTCCGAACCGCAAAACCGTTTCCATCCCCGATCGGGTCGAGGACATGCTTTTGCTGGACACGCTCTAGCCGGTCAAAAACCGGCTGATGGCTCGTGCCAGGATCGCGCTGTCCGAGCGGGTTTTCATTGAGTCCTGTGCCGCTTCGATAATGTCTTGTGAAACCTTGCCACGCCGCAGTTCGATCAATGCGCTCGAATAATCGTCCTCGAATTCGGGATGCGGCTGAAAACTCATGATCCTGCCACCGGCATAGGCCAGCCCCGCATTGGGCGCGAACTGGTTGCGCAATATCACCTTTGCCATCTTGGGAGGGGCAATGACCTGGTCCTGATGGGAGCAGGCTATGGCCAAAGTCTTAATGCCCGGCGCGAAATGGGGATGATCGGGCACCACCTCATAAACATGCCGCCCCAGCCCCCATCCCTTTTCCGATTTGCGGACGTCACCGCCCAACGCGTCGGCGATGATCTGGTGACCAAAGCAGATGCCGACCATTTTTGTGCCGCTGTGATGGGCGCGGCGGATAAAGTCGCGCAGAGGGTCCATCCAGGGCAGCGGGTCATAAACCCCTGCCGGGGAGCCGGTGATCAGGACAGCATCGAGCTTTGCGGGATCGGGCAGCGGCGCGCCCTCAAGCACGGGCACGAAGCTGGGCGTCGTGCCGGCGCCGTGGCGAGCCAGCATTGTGCTGAACATTTCAGGATAGGGGCGAAACCGGCCGCGCAGAGGCTCTGGCACAAGGCCGGTCTCGATGATTGTGAGGGTCATGGAAGGAACCGCGAGATAACGATTCCTGCATTCAGACCTCAGGCGGCGACGAACGTCAAGGCGACACCGTTGATGCAATGGCGCTTGCCGGTCGGCTCGGGCCCGTCATCGAAAATATGGCCCTGATGGCCGCCGCAGTTCGAGCAATGGCATTCGGTGCGCGTCATCATGAACGAAGTGTCGGTCGAGGTGCCGATGGCGCCCGGAAGGGCTTCCCAGAAGCTTGGCCAGCCGGTGCGGCTGTCATATTTGGCTTCGGAGGAATAGAGCGCCTGCCCGCATCCGGCACAATTGTAGATGCCCGGTTCGTAGAACTTGTCGAGTTCGGAGGTAAAGGCTCGCTCGGTGCCGTGGTCGCGCAGCACGTAATATTGCATCTCGCTAAGACGTTCTCGCCATTCCGCGTCGCTCAGGACGAAGGGAAAGTCGCCTTCCGCGCCCTTGGCGACAAGCGAAAAGCCGAATGCTGCGGCGCCCGCTACGGCGGCGCCTGCGATAAGGAAATTGCGACGATCGGTCATTGTCATTCTCCTTGCATTCAGTATTTCAGCGATGCGCCCGGCGATCAAATCACTCCGACGTGTGAACGCCGGCAGCGGTTGCGCCCGGCCGACGGAGGGCAGGCCGGGCGCAGTTTGCGGCTCAGCGTAGGATTGGGGGCGAACCCTGAGCCGCGGTGCCTGCCAGAGTGCGGGCAGAAAAAGTTGCAGACTTTTTCGGTTCGACCCGCACGGCATAAATAGGCCCGAGCGCCGGGCCGATGCAATCGGCCCGATCAAGCTCGGGTTCCTACATGGCCGGAGTGAATACCGCGTCGGTCACGTGGATCACACCGTTCGACTGCATCACATTGGCGATGGTGACGGTGGCGGCGGTGCCGTTTTCGTCGGTGATCGTGATGGTATCGCCATCATAGGTTGCTTCGAGCATGCAGCCGCCAAGCGTCTCGATGGTGTGGCTGCCGCCATCGGCGTCGATCATGCCCATCAATGCGGCAGCGTCAGCTTCGGCGCCAACCACGTGGCAGGTCAGGACCTGCTGCAGCATTTCGAGGTTTTCCGGCATCAAAAGCGTATCGACTGTACCTTCAGGAAGGGCAGCGAAGGCTTCGTTGGTGGGGGCGAACACGGTGAACGGGCCGTCGCCCTGCAGCGTTTCGACGAGGCCGGCAGCTTCCACGGCGGCAACGAGCGTTGTGTGGTCAGCCGAATTGACGGCATTTTCGATGATGTTCATCTCCGGCGACATCGGCGCGCCGCCGACCATCGGGTTGTCCTGCGCAAGAGCAGCGCCGGTCAGCGCCGAGGTGGCCAGAAGGGCGGAAAGAGCAATGGCACGGGTCTGCATGGTGTTCGTCTCCTGAAGTCATCTGTTGCGACTTCCCCTTTTGGGGAAGTTCGCGATCAGTTACGGAGTGGCCGAACGACAAGTTTCAGCGTTGTTGAAAATTTCCGTCAGATGGCGGCAATGGGTCCTGCGGCCACGATCGGGCCCTGCGGATCGCCTGTGGGCGAGCCACCTTCGACCTCCCTTGTCACGGCAAGCGTGATGCCTTGGGTCATCTGACCGCGCAGTGTCTCATCGACCGCAATGGTCTGGGCCTGGGCAACATCAAGGATACCCATCGAGATCGGCGCATTGTCACCTTCGATGAACCAGAGTTCGTAGTCGCTGCCCTCGCCGGCGGGCGAGCCCGTGCCGCTCACCCGTAGCGCCCCCGCCGCTGAATCATAGCGAGCGAGAAAACTCACATCGCTGTCGACGGTCTGCATCGCCGCGACAAGCTGGGGCGCGTCGCCCGGAGGCTCGATGCCCGGTTGCACGAGATTGAGCCCGACCGCGATAACAGCCACGGCGGCCGCGGCCCCGGCCAGCGAGCGCCAGAGGAGCAAAGAATTGTACCAGGGCGTCCTGAGGACCGTTTCCGGGAACAGTTTCTGCTCGATCTGGTTCAGAAGACCCGCCGGGGGCGTTGTGGGCACATAATCATCATTGAACGCGGCAAAGCGTTGCTCCCAGGCCGCAACTTCCGCCGCAAGGCCGGGGTTTGTTTCGACGGCGCGCGCAAGAGCGGCGCGGCTTTGCGCGCCTGTCAGCCCGAGCACGTATTCAGCGACCGCTACTCGGCGCTCTTCATCCCGGTTCAGATCGTTGTCGTCAAAATCGCTCATCGTTTTATCTGTTGGGCTCCGAGACAGTCACGCAGGGCCAGGAGCGACCGGCGTAGCCAGGTTCGTACCGTATTGAGCGGCACGCCCAGCCGGTCGGCCAGTTCATTATAGCTTTCGCCTTCGACGTAAGCCCGGCGCACCGCTTCGGCGCGGTCGGGCTTTAGTTGTTCCATGCACTCATCGATCCGGTTGCCCTCGTCGGTGTTGATCGCCGACTGTTCGGGGCTCATCGCGGAATCTTCGATGTCGATCGCTTCATCGATGTCGGTGTGCCCGGAACGCCGCGCGCGCACCCTGTCGATGGCATTGTTGCGCGCAATGGCAATCAGCCACGTCATGGGGCTTGCGGCATCGGGACGATATCCCTCGGCGCGCTTCCAGATCTTGATGAAAACGTCCTGCAAGGCGTCCTCGGCGTCGCTCCTGTTGGACAGTATACGCAGGCTCACGCCGAAAAGTTTCGCGCTCGTACGGGCATAGAGGGCACGGAACGCATTGCGGTCGCGCAGCGCAACGCGCGCCAGAAGATCGGCAATTTCAGCTGTGTCGGCCATAGGCGCCCTCCCTATCGCATAGTAATTGCATTTTTCCTTACGAGTTCCATCAGAAATTGGATCACGAGGCCGTCAGCGAGGACTATTCACAGGTGCCGCGTTCGGGTTAGAGAGGCTTTCGAGACCAAACGGAGTTGCCCTGCCCCATGGCCGACGGACTTGAAAACGCCTACGACGCCGAAGTGCTGTCCAAGGCCCTGCCCTTCATGCAGCGCTACGAGAACAAAACCGTGGTCATCAAATATGGCGGTCATGCCATGGGCGATCCCGAACTGGGCAAGGCGTTCGCCCGCGACGTCGCGCTGCTCAAGCAATCGGGGGTCAACCCGATCGTGGTTCACGGCGGCGGCCCGCAGATCGGCGACATGCTCAAAAAGCTCGGCATCGAATCCAAGTTCGAGGGCGGCCTGCGGGTGACCGACAAGCGGACCGTCGAGATCGTGGAAATGGTTCTGGCCGGCTCGATCAACAAAGAAATCGTGGCCATGATCAACGCCGAGGGCGAATGGGCGATCGGGCTGTGCGGCAAGGACGGCAACATGGTCTTTGCCGAAAAGGCCAACAAGAAATATGTCGATCCCACCTCCAATATCGAGCGTGTCCTGGACCTTGGCTTCGTGGGCGAACCGGTCGAGATCGACCGCACGCTTCTCGATCTTCTTGCCCGCTCCGAAATGATCCCGGTCATCGCCCCGGTGGCGCCGGGCCGGGACGGCAACACCTATAATATCAACGCAGACACCTTCGCCGGCGCCATAGCCGGCGCGGTCTTTGCCAAGCGGCTGCTGTTTTTGACCGACGTTCCGGGCGTTCTCAACAAGGATGGCGAGTTGATCCCCGAGCTTTCGGTGCGCCAGGCGCAGCAGCTGATCGCCGACGGCACGATCTCGGGAGGAATGATCCCCAAGGTCGAAACCTGCATCGAGGCCCTGGACCGGGGCGTTGAAGGCGTGGTGATCGTCAACGGCAAAACCGCCCATTCGGTGCTGCTCGAGTTGTTCACCGAACACGGCGCGGGAACGCTCATGGTGCGATAGGACCGTGCCGGTCGTTTTTCGCCACAAGGGGTATAATGACGGCTTTAATGCCAGGAGCCTGCGAGAGCTTTTGATTGTCGTGGAGAATCGCAGGTCCGAAATAGAAAGGGTCTGGAATGAGCATTTCGGTGCGGCCCGTTGAGGCCCGGTGCGACGAAGATACGCTTTGGGTCGCCCTTTCCGATGGCCGTACGATTGGCGCGCCTCTTGCCTGGTTTCCCCGGCTGCTTCATGCAACAGCCGAACAAAGGGCCCGGATCGAACTAACGTCGCGTGGCCTTCATTGGGAGGAGCTCGACGAGGATATCGGCATTGCGGGACTGCTGGCGGGACGAGGCGATCAGTCCAAGCCACCGAAAAAGGGCGAAGCAGCCTGACGATCACACCTTTGTTTTCGGTCATTTCCCATTCATCGATTTGCGGCATAATGGGGCCATGAACCACATGACCCCGCCCGCCGCTCTGCCCCGCCTCGATTTCGACCACATCACAGATTGGGTGTTCGACCTCGACAACACGCTCTATCCGCGCGAGTGCAATCTGTTCGCCCAGATCGATACGGCCATCACCGCATATGTGATGAAAGTCGCCAAGCTCGAATTCGAAGCGGCGCGCGAACTCCAGAAAGCCTATTACCGCGATCACGGCACCACGCTGAACGGGCTTATGAAGTCCCATGCCGTCGACCCCGACGACTATCTGAAAATGGTTCACGCCATCGACTATTCCCCCGTCGCGGCCCACCCCGAACTTGTCGAGGCCATCGCGGCGCTGCCGGGTCGCAAGTTCATCTTCACCAATGCCAGTACCGGCCACGCCGAAGCCGTGCTCGAGCGTCTGGGCGCCTCGGCGCTGTTTGAGGGCATATTCGATATCAAGGCGGCGCGATACCAGCCCAAGCCGCTCGAAATCGCCTATAGCGATTTCCTTGCCGCGCACGGGATCGGGGCAAAGCGGGCCATCATGTTCGACGATCTCGAAAAGAACCTGCGGGTCCCCCACGCCATCGGCATGGCCACCGTACAGGTCGTGGCCGGCTCGGGGTTCGAACATGACCAGTGCGACGCCTGGGAGTTGGGCCGAGGCGAAGGTCTGGACCATGTCCACCACGTCACCGACGACATCGTGGCGTTCCTCGGACGCTGCCGCTGACGCTTTTTTGCCCGATTGGCGTGATCGAACCGTCATCCCGGTGCGTTACCGTCCGTGCTGGCCCTCTGCGGCAGCAATGATATAAGTTCTCAGCTTTGCACCATAACGGCGTGAGAGACGCCGAAGAACGGGGACCGTCATGACCAAGCTATCTCGCCTTTCGCTCGCCGCCATCCTGATGGCAACAACCAGCCAGGCCGCCCTTGCGCTCGAAGCCACCGATTTCGCCGATCGGCTGGTCGAGACCAGCAAGCTGATGGGCGTTTCGTTTGCCTATGGATCGGCCACGGCCGAAGGCGATACCGTGACGATCACCGATTTCGTCATCTCAACTCCCGGCCAGGACGATATCGAAGTGCCCGGCGACGTCGTGTTCACCGGCGTGGCTGAGACCGACGATGGCGGCTTCAGCGCCGAGCGTGCCTCCATCGCCGATTTCGAATATACCGACGAGGACGAGGGCTTCTCGGTCAGCTTTGTCGACATCGCGGCAGAAGGCATCATCCTGCCGGCCGATGCGGGCATCGACGCGGTCATCGAAATCGGATTCAATCTCTACGATCGCATTTCGGCGGGTCCGCTGACCGTCTCGGACGAGACCGGTACCGAGCTTTTCGCCATCGACCTTATGGAAATCACCATGGAAGAGCCCACCGCCGACGGCGGGCTGAGCTCGGCCTATCAGGTCACCGGCATTCGTGGTGATCTGAGCGCGATCGAGGAACCTGAAGCCCAGGACGTGATCGAGGCGTTCGGGCTGAGCCAGCTCAACGCCTCCATGTCGGGCGCAGGCACCTGGTGGCCGGAAACCGGGGAAGGCGAAGTCAGCGACATTTCCTTTGCCGTGCAGGATCTGGGCTCGCTTTCGCTCGACTTTGCGGTGGCTGGCTATACCGAGGAAATCTATCGCGAACTCATGAAGGTCAACCTCAAGATGGCCGAGATGGCCGAGGCCGACATCGAGATCGATGAAGACCAGATGATGGAAATGTCGGACGCCATGCTCGAGAAGATGGCCGATCTCAAGCTGGTTGGCGGCGCGGTGCGCTATGATGACGATTCGCTGTTCATGAAGGTTCTCGACTTCATCGGCGCTGAACAGGGCGTCGATGGCGAAACCTTCAAGGCCGGTTTGCAGTTCATGGTGCCCATGGCGCTGGCCGAGGTTGAAAACGAAGCCTTCAAGTCCATGGTGACCAGCGCGGTCAACACCTTTATCGCCGACCCGCAGAATTTCACCATCTCGGTCGAACCGGGAGAACCTGTGGCTTTTTCAGAATTTGAAGGTATGGAAGCCGAAATCGAGGCCGACCCTTTCATCCTGGTCGATCGCCTGAACGTTCAGATCACCGCCAATCAGTAAGCATTGGCACGTTTGGAAGAGCCCGCCTTCAAAGTGGCGGGCTCTTTTTTTTCATTTTCGAACCGGGCATCGGTGTCCATTCATTACCGAAGCGCTCCGTTTCAGGCCGGATGGTCGATCCGTGGCAGATTGTAGGTCTTGCGCACGATCTCCCAGGCCTCATCCGCCGTATCGACGAAACTGAAAAGCTTGAAGTCGTCGGGCGAGATCGTTCCTTCTTCAGCCAGCGCCTCGAGGTTGAGAACCCGGCTCCAGAATTTCCTGCCGAACAGCAGCAACGGAATACGGTCCATGCGTCCCGTCTGAATTAGCGTCAGGGTTTCAAAGAACTCATCCATCGTCCCGAACCCACCGGGAAAGATGGCCACCACCTTGGCCCGCATCAGGAAATGGATCTTGCGCGTCGCGAAATAGTGGAAATTGAAGGAAAACTGCGGCGTCACATAGGTGTTGGGCGCCTGCTCATGCGGCAGGACGATATTGTAGCCGATCGAGGGCGCTCCCATATCGGCGGCGCCACGATTGCCTGCTTCCATCACTCCCGGCCCCCCGCCGGTCGCAACGACATACTCGCTGAAATCGGTGGCCCTGGAGGTCAGCGAGGCCAGTTGGGCGAAGCGCCGCGCTTCCTCGTAATAGATCGAATTGGCCTCGAGATTTCTTTTCGCCTCGTCGGTCTTTGCGGCCCAGGCGGGCTTTCCCGGAGCGGGGATGCGCGCCCCGCCGAACAGGACCACTGTCGAATTGATATTGGCCTCGCGCAACCGCGATTCGACCTTGAGATATTCGAGCTGAAAACGGACCCCGCGCAGATCCTCACTGGTCATGAATTCTTCATCTGCGAAAGCCAGCCGATACGCCGCGGACTGGGTCTGCGGCGTTTGCGGCGAATGGCGTACGGCTTCCATATCCTCCTTTGACGAACGCAGCGAGGAATGGCGTTTACGGCCCATCATCAGGCTCCTTTTGGTCTTTGATTTCCGTTTACTATGTCAGGGCGGTGTTAAGGATGGGTGGCGTTTTTTCCAAGCCCATGACGCAGATGTGCGCAATAGAGCTTATCGCATCCGGGACACAGCGCTATCTCTGGCGCCAATGCGTACAATCCAGGGCCGATCCGGCCGCCCTCCCCTCCTGCGGCTCATAACCACCACTCACCCCACCCCCTTCGTCATCCCCGGGCCCGCCCCCCGCAGCTCCATCGCCACCACTCACCCCACTCCCTTCGTCATCCTCGGGCTCGGCCCCCGCAGCTCCATCACCGCCGCTCATCCCACTCCCTTCGTCATCCTCGGGCCGCCCCCCCGGCGGCTCCATCCCCATCACTCACCCCACCCCCGTCGTCATCCTCGGGCTTGACCCGGGGATCCGCAGGGCGTCCGCGAGCGCAGCAGAAGTGGTGCTCCTTGGCGCATCATCGGTCCCCTTCACCGGCTCGCCGGGCGCAGCAGATTCCCGGGTCAAGCCCGAGGATGACGCGGGTGAAGGTGGAAGCGCTGCGAAAAATCTTATCCCCGCCCCCAGACACTCGTGCCATTCTCCCCGCACGGTGTCGCCAGGGACGAGGATGCATACGAGCTTCCGGCGAGACCGATCCGGGTTCCTTGCGGGTCGCCGCAGGGAAGGCCCAAAGCGGACGGATGGCCGGACGAGGAACCAGGCGTTCCACGTCGCACTCCCGAAAGGGAGGCAGCTCCATCGCCACCACTCACCCCACTCCCTTCGTCATCCTCGGGCTCGGCCCCCGCAGCTCCATCACCGCCGCTCATCCCACTCCCTTCGTCATCCTCGGGCCGCCCCCCCGGCGGCTCCATCCCCATCACTCACCCCACCCCCGTCGTCATCCTCGGGCTTGACCCGGGGATCCGCAGGGCGTCCGCGAGCGCAGCAGAAGTGGTGCTCCTTGGCGCATCATCGGTCCCCTTCACCGGCTCGCCGGGCGCAGCAGATTCCCGGGTCAAGCCCGAGGATGACGCGGGTGAAGGTGGAAGCGCTGCGAAAAATCTTATCCCCGCCCCCAGACACTCGTGCCATTCTCCCCGCACGGTGTCGCCAGGGACGAGGATGCATACGAGCTTCCGGCGAGACCGATCCGGGTTCCTTGCGGGTCGCCGCAGGGAAGGCCCAAAGCGGACGGATGGCCGGACGAGGAACCAGGCGTTCCACGTCGCACTCCCGAAAGGGAGAGGGGCACCGACGGGAGGTTGGCAGGGAAAGTGGGGACCGGTTTCCCGGTTCGCCAACCGACCCACTAAAAATGCCAATATCCCGGACGACAAACCCCAGCCCGAGGCGCCGCCATAAGCCAAAAACCCCGGATGCGTGGGGCGATGATCGCTTCATATACTAAAAATACATGCGGAGCGCTCATTGCCCCATGCCGTCTATCTCGTCAGACTCCGGGGCTATCGGTCGCCGGACGCCTGCCTATGTCCGGACCGCAGGCGTTGGATCCCAGAAGTCCCGTGCTTGCTGCGGCAGGCGTGCCAAAGCCGCATCGAATGCGCCTTCTTCCACGTGCCGGCGCACGGCCCAGGCCACATCGGCCACAACCGTGTCGGGCGAAAAATTGTGGTGCTGGCGCAGCGATTTTGCCTCGCGGGTCCAATCCTTGCGATCACCCCAGGCCCGCGGCGGGGCCACCACCCAGTCCTGGACGAAAATTGCCCGCAGCACGGCCGGCAGGACATTGGCAAAGTCCAACGCCTGCTGGATATCGAGCCGGGCGCGAAAGGCACGCATCACGCCGTCGGTTGCGGTATAGGCGGCATTGCGCGAGGGCGTATCGAGCCGCTCGCGCGCATCGAGCAGATAGGCCTCGAAATCCTCGGTCGCGTGCTGATAAATCATCGGCCGGGTCATGACGCCCTCCCTTTGCCTCGGTCGCCTTCCGGAGCCGAATATGGGTTTCCCCGCCCATGCGCTTCGGTTAAGGTCCGCGCCGAATTCTCCCTTCCTTCTTCCAAGACTAAAAGGCCCGCAATCCCCATGTCCATGAGTGAGCTTGCCGCAACCATCGATGCCGCATTCGAGGCCCGCGAAACCGTCAACTACCAGACGACCGGCGAGGTCCGCGATGCCGTCAATCAAGCGCTTGGGCTGCTCGATTCCGGCGCGGCGCGCGTCGCGGAAAAAGGCGCCGATGGGGAATGGGTGGTCAATCAATGGCTCAAAAAGGCCGTGCTGCTCAGCTTCCGCCTCAACGACATGGAAGCCATTCCCGGCGGACCGGGCGGCGCGCAGTGGTGGGACAAGGTGCCGTCCAAATTTGCCGGGTGGAGCGAGAACCAGTTCCGTGCCGCCGGTTTCCGGGCCGTGCCCGGTGCCATCGTTCGCCATTCGGCCTTTATCGGCAAGAACGCCATCCTCATGCCGTCCTTTGTCAATCTTGGCGCCTATGTCGATGAAAGCGTCATGGTCGACACCTGGGTCACCGTCGGCTCGTGCGCCCAGATCGGCAAGAACGTGCATCTCTCGGGTGGCGTAGGGATCGGGGGCGTCCTCGAACCCCTGCAGGCCGGGCCGGTCATCATCGAGGACCATTGCTTTATCGGCGCGCGTTCGGAAATCGTCGAGGGTGTCGTGGTGGGCGAAGGCTCGGTCATTTCCATGGGCGTTTTCATCGGCCAATCGACCAAGATCGTCGACCGCACGACCGGCGAGATCTTCTACGGCAGGGTGCCGCCCTATTCGGTCGTCGTATCGGGCTCGCTCCCCGGCAAGCCGCTGCCCAATGGCGAACCCGGCCCGAACCTTTACTGCGCTGTGATCGTCAAGCGGGTCGATGAAAAGACCCGGTCCAAGACCTCGATCAACGACCTGCTCCGCGACTAACCCGGCCATGACCAACCCTGCCGTGCCGCTGCTCGCCGAATTGATCCGCCGGCCTTCGATCACCCCGATCGAAGACGGCGTGCTCGACGTGCTCGAAGCCTTTTTGTCGCCGCTCGGCTTTGTTTGCACGCGGCTCCAATTTGCAGGCGACGGCTCCTATCCGGTCGACAACCTCTACGCCACCCGAAAAGCCAGCTTGCCCGGCCCGCACCTTTTGTTTGCCGGTCACACCGACGTCGTCCCTCCCGGCGATGCCACAGCCTGGACCCATGACCCGTTTTCCGGCGCCATCGTCGATGGCGTCATGTGGGGGCGCGGCGCCACCGACATGAAAAGTGGCGTTGCCGCCTTTTGCGGGGCCATGGCGCAACTGGCGCCAAGCGGCGCGCTGGAGCGGGGTATCGTCTCGCTGGCCATCACGAACGATGAAGAGGCCGATGCGGTCAACGGCACCAAAAAGCTCATGGAATGGGCCCATGCTCAAGGCGAGAAATACGACTTCGCCATCGTCGGCGAGCCCTCATCGTTTGAAGCCTTCGGGGATTCGATCAAGATCGGGCGGCGCGGTTCAGTCTCGGGCAAGATCACTGTGATCGGCAAGCAAGGGCACGCGGCCTACCCGCAGCGCGCCAACAATCCCATGCCCGTCATCGCCGAAATCGCCCGGGCGCTCTACGTCCCGCTCGACGAGGGCACCGAGCACTTCCAGCCGACCAATCTCGAAGTTACCTCGATCGACACCGGCAACCCCGCTTCCAATGTCATCCCCGAGCGCGCCTCGCTGCGCTTTAACGTCCGGTTCAACGACACATGGACCGGCGAAACGCTGCTGGCCGAAATCCATCGCCGCCTTGCCCTGGTCGACACGTGCGGCGCCAGCATCGCATTCGAGCAGATCGGCCCGATCTCGCGATGCTTCATTTCCCAGCCCGAGGGACATGTCGCTCATCTTTGCGATGTGATGGAAAAATTCAACGGCGTCCGTCCGCAGCTCTCGACCATCGGGGGCACGTCGGACGCTCGGTTCATCTCGCTTTATTGCCCTGTGGTCGAATGCGGCCTGATCGGGGCGACCATGCATCAGGTCGATGAACGCGTTCCCGTTGCCGATGTCGAGCGACTGGCCGAATTTTACGCCGACTATGTTGCCAGCTTTCTGGCCCGGGAGCGCCAATGACCATGGAAACGCTTAAACAGGTCCTCCCAGGTTGGTCGAAAATTCTGGGCGGGCGATCCGGTTGGGATTCCCATTTCCGCTTCGATGCCGAGGGCATGAATGGGGCATTTATCGCCTATGGCGGTGCTGTCCTTTTCACCATCGTCGTTCTGACATTGCGGCTGGGCTTTCCGCAGCCGGCGGTAATGATGATTGTCGTGTTGGGTCATCTCGTTCCTCCGGTCGGACTGGTTCTTTTAACCTCCGCGCTCAAGCGCATCGCCGGCGTTGCCATCGAGACGGCCAAATTCGTCGTGCCCGGCCTCTATCTGCTCGCTCTTCTCAAGGTCCTGGAGGGTCTCGGCATTCTCGTTGGCGTGCCGCTTGCTGGTGCGATTTCGACCGTCGGCGGCATTTTGTGCTACCGTCTGGCCCGGGTCAACGAGGTCGGAACTGTGCAAGCCATCGCGTATGGGCTGGCGATTTTCGTGCTACTTGCCGTCGTGCTTCTCGCCCTCTAAATGTTGGCCATCGCCTTTAGAAAGTGCTTTTCGTGTCCCAAGCCCAGCCGACCCTTCTTGAAGAAACCCGTTCAGCCTTTGGCGGAACCTGGCGGCTGATTTTGGGGCGGCGTGACGCGCCGGGCTATTTCTTCACCGATATGCGCGGGCTCATATCGAGCTTTATCGCGCTGCTGATCTCTGTGGTCGTAACCTTCCTCATATCGGCGCTGGTGGTCCCGGCGGATACCGAGGTTTCGACCTTTGCCGCGCTGGTTCAGAACGCTTTGCTTTATGCCGGCATCATGAGTGCCTCGTGGGTGGTTCTGCGCCTGACCGGGCTCACCGACAGGTTCATGGCCTTCGTCACCGTGGAAAACTGGGTCAACGCCATCGTATCGATCGCGCTGGCCTTCGTAGCGTTGGTGACCGTGAGTGCCGAACTGATCCTACTTTTGGCGGTGGTCATTGGCTTTCTGGCCCGCATCAACAACGCGCGGCTCGTTGTCGGCATGAAGGCTGGGCAGATCGTCATGCTTATCGTCGTCCAGACCATCGGCATGCTGATCGCCCTTCTGGCCGTGGGCCTGCTCTATGGCCCTGTGCCGACACCGGAGCTCTGATCGGGAGTGGCAGAACGCCGATCGACGCTGTTTGAAGAGGCAGGCCGGGCCGTTGGCGGCATGTGGCGCCTTCTGCTGGGCCGCCGCGACGCCCTGTCCCGGTTCGATTTTTCCCAACGCGGACTGGCGGGCAGCTTTATTCCGCTTGTCGTCGCTTTTGTCGTCTTCACGGCCATTACGGGAATGGGCGCTGCCGCCCAGCGGACCCTGTCACCCACCGGCCAGCTTTTCATCTTTGGCGCCCTGATCACCGCTCGCTTCGGCGCACTGCGGATTGTCCTGCCGCGCCTTGATAGTCTGCATGCTTTCCGACCCGTCATGGTTGCCAGCAATTGGATCAACGCCATCGCGGTCGGAGGGCTCGTTGTGACGACCTTTTGCGTGGCTTTCCTTGGCGCGCTGGTGCTCGGCCCCGCGGCAGGCGAAACGATCGTCGGGATCATCCTGACGCTGTGGGCCGCCATCGCGATTGCCATGCTCATTGCCGAGATCAATATTCTGCGCCTCGTCGCCGCGTTGAAGGGTGGTGAGGTCGTGATGGTGCTGGCCGCGCAAGTCTTCGCGCTGATCCTTGCGGTATTTATCCTCGCCCAGCTGCCGCTGCGCTAATAATCGATGGCCATCAGATAAAGCCCGGAGGATGGAGCCATGGCCCCGCACCGTGACCTGTCCTTTGCATCGAGCGCCGCCCTGAGATCGCTTACCGGCCAGCGCCCTTCACCGACCAGCTTGAGCGACCCGGTCATCGAGCGCACCTGATGATGCAAAAAGGCACGCGCCGAGGCTTCGATAATCACCAGATCATCCTCGCGCCTGACGTCCAGCCGATCGAGCGTACGCAAAGGCGAATTGGCCTGGCACTGAGCCGAGCGGAATGTTGTAAAATCATGCCGCCCCAGAATGGTCTGCGCCGCGGCGTGCATGGCCTTTTCGTCGAGCGGCACCGCGACGTGCCAGACCTTGTCGACATCCAGGGAGGGCCGGGCCCGGCGGTTGAGGATCACATACCGGTAGTGACGCGCCTTGGCCGAAAACCGCGCCTCGAAATCTTCGCCGACAGCCTCGCAGTTCAAAATGACGATAGGATGAGGCTTGAGGTGAAAGTTCAGCGCCTCGGACACACGAAAAGGGTCCCATTCGCGTTCAAGGTCGAAATGGGCCACCTGCCCCCGCGCATGGACGCCAGCATCGGTGCGGCCGGCCGTCTGGGTGCGCACAGCTTCGCCGGAAAACGCCTCGATTGCCGTTTCCAGAGCCTCTTGCACCGAGAGCGCATCGGCCTGGCGCTGCCAGCCCACGAATGGCGTTCCATCATATTCGATGGTCAGCTTGTAGCGGGGCATCAGCCCACCCGACGCCCGGCCAGATCGCCTGCGCCGCGCAGAAAGGCTTCGGCGTCCATGGCGCCCTTGCCTTCGCGCTGCACCTGCTTGAACCGCACAGATCCATCGCCACACGCGACGGTCAATCCCTCAAGTACCGTACCCGGCACGCCCCTCCGTTCGGCAAGGCTCGAGCGCAACGCCTTGATCCGAACCGGCTTGCCGGCAATCTCGATCTCGAACCATGCGCCAGGGAACGGCGAAAGGCCCCGGACATGGTTATGAACCTCTTGAGCGGGCCGAGAAAAATCGATGCGCGCTTCGCCCTTCTCGATTTTTCTGGCGTAGGTGGCGCCCTCTTCGGGCTGCGCGGTGAATTCCAGAGCGTCGCGGTCCAGCGCTGCAAGAGCCCTGCCCATCAGGTCGGCACCGGTGCGCATCATTTCGTCGTGGAGTTCGCCCGCAGTCATTTCGGGGCCAATGGAGATGAAATCAATAAGGCTCACCGGGCCGGTATCGAGCCCTTCTTCCATCTTCATCACCGAAACCGCCGTGCGCTCGTCCCCTGCCATGATGGCGCGCTGAATAGGCGCGGCGCCACGCCAGCGCGGCAAGAGCGAGCCGTGCAGGTTCAGGCACCCTTTTGCAGGCGCCTCAAGCACCGCAGGCGGCAGCAGCAGGCCGTAAGCCACGACCACCGCCACTTCCGCACCGAGGGCTGTAAAAGTCGCGACGTCGGCTGGATCGCGGAAATTTTTTGGCGTGAACACCGGGATGCCGAATTCTTCGGCGGCCAGATGCACCGGCGATTTGCGCTCGGACTGGCCGCGCCCGGCGGGTTTGGGCGCACGGGTATAGCACGCGACGACCTCATGACCGCGCATGACGATCTCGGTCAGCGTGGGCACGGCGAAGTCGGGGGTGCCCATGAAGACGACGCGCATCGGATTGCCCTTCGATTTGAAGACGGATGGCCGGCGCGCAGATCAGCTGGCGAGCCGGGCCTTTTTTTGGAACTTCTTGTTCACGCGGTCGCGTTTGAGGCGCGAAAGATAATCGATATAGAGCACCCCATCGAGATGGTCGATCTCATGCTGCATGCAGACCGCAAGACGACCGGTCGCATGGCGGGTGACTTCGTTACCTTCCGGCGTGAAATATTTGACGGTTACCTCGGCGGGCCGCTCAACTTCGTAATAAAGCTCGGGGATCGACAGGCAGCCCTCCTCGGAGACAGCAGTTTCCTCGCTCAGACCGACGATCTCGGGATTGACCATGGCGATCTTGCCGGAGTCCGGATTTTCTTCGTCGGCGAGGTCGATGACCACGACCCGCTTCATATAGCCGATCTGGGGGCCGGCCAGCCCGATACCGGGCGCGTCGTACATGGTTTCGAACATGTCATCGACGGTTTTCTGGAGGTCTTCATCGAACGCCTCGACAGGCTCGGCCACCTTGCGCAGCAGAGGATCGGGCAGGATGAGGATTTCGCGTACGGCCATTCAAGCATCTCGGAATTGGTGTGTGAGGCACTGGTTAATGCAGGTGCACCACACCGGTCAAGCAAAGCGGATATGGGAAGGGGCGAATCAGATAACAAGAACATTATGGAAACAGTGCTCTTTGACATCGGCGGCACGCCAATTACCATCCTTGAAGCCTTGGCTGGCGGGCTGGCGATTGCGGTGCTCGGGCTCATTATCGTCCTGATCGGCCAGACCCGCGCCGCACGGCAGCGCGAGGAGCAGGCGGCGATCGAGGCCGCGCGCAATGCCGAAATGGAACGGCACATGGCCGACATGATGCGCATTCAGTCGGAAATGACCGGTCGCATGCAGACCATGAGCGAAATTTTCGGCACGCGGACCTCCGATCTGGCCCGGGTGCTCACCGAGCGGATCGATGCCAATTCGCATCGGGTCAACCAGTCGATGACGGAAAACCGGACCAAGACAGATGAAACGCTCACCAAGCTCAACGAACGGCTTGCGGTGATCGACAGAGCCCAGACCAACATCACGCAGCTTTCGGGCGAAATCGTTTCGTTGCAATCGATCCTGTCCAACAAGCAGCAGCGCGGCGCATTCGGTCAGGGGCGTATGGAAGCGATCATCGCCGACGGGCTGGCGCCCAATTCCTATGAATTCCAGGTTACGCTTTCCAACAATTCACGCCCCGACGCTCTCATCCACATGCCAAACGATGCGCCATCGCTGGTGATCGATGCCAAGTTCCCTCTCGAAGGCTGGCAACGGATCACCGAAGCGGAGACGCCCGAGTCGTTGCGCGCGGCCATGGCCGGGTTTCGCAATGATTGCACGACGCATATCAAGGCGATTTCCGAAAAATACCTCATTTCCGGAGAGACCCAGGACACGGCCTTCATGTTCGTGCCTTCGGAATCGATCTTTGCCGATCTGCACGAGAGGTTCGAGGATGTCGTTCAAAAGGCCGCACGGGCCCGGGTCGTCATCGTCTCTCCCTCGCTGCTCATGCTGTCGATCCAGGTTATTCAGGCGCTGTTGCGCGACGTGCGCATGCGCGAACAGGCCCATATTATCCAGAAAGAGGTGGTGGCGCTGCTGTCTGACGTCGGGCGTCTCAACGAGCGAGTCAACAAGCTCCAGAACCATTTCCGGCAGGCCAACCAGGATATCGATGACATCCTGATTTCGACCGGCAAGGTGACACGGCGTGGCGAGAAGATCGAAGCGCTTGAATTCGAGGAGGAGCGTCCTTCACTTCTTGAATGATCGGGCAACCAAGGGGTCGGCTGTCGCGTTGTCCCGGCGAGGTCATGCAAAGGAGAACAGCGATGGCAGAACATCCCCATGAAGGCCGCGTCATTCCGGTTGATCGGGCCCTCGGAGACGACGCGAACCCAACGGCCGCGCTGATGCCCATGAGCCTTGATGAGGTCAACGATTATCTCTACGACGAAAGCCGCCCGGCCGAGGAACGGCTCGACCGTCTGCGCGAGATTTCCGACAATCTTGCGGGATTGGAAGCGTCCGATGTGGGAAACGACATCGATGCGCTGCGCGATGAGGTCAACGCCGCTATTGCCGCGCTGGAAGGTGCCAACCGCGCCGCGCCCGACGATGCGGCCACAAGCTTTGATCCGGCCGATCACATCGAAAGCCAGTCGCCCGATGACGAGGAGGCAATTTCGCGCATTACCGGCGAAACAGACAATGAAGACTACGAAGACAAGCCTGATTGAAGCTTCCTGCTATGCCCGGCGTTTGAGCGGCACGATTGTCTGGTCGGTTGAGATCGTCTTGATGGTGCCGCGCACGATGTCTTCGAAGACCGATATATCTTCCGGCTGCGAAAACCAGTAACCCTGCGCTGCGTTGCACACTTCGCCCTTGAGGAATTCAAGTTCCTCGGAGCGCTCGACGCCTTCGGCAAGAATGGGCAGGTTAAGCCCCTTGCCCAGGCCGAGAACCGCACGGACGATCGCAGCAGACTGGTCATTGTCGTGCACCGACCGAATGAAGGACTGATCGACCTTGATCCGGTCGAACGGGAAGGCGCGCAGGTTCGAGAGCGAGGAATAACCCGTTCCAAAATCGTCCATCGCAACTTTGACGCCCAACGCCTTGACCTGGCGCAGATTGGCCAGCGCCCGGTTCATGTTGCGGATCATGGCTGTTTCGGTGATCTCGATTTCCAGTCTTTCGGCAGAAAGGCCCGTTTCCACCAGCAACTGCTGGACGAACGAGACGAAATTGGGCGCATGAAGCTGCACGGCAGAAACGTTGACCGCGATCATGAGCGGCGCCGTCCAGCTGGCCGCCTGAATGCATGCGGTTCGCATAACCCATTCGCCGAGCTGAAGGATGAGACCGGTTTCCTCGGCGATGGGGATAAAGGTCGAGGGCGGGACCGCGCCGCGCTGAGGATGGGTCCAGCGCACAAGGGCTTCAAAGCCGGAAACTTCGCCGCTTTCGAGATTGACCTGCGGCTGGTAGGCGAGCGAGAGCTGGTCGCTGGCCAGGGCGGCGCGCAAATCATGTTCGAGCAGGCGCCGGTCGCGAACCTGAGCTCCCATCTGCGTTTCGAACAGGCGATGGGTCCCCCTGCCTTCGGCCTTGGCGCAATAGAGCGCCGTATCCGCATAGGTCATCAGCTGATCGGCGTCTTGTGCATGCTCTGGATAGAGCGCGACACCAACCGAAGCGGAAATGACAGTGCCATCGCCGTTTTCTCGATTGGCTCGCGAAAAGACCTCGAGCACACCTGCTGCGAGCGCGGATGCGTGTTCGGCCGAGCGCACATCGGGTAGAATGACTGCGAATTCGTCGCCCCCGAGCCGCCCTGCGAACTGGCCGCCTTTGAGATTGCCTTCGATCAGCCCGGCAACCCGTTGCAACAACGCGTCGCCGGCTGCGTGACCGAACAAGTCATTGACCTCCTTGAAACGGTCGAGATCGAGACACAGAACCGCAAGATTCTTGCCGGCGAGCCGGGCCCGCGCAATCTCGTCGTTGAGCCTGGAATTAAAACTGGCGCGATTGGCGAGCCCGGTCATGGCGTCGTGATGGGCGAGAAACCGAATGTGATGCTCGGCCTGCTTGCGGGCCCTGAGGTCACGGACCGCGATGGCGCGATGAAGGCGACCGCCAAAATCGACTTCCCGCATGACGACTTCCACGGGAATCCGTTCACCGCTCAAAGCGGTAAGCTCGGTTTCAACGAGCTCATTTGCATGCTCGAAAATGGCGATGCAGCCCGTCGGGGCCAAAAACTCGGCGATGGCGCGTCCGGAAAGATCCTTGCCTTGATCGCCGACAAGGCGCTGAAAGGCTGCATTGACCGCAACGATGGTCCTGTCGGAACAGACGACGAGACCTTCGACCGCAGCATCGGCCAAGCCACGCATACGGCTCTCTTCGGCTTCCGCGCGCCTTCGGTCACGCAGATCGAGATAGAGGCTGCCCAGCGCGGCCAGTAGAATGAGGATCGACGCCACGCCCACGATCAGCGAAAGCATGCCGGGGCTGATTTCACCCGGTGCGGCGATTGCATAGCAATTGGCGAACCCGGCAGCTCCCATGGCGGTAAAATGCATCGAACATATTGCGAGGGTGAGAAGCCCTGCTCCGAATACGCGCGCGCGCGGGTTTCGGCTTGCGCCAACTCGCAGGGCGGCGGCGCCAAGAACCATGCCGGAAATCACCGAGCTTGCGACAAGGCCGGAATCCCAAGCTATCTCGCCGCCGATTTCGAGCGCGCGCATGCCAGTGTAGTGCATAGCGGAAATGCCGAGCCCCACGATGGCACCGCCCAGAATCAGGTCGGACCGTCTGCGGCTCAGGCCGGCCACGGCAAGCCCCGTGCCGCAGACGGCAATGGCAATCAACAGCGATGCCAGGGTCAGGCCGACGTTATAACTGGCGGGGAAGCCAAGGTCGAAAGAAAGCATGGCGATAAAGTGCGTGGCCCAGATGCCAAAGCCCACAGAAACGGCAGCTATCGCCAACCAGACGATCCGCACCACGCGGGCAGACCGGCGCGCATGTGTCAGGATCGAAACACCAGCGAACGAGGACAGCGCACATATGAACGCCGCAAGGATAACAAGCCGAATATCGTGCTGATGATACAGGGTTGAAAGAACTTCGCTCATGTCGAACTGCCCGTCCCTAGAGCCGTTCAGGATTTGATTAAATCAAATCCTCGGCTCTACACCTTTGTTTGGTCGCGTGTCCGAACCGCAAAACCGTTTCCACTTTTGCTGGACACGCTCTAGCTTTTGACGGACAGGATATGGGGCGAATACGTAAACAAATTTAGGCAGAACTTGCCGTTGCGAGCCCATAACCCGCAATTACACTTATTAAGCGGTAAATAGTAGGGTCAGAACCGGGTGCGAGCCTTGAGCGCCTGGCTGAGCGTGCCCTCGTCGAGATAGTCCAGTTCACCGCCGACCGGGACACCATGCGCCAGTCGGGTGATAGTGATACCGGTTTGGGCAAGGCGATCGGTGATGTAGTGGGCGGTTGTCTGCCCTTCGACGGTGGCGTTGACCCCAAGGACAACCTCGGAATAGTCGGGGGCCCGCCTGATCAGTTGATCGATGGAAAGATCATCAGGACCGACACCATCAAGTGGCGAAAGGACGCCACCAAGGACGTGATAGCGCACCATTCCAATGCCCGCGCGCTCCAGGGCCCAAAGGTCAGCCACGTCCTCTACAACAATCAGCAGGCCGGTTTCGGCCCGGCGCGGGTCCGCGCATATCGTGCACGGGGAGATGGTATCGATATTCCCGCAGGTCTGGCAGACTTTCACCGCGTCCACGGCACGATCGAGTGCTGCGGCAAGCGGGATCATCAATTGCTCTTTTTTCTTTATCAGATGCAACACGGCCCTGCGCCCAGAACGCGGGCCAAGTCCCGGCAGGCGCGATAGAAGCTGGATGAGCTGTTCGATTTCCGGGCCGCCGGACGTGCTGGTCATTCCGCCGTGTCCCTAAAACGGGAACTTCATGCCAGGGGGGATGGGCAGACCCGCGGTCATTTCGCTCATTTTCTGCTGCATGAAATCCTCGCCCTTGCGGCGTGCATCGGCATGAGCGGCGACAATGAGATCTTCAACGATTTCGGCGTCGTCGGGCTTGAACAGCGACGGATCGATCTTGAGCCCTTGCAAATCACCCTTGGCAGTCATGGTCACAGTGACCATGCCGGCCCCAGCCGTCCCTTCGACAACATGCGCGGCGGCCTCGGCCTGCATCTCCTGGGCGCGTTGTTGAAATTCCTGGGCCTTTTTCATCATGCCCATGAGATCTTTCATTCGTCTTCCTCCGGATCAATAGGAGTTTCGAAATCGTCCGCCACCGTTTCCAACTCGCTTGTCAGGTCCGGACGCGACTTGATGTTGACCAACCGGGCTCCGGGAAAGGTCTCCATCACAGCCTTGACCAAAGGGTCTTCGAGTGCGGCGCTGCGGGCGTCATCTTCGGCAGCACGTCGCGCCTCCCGCAATGTAGGCGCGGCAATCTCCCTGGTTGAGATGGTGACCAGCCAGGGGCGCCCCGTCCAGTCTTTGAGCCGAGCCGACAGCAGGGAAACAATGGAGGGATTGGCGGTTGGCGTCAGCGCCACCTCGATGCGCCCGACTTCGAATGATACCGGCTTGATATCGGATTCGAGGGCGTGCTTGACGGCGATGTCACGCTTTTCGCCGGCCAGCGCGACGATCTGCTCGTAGGACTGCGGCACGACACGCGCTTCGGCCCGCGGTGCCGGTTGAGGTGCCGTGCCGGGTGACGCCGAGGACGCAATGGCCCGCGCCTGATAGCCCGCCCCCCCATTGGGAGGCGGAGCGGACGGCGCCGGGCTGGAATCGGTCGGCTGGCTCATTAGCTTTTCGATCAACTCGTCGGGGCCGGGCAGGTCGGCAGCATAAGCAAGACGGATCAGAACCATTTCCGCCGATTGCAACCCATTGCCCGACTGGGCGATCTCAGCGAGCCCTTTCGACAGAATCTGCCATGTGCGCGTCAGGACGCGCAGCCCGAGTTTTTGAGCTAGCTCGGCCCCGCGACTGCGTTCGTCGGGCGTCAAGATCGGATCATCGACGGCCGAAGGCACAATCTTGATACGGGTGATCAGATGGGTCAGCTCGGCCAGGTCGGTAATGATCGTCGTCGGATCGGCGCCCGAATCATAGAGCGCGCGCGTGCCATCGAGCGCACCTGCTATATCGCCAACCATAAGCCTTTCAAAAAGATCGATGACGCGCGCCCGATCGGCAAGCCCGAGCATGTCGCGAACTGACTGGACGCTGATCTGCCCACCACCATGGGCGATAGCCTGGTCGGTCAGCGACAGACAATCGCGCACCGAACCTTCACCTGCGCGCACGATCATCGAAAGTGCTTCAGGCTCGACCGGTATCGCTTCCTTTTCGAGCAACCCCGAGAGATACCCCGTCATCACTTCGGGGGAGATCCGCCGCAGATCAAATCGCATGCAGCGCGACAGAATGGTCACCGGAACCTTGCGGATTTCTGTCGTCGCGAAGATGAATTTAACGTAGGGCGGAGGCTCTTCGAGCGTTTTCAAAAGCCCGTTGAAGGCCGACGTCGAAAGCATATGCACTTCGTCGATGATAAACACCTTATAGGGTGCGCTCATCGGCGGTGTGCGCGTCATTGCGTTAATTTCGCGGATGGAATCGATGCCGGTATTGGATGCGGCGTCCATTTCCATCACATCGACATGGGTACCGGCAACGATCTCGGCGCAGTGGATGCCCTCTTTGGAGAGGTCAAGCGTGGGATGTGCGCCAGCTTCATCGGCGTAATTGAAGGCGCGAGCCAGAATTCTGGCGGTGGTGGTTTTCCCTACGCCGCGTACGCCGGTCAGGATGAAAGCGTGATGGATGCGACCGGTCGCAAAGGCGTTGCCCAATGTCTGGACCATCGCGTCCTGCCCAACAAGGCTCTCAAAGCTCGATGGCCGATACTTGCGGGCCAGAACCTGATAGGGCGTTGCTGGGGTCTGGGGGGTCACCATCGCGGGCCGTTGCTGGGGGATTGCCGCGCCATTACCGAATGGCGCTATAGAGCAGGAGGCTGACGACGACCCGTGCCGTACTCGTTAGGGCTGCTTCCTTCCGGACCTGACCCGGTTGGCGAGCGGTTCGTCCGCCACCAACCTCCCGTCCCCTATGTGCTGCATCGGAGACGGGTTTGCAAGAGCCCAGTGGGACTCTTTCACGGCGCGGAGTCTGCCACCGGATAGATTCCGAGCAGTTTAAAGTGATCGGAGAAAAATCCAAGTTCCTCGAGCGCCAGCTTGACGTTGTGATCGTCGGGGTGGCCCTCGATATCAGCGTAAAACTGGGTGGCGGTGAACGAACCACCGACCATGTAGCTTTCTAGTTTGGTCATGTTGACGCTGTTGGTCGCAAACCCGCCCATGGCCTTATAGAGCGCCGCCGGAACGTTGCGGACGCGGAAGACAAAAGTCGTCTTTATCCTGGTGCCATTGGGCTTGGGTGAAATCGGTTCGCGTGCCATGATCAGAAAGCGCGTGGTGTTATGGGCGGCATCCTCGATATTTTCGGCGATGACATCGAGGCCATAGGTCTCGGCGGCAAAGCGCGAGGCGATTGCCGCAATTGTCCTATCGCCCTTTTCAGCGATTTCGCGGGCCGAACCCGCCGTATCAACCGCGCTGATCGTACGCAGGTTATGTTTGGCAATGAATTTGCGGCATTGACCCAACGCTACCGAGAGCGATTGCACGGCCTCGATATCCGACAGCGTCGCCCCAGGCACGCCGAGCAGGTTCATGCGAACGGGAAGGTAGTGCTCCCCGATGATGTAGAGCCCGCTTTCGGGCAGAATATGATGAATATCGGTAATGCGCCCGTAAAGGGAGTTTTCGACAGGCACGACAGCATAATCGGCCTCGCCCGACTGCACAGCGGCGATGGTCTGCTCAAACGTCACACAGGGAACCGGCCGGTCGTCTGGAAAGAGCTCAACAGCCGTTGCGTGACTGAAAGCTCCTAATTCTCCCTGAAAGGCGATCTTGCGTGACATAGGCGTGGTCCCAAAGAATGAATGCGCGCGCACCTAACCCTCACGGCCAATGAGTGTCAATTGAACGAACGGAAGGCAAAATTTGGCTTGCGGGATTGTCGCACCCGGCCTATGGCGGTTGCGCGGGCCGATGCTTCCATTATATGGTCCGCGCGCGGGCTTAACGGGCGAATCCGTGGCTTTGGCGCAGGGTGGGGACGCCCTGCTTCCCGGATCGCCGATCGAGGGCCCGTGTTTTGCGTTCTGCTGCCGGCGCTCGGGCGGAGATAACGGTACGGAGAGACCGAGGTTATGAATTCATTTGAACTCAACAAGATTTTTGGCGCCATTCTGGGCACCTTGGTCTTTGTAATGGGTGTCAGCTTTATCGCTGACGAAATCTACGCTCCGATCGAAGGGCGTGGCGCAAGCTACGATCTTCCGGAGCCTGCCGCTGAAGGCGAGGCTGGCGGCGAAGAAGCCCCGGGAGTGCCGCCGATTGCGGCCCGCATGCAGACTGCGTCCGCGGACGCCGGCGAGAGCCTGATTACCCGGTGCCAGTCGTGCCACGACTATTCTCCCGCGAACGAAAATCGCACTGGACCCGGCATCTATGGCGTGGTCGGTCTTCCCATCGCCAGCCACGAGGGTTTTGCATATTCCGACGCTCTGGCCACACTCGGCTCGAACGGCGAAATATGGGACTACGAGCATCTCGATGCGTTCCTTGAAAGCCCGCGCAATTACGCGCCCGGCACAAAGATGAGCTTTGCGGGCCTCTCGAACCCCGAGGACCGCGCCAATCTTATTGCCTTCCTGCGCGAGAATTCGGACGATCCGTTCCCGCTTCCCGAAGCTCCCGCCGAGGAAGCGGCTGCCCCAGCCGAAGGCGAAGGCGGCGAGGAAGCGCCGGTCGAAGACGAATTGACGGCAGCGATGGCCGCCGTAACACCGGAAGATGGCGAAGCGTTGATCGTGCGCTGCCAGTCGTGTCACGATTATTCTCCCGCGAACGCAAACCGTGTCGGCCCGGGCATCCACAACGTTGTCGGGGCAGAGATCGCCCTTCACGAGGGATACTCATATTCCGATGCACTTGCATCTTTGGGAGCTGCGGGCGAGACTTGGACACCTGAGAACCTCAGCGCTTTCCTTGAGAGCCCGGCCGATTTCGCACCAGGCACGCGGATGAGCTTTGCAGGGCTCGCCAATATCGAAGATCGCGCCGCGTTGATCGTGTTTCTTAATTCTATCTCCGACAATCCAATCGATCTTGGTGGCGCTGCCGACCCTGCCGGGGAAGCTCCGGAAGAGCAACCTGCGGTTGAGGAGGTCGAACAGCTGAACCTCGAAGAGGCGGCTGAAGGAGACGATCCAGTTGTCGTGGAGGCCGATGCGCCGCAGGCTGAAGGCGAATCTGAACCAGAAGATGCGCCCGAAACACCAGCCAACTGATCACTCTCTGGTCAGCCACAGCATATAAAAGCGGCCGCGCCATCTGGTGCGGCCATTTTCTTGAAAGACAAGCGGGAGGATTCAATGGCCCTGATGTTGCATTTGACCGGCATCGATGAGGCGGGATGGGCGAAGGGGTTCAGCGAGGCGATGCCCGGCTGTCGTGTGGTGACGCGGAGCGACGAATTCGACCCCGCAGAAATCGAATACATCTTTGTCTGGAAGCCCGCACCCGACGCGTTCGAGGGGCTGGACAATCTCAAAGCGATTCTGTCGCTTGGCGCCGGCGTCGATGCCCTGCTCGAGCATCCGGCGCTCCCCCAGGTTCCCGTTATCCGGTTTGTCGATGACGAACTCACCCATTGCATGAGCGACTATGTGATCTCTCAGGTCACCATGCACCAGCGGCTTTTCACCCGCTATGCGGCCCATCAGAAGGTCAGGGCCTGGAGCCAGCTCTACCCGCCGGCGAGCCACGAAATCACGGTTGGAATCATGGGCCTGGGCGTGCTCGGAACCGACGCAGCCCGCAAGCTCAAGACGATAGGCTTTGCCGTCAATGGCTGGAGCCGATCAGCCAAATCGGTCGACGGCGTTGAGGTCTTTGCCGGCGACACCCGGTTCAATGACTTTCTGGCCGCCACTGACGTGCTCGTGTGCCTTTTGCCGCTCACTGACGAAACGCGCGGCATCCTGAACATGCAAACTTTCAGGGCGCTGCGCAGGGGCCGTCTGGTGGGTGGCCCAGTGCTGATCAACGCGGCCCGCGGTGGGCACCAGAAGGAGGCCGATATCGTTGCCGCACTCAAGGACGGCACGCTCGGTGCCGCCAGTCTTGACGTTTTCGAAGTCGAACCTCTCCCCCGGACAAGTCCGCTTTGGGAGATCGAAGCTTGTTTCATCACGCCCCATATCGCGGCGATATCCAATGAGCAGAGCGGCGTGCGCTATTTCTCGCAGATCATTGCCGACCATGAGGCCGGCAAGCCATTGCGCAATGTTGTCGACCGCAACCGGGGTTACTGACCGTATCGATCCTTGAGCGCACCGTAGAGCGCCCGAACGCCCTGGTCTGTGCCCCCAAAAGGACGACCCGGCCGGGCCTCGGGCGCCCAGGCGAAGATATCGAGATGCATCCATTCAGTCTCCGGTCTGACGAACCGATTGAGAAACAGGGCAGCGGTGATCGATCCGGCCAAACCACCGGTTGATATGTGACTGACGTCGGCGATCTTTGAGGCGAGCAGCTTGTCATAGCCGTTCCACAACGGCATCTCCCAAAGGGGATCATCAATTGCCATGCCGTGCTCGATGAGGGTCTTGGCAAAGGCCCCATCTCGCGCATACACAGGCGGCAGGTCCGGGCCAAGCGCCACACGTGCCGCACCAGTCAGGGTGGCCATATCGATGATAAGGTCGGGTTGCTCTTCGTCGGCCAGTGCCAGCGCATCGGCAAGGATCAACCGGCCCTCCGCGTCGGTGTTGCCGATCTCGACGGTCAACCCCTTGCGCGAGGGCAGCACGTCTCCGGGCCGGAACGCGTTGCCCGCGATCGAGTTTTCCACAACGGGGACAAGAACCCGCAAGCGAACCTTGAGGCCAGCCGTCATGATGGCATTGGCAAGACCAAGCACGTTGGCCGCTCCGCCCATGTCCTTTTTCATCAATGCCATGGAACTGCCGGGCTTGATGTTGAGCCCTCCCGTGTCGAAGGTGACGCCTTTGCCCACGAGAGTCAGCTTGGGATTTGCGGCATCACCCCAGGAAAAATCAACCAGTCGCGGCGCCTGATCACTGGCGCGGCCGACTGCATGGATCATCGGGAAATTCTGCGCCAGAAGATCGTCGTCGCGAATGACCTTGACCTCAACGCCGTGTGTCTCGGCAAATTCGGCGATCCAGGCCTCGAAGGCATCCGGCCCGAGATCGTTGGCCGGAATGTTAACGAGGTCACGGGCGATGAAGGCCGAGGTCACGAGGTTTTCAATCTCAGCGGCGTCGGCGCCCTCGGGCAGTTCCAGCACCGGCTGGTCCTTGGCCTCTGCATAGCGGTCAAACCGGTATGCTCCCAACCGGAAACCCAGGGAGGCCAGGGTGGGGTCGCCGTAATCGCCCTCAAGACGATATGTGCCTGCCGCTAGGGCAGATGCTGCCAGGCCCAGGACCAACGCCGAGCGATTGACCTCTGAACCGAGACCAAAAAGGTATGCGCCTATCTCGCCTTCTTTATCTGGCAGAGCGAGAAGTTTTCCCGACTGACCGACAAATCCATTGCTCCTTGCCCAGGCCCGGTGCGTCTCGCTGATATTGGCCGTTTTAACCCCATTCTCGGTAACACAGATGATGGGCAAGGTTTCGGACATGTAAGACTCCTCTACTCGATGAGTGCCGTTTGTAGCCGTTGCCTCCCGGAACCGCAATCAATGCGAAGCCAGGTTTAACCCCGCGTTAGGGTTAATGAATTACTTCTTGAACGGATATGGCACGCGCGAGCGTACAGCGCTGGGGGTTGGAATGGGCAGAGTTGGTTTGATGTTGCTGGCCAGTGTCGCCGCCATCGCCCTGGCCGGATGTGCCACCAATCGCACAGGCGCGTTGAACGCCGATTACGCCAACCTTTCCGGGCCGCAGATTCAGGCTAGCGTTGCTGACCTGTCCCAACGATACGCCCAAGATCCGCGCAACAAGGAGCTCGGCATCCACTACGCCGCCGCACTGCGGGCCGCGGGCCAGACCGAACCCGCCGTCACGGTGCTCGAAAATCTCATATCTGTTCATCACGGGGATCCCGAAGTGGGCTTGGCCTATGCCAAGGCGTTGTCCGCCGCGGGAAGGTTCGAGCAAGCGCTTCGGGTTGTCGACAATACCATGAACCCGGTGACGCCGGACTGGGACGCACTATCGGTTCGTGGCGCCATTCTCGATCAGATGGGACGACCTGCGGACGCTAGGCGGGCCTATGCGCAGGCGCTGCTGCTGGCACCCAACGAAGCGCGGCTCTATGCCAATCTGGGGCTTTCTTATGCCATGACGGGCGAACTGATCCAAGCCGAAGCGCATTTGCGACAGGCAACCGCCCTGCCCGGTGCCAATTCCAAGGTGCGGCAGAACCTTGCACTGGTCCTCGGTTTACAGGGGCAGTTCGAAGCCGCCCGCTCTCTCTACGCTGCAGAATTACCGCCAGAACAGGTCCAGGCCAACATGGATTATATTCGCGCGCTGCTGACGCAACAGGACCGGTGGCAAACCATCCGCAACGATACCCCCGCCTGAGCGGGCTGATGCTGTCCGCTCAGAGCGTGGTGACCGTGATGATGGCGGGCGCCATGATGATGATGAAGAGGACCGGCAGAAAGAAGACGATCAGGGGGACGGTCATCTTGGGCGGCAGCGCCGCCGCCTTTTTCTCAGCTTCCATCATTCGCGCATCGCGTCCTTCTTCGGCCATGACGCGCAGGGCCTGACCAACGGACGTCCCGTAGCGCTCGGCCTGGATGAGCGCTGTCATCACCGAGCGCACACCATCGAGCCCGGTGCGCCGGGCAAGATTGTCGTAGGCGCGCGTCCGGTCTTCGAGAAATGACAATTCTGCCGTTGTCAGGGTCATTTCCTCGGCGAGTTCAACGCTCTGCAGCCCGATCTCCTTGGCGACGCGCTTGATGGCGTGCTCGATAGACATCCCCGACTCCACACAGAGCAAGATGAGATCGAGCGCATCGGGCCAGGCTTTTCTGATCGATTTCTGACGCTTTTGCACCTTGTTGCGCAGCAACAGGACCGGCATGTAAGCCCCCACCAGCCCCACGCCCACAGCGTAGAGCAGATTGAGAAAGAGCGGGCGGCCACCGGGGGTAATGAAAATGAGATAGAAGGCGCCGAGCGCGAAAAGAAGGAATGGCGTAACAAAGCGCAAGAACAGGTGTTTGGTCAGTTCTCCCTGGCCGCGCAGACCCGCCTGAGCGAGCCGGTCCATGGTGTTCTCATCGACGAACGCCTTCTGGAGCGAGAACCGCTCGACTGTGGATTTCATATAGGAGCGGGCGTCGGTGCCCCTAATGTTGCCTCGCGCATTTTCCTTGCCATCTGCCTGATTGCGCAGACGAGCCATTTCACGGGCTCTCATCTGCTCGCGCTCAATGGCCACCTTCTTCATGCGATCCTTCCGCTCGACGCGTTCGAATATCTGCGAGCCGAACGTAAAGACGATCGCCGCGGCCGAAATGGCGGCGAAAACCGCGATAAGAAAGTCAGGGTTTACGATCTGGTCGGTGAGGCTCACGCGCAAATCTTCCCTAGTAGTCGAACTGAATCATGCGGTTCATCACGAACGCACCCGCCATCATCATGCCGGCGGCAATGCCCAGGCACACCATGCCGGCGCTTGTGGACACAAGCGGTGAGAGATAGCTGGGGCTCACGACCGAAACCGCGCCCACGACGAAAACGGGCAGTGCACCGATGATCATCGCCGAGGCCTTGGCTTCCGAACTCATGGCCTTGACCTTGGCTTTCATCTTCTTGCGGTTGCGCAGAACGGTTGCGAGGTTGGACAGCGCTTCGGAAAGATTGCCGCCTGACTGCTGCTGGACGGTGATCACAACGATAAAGAAATTGACTTCAGGCAGGGGCACGCGATCAAAAAGCACCGGAACGGCTTCGGCCATGCTCTTGCCCACCGATTGCTGATCAAGAACCCGCATGAATTCCGATCGCACCGGCTGTTTGACCTCGCGAGCAACGAGCCGAATTGAATCGTTGAGCGGCATGCCGGCCCTGACGCCGCGCACAATAGCCTCGACCGCATTGGGCAATTCATCGAGGTAAGCGCTCTGGTATCGCTTTCGCCGCCAGCCCAGATAGACGTTCGGCAATACGTAGGCACCCGCCGCCGCAATAACCCCAGAAAAAAGCAAGGGCACCTGCACGATAACCAGGATCGCAAACAGGGCAACGCCCAGAATGATCGAATTGCGTACCCACACCCTAAATGTCGTCTTGATCCCGGCCTGAAATATCCTGTGTTTCAGGGTCTTTTTGGCGCGGCGGGCGCTCAGCTGGTCCGATTGCTGTTTGAGAGCATCCTGCACCGTGCGGCGGCGTGTCTCTCTGGTCTTGTCGGCGGAAACGGTCTGCCGGCGTACCTGGACGTCGGCCTGCAGCGCCTTCATGCGTTTGTCGGCCCGGCTTGAACCGGCCAGCGCGGGGACGAAGGCAATGCCCAGCGCCCCGACGCAGACCAGAACGAGAATGGCGAGAATGAGTGGGCTCATGGTCAGCGCATTAACTCGTGTTGTTCGACATTGGCCCGCTCAAGCGCTTCGACAAGAGCTATTTCCTCATTGAAGTAGCGGGCCTTCTCGGTGAACTGGGGCTTGGTGATGCCGGTCGAACGGTGACGACCGAGAAGAGCGCCGTTGGCGTCTTCACCCATGATGTCATAGAGGAACACGTCCTGGGTGACGATGACGTCGCCTTCCATGCCGAGCACCTCGGAGATGTGGGTAATGCGGCGCGAGCCATCACGCAGACGTGCGGCCTGAACGATCACATCGATCGAAGATACGATCATTTCCCGGATGGTGCGGCTGGGCAGCGCGAACCCGCCCATGGTGATCATGGATTCAAGTCGGGAAAGGGCTTCACGCGGAGAGTTGGCGTGCAGCGTGCCCATCGAGCCGTCATGGCCGGTGTTCATCGCCTGGAGCAGGTCGAAAGCCTCCGGCCCGCGGACTTCGCCGACGATGATCCGCTCCGGACGCATACGCAGGCAGTTCCTGACGAGTTCGCGCATGGTAACCTCCCCCTCACCCTCGAGATTGGGCGGGCGGGTTTCAAGGCGCACAACATGGGGCTGCTGGAGCTGCAGTTCGGCCGAATCCTCACAGGTGATGACGCGTTCGTCCTTGTCGATGAAGGCTGTGAGACAGTTGAGCAGGGTGGTCTTACCCGAGCCGGTACCGCCGGAAATCAGGACATTGGCGCGCACACGACCAAGCACGCGCAACACTTCGGCACCTTCCGGAGAAATCGAACCGAACTTGACCAACTGCGGCAGGGTCAACTTGTCCTTTTTGAACTTGCGGATGGTGAGTGTTGGCCCATCGATCGAGAGCGGCGGAGCGATGACGTTGACACGAGAACCATCGGGCAAGCGCGCATCGCATATGGGCGAGGATTCATCCACGCGACGACCGACCTGGCTCACAATGCGCTGGCAGACATTCATAAGGTGCGCATCATCGCGGAAGCGCACATTTGTCAGCTTCACCCGGCCACTGACTTCGATGTAGCAGCGCTGGGAGCCGTTTATCATGATATCGGCGATGTCGTCGCGGGCCAGCAGCGGCTCAAGAGGGCCATAGCCGAGAACGTCGTTGCAGATGTCGTCGAGCAAGTCTTCCTGCTCGGAAATCGACATGACGAAGTTCTTAAGCGCAATGATTTCGGCAACAATGTCGCGAATTTCCTCGCGTGCCGAATCCTGATCCATGGCCGCAAGTTGCGACAGGTCGATTGAATCGATCAGGGCGGAAAAGATCGAGGACTTGGTCTGAAAGTAGTTCTTGTCGCGGCCACTGGGTTCGGAGCCGTCGACACCTTCCTCGACCGTGGCTCGTTGGGCTTCGGGCTTGGCAATCGCTGACAGGTCACGGGCGCGTTCAACCTCCAGTGCCTCTGATGGAGGCGCCGGGCGACTGGGAGCCGGCTGGGTATTGCCACCAAAACTCGCACGCTTGCCGAACATCGTGGGAAGCCTTCCTTTTGGTTACGCGCGCTTGCGCTTGCGAAACAGGTCGGGGATACGGATACCGGCGGGACGGCTGCCCGCTTCTGCGCTGGACCGCCCCGTCAGCTCCAATCCAAGCGAGCGAAAAATGTCATTGACCTTGTGGGTCGCGGAAACCTCCGCAATCATCTGGCCGTTGTTGGCAGCAGTGCCGAACAGGGCCGGCTCAAATCCAATCTGGGCCGCAAGACGACACTCGATAGATGAGGCGAACTCGGTGGCAGGAATTTCGGGTCGCTTGGAGATGCCGGTCTTGTTGACCACGATGATCGGGTCGGTTTCGCTCGGTCGCATTGCCTTGACGGCGTCGGCGATGGCCTTGGCGTTGCGCAGATTGGCAAGATCGGGCTCTGCCACGATCACCACCTCGTCAACTGCCGCCAGCGTGTGGCGCACCCAACTGGTCCACAGATGCGGTATATCGAGGATAACGACGGGAACGGTCTTCTGGCTAAGTTCGATGACCTGTTCAAAACTGCGTTCGGACAGATCATAGGCCCGATCGAGCGTAGCCGGCGCAGCGAGAAGAGAAATATGATTTGCCGCCTTGCTCATCAGGCGATCAAGCATAACCGCGTCCATCTTGTCGCTGGCATAAACTGCATCGGCAACGCCTTGAGGCGGATCCTGGTTGAAATCGAGCCCGGCCGTTCCGAACGGCAGATCGAGATCAACGACCAGAACATCCTGGCGGATCGAGCGGGCGATGGCCCAAGCGACATTGTGCGCAACTGTGGAGGCTCCAGCGCCGCCCTTGGCGGAAATAAAGCCCATGGACCGACCGATAGGCGCAGCGCCTTCCGACGCAAAAAGATCGGTAATGGCGTTGATGATCGTCGCGCTCGAAGACGGCATGACCAGATATTCGGAAACGCCCGCTCGGATGAGGCTGCGATAGAGCATTACATCGTTGACGTGCCCGATGACGATGACGCGCGTCGAGGCGTCACACACCTCCGCCAATTTCCCCAGAGCGTTTTCGATCTGGTCTGCCGGGAGCGTTGTTTCCACGACAATAAGGTTGGGCGTGGGATTGGTGCGATAGGTTTCTACGGCCCCCTCCAGCCCGCCATTGTGCGTGGTGAGCGCCACCTTTGACATTCGCCGGTCGTGGGTCGTGTCTTCGATGATCTGCGCGGTCTGCGAATGCTCACAAAACGCCTGGATCGTGATGCGCGGGATCAGCCGGGCCCCACTCACTGTTTCGGCAGGCGCCTCGGATGCATTTTCACGATCATCGTTGTCGATAAAGTTCATCGTTTCTACCCCAAGCGGGACGTCTCAAGAAAGGCGCGCCGGCAGCAATGCCGGAGCGAAAGGATCAATCGAGCATGAAGCCCACCGAGCCGCGGAACTGCCCGCCCTCGGCACCGCCGACCCCGTACATGGACTCCATGCGACCCAGGAACATCGCCTCGGCATTCGAAGCGGGCTGGTAGAGATCGGTCGGAAGTGGCGGCGCGGTATTGGCGGGCTGCGCAATCATCGGCGTTACAAGGATCACCAGTTCGGTTTGCTCTGAAACGTATTCATAGGACCGGAACAGGGCGCCAAGGATGGGAATATTACCCAGACCGGGAAGTTGGGAAATCTGCCGACGGGTTCGTTCGTCGATCAGGCCCGCGATTGCCAACGTCTGATAGGCACGCAACTCCACCGTCGTGCTGGCCTGGCGAGTGTTGAGTGTATTGTTGAGCTGGGGTTCGGAGACCTCGGTATCGATCACCAGTCCTATCAGCCCGTTGGAGCGGACCGTGGGGGTGAAATCGAGCTGGATTCCGTAAGGCTTATAATCGTATGTCTGTTGGCCGTCATTGACCACGAGAACAGGCAGTTCGCCGCCGACATGAAAGCTCGCCTCCTCTCCGGACATGGCCGTCAGCACCGGTTCGGCGAGCAAACGGACGGCATTGCGCGATTCCATTGCCCGCAGTGCGGCCTCGATAGCAAAGCTACCCTGGCTGAAATCGCCCGAATAACCGTTGGTCAAATCGCTCTGGGCAGAGTTGAGCCCGACATTGAGCGCACCCATGGTCAGGGTACCCGAAAGGTTGATGCCCAATTCCTGAGCTGCATCGCGCTTGATTTCGGCAACCGTGACCTTGAGCGAAACCTGCTGGCCACCCGCCACGTTGATGACCGAGGTGACGTTGGCTTCTCCGCCCACATATTGCGCAGCTATGGCCACCGCCTTTTCCATATCATCGCCGGACTGAACATCACCCGAGAGGATGACCGAGTTGGCAAAAGACTGCACCTGCACGCGGGAGCCGGGGAGCAGGCGGTTAATCGTCGCGGCAAGGCCCGATGAATCCTGGGCAACCGAGATTTCGATCACCGCGATCCCGGCGCCCGAAGAATCGAGAAACAGGATGTTGGTTTCGCCCGGCGCGATGCCCTGAATTACGGCCCGTGTACGCGTCCGCATCAGCGCATTGGCCACGTTGGGCTGGGAAACGATAACCTCTCCAGCTTCAACGGGAAGATCGACGATAATCGATTTGTTGACCCCGATTTCCACGTACTGGGTGCGTCCCAGCTCGCTGTGGGCGATACGCAAATGCGGCGATGTAGCGGCGATGGCTGGCGTGGCGCTCAATAGGGCCGCCAACAGCAGCCCCTTCAACAGGGCGTGCATCAGATCAAATCGAGCGACGAAAGGCTGTTTCGGAGCGGAGAGCATCTATCTGACCTCGATGACGGGCGACAACGTCTGAGCCGGCACCATTGGAGCGGCTGGATTATCCAAAGCCGAAACCGACGTTCCGGACGGGGGAGAACTACGCGGTGCACTGGATGTGACAGATTGGGTCTGGCCGTAGCGGACGAGCCTTACAGTCTGGCTACCGCCGTCGTCGTCCGCTGCGGCTTGCCCGAAATCGACAACCGAGCGCAAAACCAGTGCAAGTCGCCCGATGGACCCGGACTGCAGGATGGTTTCGGACTGAGCCGGCGTCACTTCGAGCGTGGCGATCTCGGCCCTTTCAAAGACCTGGGATGAAGGGTTGTCGGGATCGGTCTGTCCGCCGGTCGTTCCGGCCTCGCCAAGCCGCGTTCCAATTGCCAAAACGCGTATGTTGGAAAGGATGGTTTCCGAATAGTCCCCACCAGAGCGTGTCAGAACGATATCGACGCGATCGTTGGGAACAATATAACCGCCGGAGGCCGAGTCCGGACTGACAGAGACGGAGACCGCCCGCATGCCCTGTCCTATGACCGCCGAAAGATAGCCCTGGGTCGAGTTGACCAGCTTTGCTTCGCGGATCGGTTCACCGGGGAAAAATTCAAATCGGGCCACCGAGCCTGCGACCTGCTGGGGGGCGTCGGGCACCGTACCGGCCGTGATAAATTCGGATCGCAAGGCGCCCTCGGGCCAATCCTGCCAGCCGACATCGGCTTCGGTCAGGCGCTGCCCAAGTCCAATCGCGCGCGTCGCAACGAGCACCTGGGCGCGGGCTTCGCGTTGAATTTCGACCGCAGCGGACTGAGCCTCCTCGGGGCGGGGGCTATTGCCGCGCGTCGCCAGGAATGCAGCGAGCCCACCCGCAACGATAGCAACCACGATGAGCAGAATACGCGCCGGTTTCATCTGACCCTATACTCCCACTGGCCCGTGCCCGGTATGACACCTGCACTGTTTTCGGGAGACAGGACGTCTCGACGCTTCCGGCCCCCAACTATCCGCAGACGCGCGCCATATTGGGATGCGCCTACGGCAAGATCGGGCAACTATTGCCGGTAAAGGGTCAAAACTTGGTTAATCGATGCTTTTTTGCAAAGGTTAACCAATGGTCTAGATAAGAGTCTTCGCCCAGCCTCAAAGAAGACGGTCCTGCTGCATCGAGCAGACGTCAGAGCGTGGTCAATTGATCCATGAGTGTTTGCTGAACCGCCTGGTTGGTAACCAGACGCTCATAGACAACGGTCTGGGTGTAGACCAGCATGGCACCGATCGCCAGGGCTATGCCATAAGGCACCCCCGTCTTGGGATGGTGCAGACGCTGTATCCAGCCTACTCCCAGCAGGGGGCCAGGGAGGGCATGTCGCCGTCCAAAGAGCAGCAAGAAGGTCAGAGCCCCGCCCAAAACGGACGCATAAAGAAGGAAAGGCAGCAGGAGTTCAAACCCCATCCATATAGCGATACCCGCCGCCAGCTTTGCATCCCCCCCCCCGATCCAGCCCATTGCAAAAAGGGCAAAGGTGATGGCCAGGACCAGCGCGCCAGCGGCCAGGTGCATGCCAATGAGCGCGGGGCTCATGCCTATGACCAGAGCGACGACAACAAAGCTCGCAATGACGGCGGCCACGAGCATGTTGGAAATGCGCATGGTGAGCAAATCCGAGCAGGCGGCAAAGGCCATAAGAAGGGGGAAAATAAGGGAAAGTAATGTATTCATAAGGGAGCGGCCCGCTATGTATTACGACGGCAAAACCGATCCAATGCTGTTCGAGATATATTCGAACATTTCAGTCATTTCGCCCTGGAAGAGAAGCAAGGCGCCAATGACGGCGATCGAGATCAATGAAGCGATCAGGGCGTATTCAATTGAGGTCGCCCCTTTTTGATCAACAGTGAATGTACGGATCATAAGTCGGCGCCCTCCGCGACCCGAGGCTGCATCGTTGCGCAAGCGTAGTGCGCACCATCTTAACAAACACAAAAGAAGAAGGGCCCTAGGCGGGCCCTTCGTTTTTTTGGCGAAGCGACGATCAGCCTTCGACAGCCGGTTCTTCGCAGACCTCACCAGCATTAAGACCCTGACAGATTTCTTCAAACGTCGTCTGAAGTTGACCACCCAGCATGGTCAGGGCGGCGATGACCACGACAGCGACGAGCGCCGCGATCAGGCCGTATTCGATGGCAGTGGCGCCGGAATCATCGGCGATGAATTTCTTAAAAAGGTTCATGACTAAGCTCCTTGTTCGTGCGTCCTCAAGTGACTGCATCGTTCGACGCGTCACACATCGAACATGGCGCAAAGCTAGTCCCGGCCAGTTGAAATTGAGTTAATCGGAAGCTTCAAAACCTGGCGTTGAGCACCAATACTCAATATGACTAGCAAATGGTTTCACTGAATTATAAACCGCTAACTATTCTCGGCGCGATCAACTCAATATATATCCAACCTGCGCCTCATGGCCTGTTTGCCAAATAGTAACCATTGCGAGCCATGATCGGGTAACCATGTTAGGGCAGTTTCGCTTTTCCCTGAATCGCTGGAACTCCCCTATGTCGTTGTTTTGTCGCGTTTCCGAAACGGACAAGTGGTCGCCACTCGTTTCGGGAACGCTCCAGTCGAGGCGGGAAAGCTTATCATGCCGGGTCAGTTGCGCAGTGCCTTGGTTGCCGCGGTGTTTTTCGTAAGTGGATACGGCCTGGTTCCCGCTATCGCTCAGGACCAGGACGCAATCACCGTCACCGTCAACACCAATATGGCGCGGGTGCTTCGCATCAACGCCCCCGCAGCGACCGTGATAATCGGCAATCCGGCGATCGCCGACGTCACGATACAGGATCCCCAGACCCTGATCCTGACCGGCAAGAGCTTTGGCCGAACCAACATGATCATCCTCGATTCCAATGGCGATCCCATAGCCGATACCATTGTGGAAGTGGCACAGCTCACCTCCGACACCGTCACCGTGTTTCTGGGCGCCCAGCGAACCTCAATGGCCTGCGCGCCCAATTGCCAGCCCGTCATCATGCTGGGAGACGATACCAGCTACACCTCGGATGTGGTCTCTTCCAGCTCCATTATCGACGGCGCAGCCAGACGATAAGTCGAAATTTTCCCAGCCCTTTAAGGCTCGGTTTACTGTGGCCGCAAATGCGCGGCTACGCGGTCCAAACCCTAACTTTTGGTTAGGGGAGCTTTGCGTAGTGTGCCTTGCGATTTCAGACGGAGCGCGGGCATGGGGACTACCGCAAAAGAGGTATCGGGCAGAACGTGGCTGCCGCGCAGGTTGGCGCGCCGCTTTGCGCAGTCCGACAGGGGTGTGACAGCCATTGAATTTGCGATTGTCGGCCCGGCGTTTCTTGCCCTTATCGGAGCAACCATCGAAACCGCCCTCGCCTTTTTTGCAGGCTATGCCCTCGACACAGCCGTGATCGACTCCTCGCGGCTCATCCGCACGGGGCAATCGGCCTATATTTCCTCTGAAGCCAATTATAGAGAGGCTCTTTGCGACCAACTCTACGGCATATTCGATTGCGAACAGGTGCGGACGTCCGTGCGATCCATCGATGACTTTGCCAGCTTTTCGATGACCGTCCCTCTCGATGCCGATACGGGGGAATGGGCGATGAGCAATTCATACACCAGTGCGGCACCATTGAAGACCATGATGATCGAGGCCTATTACAAATGGCCAACTTTCTTCAACATTCCCGGCCTCAATGCCGGACAGACAGCGGATGGAAAACGCCTTCTGGCCGCAACGCACGTCTTCCGAACGGAGCCATTCTGATGATGAGCGGACCGCGAAACGGCAACCCGGGAACATTGGCGCAACTGTTCCGCAACCAGAAGGGAATAGCCGCAGTTGAATTCGCGCTGATCGTCCCCGTCCTGATGCTGAGCTATCTTGGTGCCACAGACGTAACCCAGGGTCTGGCCATCGATCGCAAACTTGGGCAGGTCGCTTCAACGGTATCGGATCTGGTGGCCCAGGAAGATTCCGTAACCAGCGATCAGGTGCACGCCTTCTTTCAGTCCGGCATCGCAATCATGCGCCCGTTTGACTTCGAAAGCACCAAACTCAGGCTTACCATTATTGAAGTGGACGGCAGTTCGACGGAAGTGACCGGCGCAACCGCCCGCAACTGGGAAATCGAGGTGAGCAATGGGCAGACCTACGACCTCCCCAGCGATATGATGGCACTCTCGGATGGGCGCTACGTTGTCGTGGCCGAAGCGAGCTACGATTATACCCCCATTTTCGGAACCGTCTTTAATAGCACCGTCTCTCTTGGGCAGCGCTCCCTCCATATAACACGCAAGGACGTGGAAAATTTCGGTTTTGCGCCAGACGGTTCTCCCGTGAGTGGGGCCGAACCTAGCGAAGACGAAGAGGCGGTCGTCGACGAAACCGGCAGTGAGGGCGTCGAATCAGGAGAAGGCGGCTATTCGGAGGGCGGATCGGACCAAGCTTCGGACGACGGCAGCGATGCCTCGGATGACGAATCGGATTCATCCGATGGCCGAAGGGGTGGTGGCCGCGGCGGCGGTCGGGGCGGCCGCTAACGCCACCTACCGATAATTCCGGGACGACCACATACTGAAAAATGGCCGGCGCCGTTGCAAATTGCAGACCGTCCTGACATGAAACCTGCTCTCGCTCTGTCTGGAATCTGCGATGTCTGAACCCCTCATTCCTGTCTTCGATCTTGGCGGCGTTTTTGTCGACTGGAATCCGATGTATCTGTTTCGCAAGCTCTTCGCGACCGAAGAGGAGGCGCAGTGGTTTGGCGATACGATCTGCACCAAAGACTGGAACCTCGAGTTCGACGCCGGGGACATCTACGCCGAGGGCGTGGCACGATTGATCACGCGCTACCCGCGGTATTGGCGCGAAATCCAAGCCTATGACACCCGCTGGAAGGAAACCATCGGAGGCATCTTCCAAGGGACTGTCGACATCCACAACGAATTGATTGAAGCCGAGATTCCGACTTTTGCGATCACCAATTTCTCTTGGGAAAAATGGGTTTCGGTGCTCGATGAGTGGAGCTTTCTTGAAAAGTTCGATGGCGTCGTTGTCTCGGGGCTCGAGAAAATGGTCAAACCCGATCCGCGCATCTTCCGATTGTTCTGCGACCGCTACGGATTGGCTCCGGAGTCCTGCGTGTTTATTGACGACAATGGAGCTAATGTCGTTTCGGCTCGCGCGGTTGGCATGGAAGCCATACACTTTTCAACGCCCGAGGCGTTGCGAGCCGAGCTCTTTGGCCTCGGACTGCCGCTTAAAAGCTAGCGCGTGCCGTACATCCGGTCGCCCGCATCGCCTAGACCGGGCACTATGTAGCCGTGCTCATTGAGCTTTTCATCAACGCTCGCTGTGAAGATCGGGACGTCGGGATGGGCTGTCGTAAACCGCTCCACACCCTCCGGCGCTGCGAGGAGGCACAGAAAGCGGATGTTATTGGCCCCGCGATCCTTGAGTTTCTGAACGGCTGAAATTGCAGAATTGGCGGTCGCCAGCATGGGATCGACGACGATAACCAGTCGGTCAGCGGCGTCCGATGGCGCCTTGAAATAATATTCGACTGCTTCAAGCGTTTCGGGATCCCGGTAGAGCCCGATATGGGCTACGCGCGCGGAGGGAACGAGATCGAGCATGCCGGTAAGCAGCCCCTCGCCGGCGCGCAGGATTGACGCGAATACGAGCTTTTTGCCCTTGAGTGTGGGGGCGCGCGTCGGGCCAACCGGGGTCTCGATGTCTATATACTCGACTTCGAGATCACGTGTGACCTCGTAGCACAAAAGATGCGCGATCTCCCGCAGGAGCCGACGGAAGCTGGCGGTTGAGGTGTCCTTGCAGCGCATGATGGTGAGCTTGTGCTGGACAAGGGGGTGATCGACGATGGTCAGGTTCTGCATGTGGCCGCTCTATTGCTTTTTGTTACAGCGCGCTGGTGCCGTGCTTTCCTGGCGCGATGCCCAGCCAATGGGCAATTGTTTCACCAATATCGGACAGAACGGGGCGCAAGCCAATGCTGCCCTTGTCCAAAGCGCGGCTAAATAACAGGATTGGCACCTGTTCGCGCGTATGGTCGGTCCCAGGCCAGGTGGGGTCGTTTCCGTGGTCGGCGGTGATGACGAGAAGATCATCGTCACGTAGTTTGGCGATGAGTTCAGGGAGGCGGCGATCGAACTGTTCGAGCGCGTCGGCATAGCCGGCAGGATCACGACGGTGGCCGAACTCTGTATCAAAATCAACAAAGTTTGTGAAAATAAGCGCCCCATCGCTCGCCATGTCCATGGCTTCCAGCGTGCGGTCGAACAGCACCATATTGCCCGACGCCTTGATTTTATGGGTAATGCCGCGCGTTGCGTAGATATCGGAGACCTTGCCGATGGCATAGACCTGCCGATTGGCGGCCTTGAGCCGATCGAGCACCGTTTCCTCGGGGGGATCGATCGCGAAGTCACGCCGGTTTCCGGTTCGTTTAAAGCTCTTGGCGTCTTCGCCGACGAAGGGCCGGGCAATGACGCGGCCGATCTTAAGGGGGGCGGTGAATTTAAAGACGGTTTCGCAAAGCGCGTAGAGTTTTTCGAGGCCGAAATGGTCTTCGTGGGCGGCGATCTGGAAAACCGAATCCACAGAGGTGTAGAAGATCGGCTTTCCGGTGCGAATTGACTCTTCACCGAAGTCCTCGATGACTTGTGTGCCCGAGGCGTGGGTGTTGGCGAGGGAGCCTTCGAGACCTGCGGCCCTGTGGATGTTCTCCAGCAATTCCAATGGGAAAGCAGGGTTTTCATTGGGGAAGTAGCCCCAAGCGAAGGGGACCGGGACGCCGGCGATCTCCCAGTGGCCCGAGGGGGTGTCCTTGCCGATCGACACTTCGCGGCCAACGCCCCAGCGCCCGCCGAGGTGGGTGTTGCTCAGGCCGGGCGGGACGGCGCCGGTGGAAAGCTCGGCTGCCGTGCCGAGGCCCAAGCCATCGAGATTTGGCAGATATAGCATTCCCTTACGGGTGCCTTCGATGTCGCCGCGCCCGTCTGCGCAAGCCTGGGCAATGTGGCCGAGCGTATCAGCACCCGCATCGCCGAAATCGGCGGCGTCGGGGGCGCCGCCGATGCCGAAACTATCGAGCAGACATAAAATGGCACGGGGCATCACTGGCCTCCCTTGGGCGGAATTTCACTATAGATAACAGGATGTTCTGGTGCATCCTCATCGATTGCGTAAGCCGCGAGAAGGCGCTTTTCGGCCTCTGCGGCAGTGGCCTCGTCGCGGGCATGGATGCGGGCGATGGGGGTTTGCGGGTCGACTTTCGTGCCGATGCCGGCGAGGCGATCAAAGCCCACATGGTAGTCGAGCTTTTGATTTGGGTCGGTGCGTCCTCCCCCCAGAATGACGACCGCCATGCCCACTCCACGTACATCGATCCGGGCTACACGCCCAATGGACACCGGATGCACTTCCCTTACCACGCCCACCGGACCGGGCACATATTTTTCCAAATCGTGCCAGGACCCTAGCGCATTTGCCATGGCGAAAAACTTCTCGGCGGCCGCACCACTATCAAGGGCAATCTTTGCGCGGATGAACCCATCGTCATAGTCGAGCGCCATGCCGCCGAGGACAAGTCCGTGGGCGCAAAGGGCGAGCGTTACCTCCTCTAGGCGCGGGTCGCGATGGGCGCCTGTGAGGAAATCGATGGCGTTTTTCACCTCGAGCCAATTGCCTGCCGCCGAGGCCAGGGGCTGGTTCATGTCAGTGATGAGAGCGCCCGTTTTCAATCCCGCGCCGTTGGCGACCGACACGAGGCTTTCGGCCAGACCCATGGAATCCTCGAGGGGTTTCATGAAAGCACCCGAACCGGTCTTAACGTCGAGGATGAGAGCATCGAGCCCGGCGGCGAGCTTCTTGGACAGGATGGAGGCCGTGATGAGCGAAATGTTTTCGACGGTGGCTGTGACGTCACGGATGGAATAGAGCCGCCGGTCGGCGGGGGCGAGATCGTCGGTCTGACCAATAATGGCGCACCCTACGTCCTTGACCACCCGGCGCAGGGTGTCGATGTCGGGATTGGTCATGTAGCCGGGGATGGAATCGAACTTGTCGAGCGTCCCGCCTGTATGTCCCAGCCCACGCCCGGAAATCATCGGCACGTAAGCGCCGCAGGCGGAAAGGATCGGCGCGAGCATCAGTGATACGTTATCGCCCACGCCGCCCGTTGAGTGCTTATCGATTGCGGGGCCATCGAGATCGGACCAGTCGAGCACGCGGCCTGAATCGCGCATGGCGAGGGTCAACGCCACGCGCTCATCAAGCGTCATGTCCTGGAAATAAACGGCCATTGCAAAGGCGGCTGCCTGAGCGTCGTTGACGGCGCCAGAGGTGAGCCCGGCGACGAAACCAGCGATATCGGCTTGGTCCAGTTCCAGACCATCGCGTTTTCTAGCAATGACTTCCTGGGGCAGCAGGGTCACACAGAAGGCCCCCTCACCCGGCGCTCCGCGCCACCTTCTTCCCCGCGGGGAGGATGGGGCCGCACTCGCTCAACCACAATATTACCTTGTCCGCACAAATCGATATCTAGACCTTGTGGAGCCGGACTGGCGCCTTGGGCGCGCGCTTCAGGATGCCCTTGGCTTCGAGATCGAGTTGGACGCATTTGAACCACCAGCCAGCCTTTTCTCCGCCGGGAAACAGATCCTGGGGCAGGTCGGGCTTGATGGCGGCGATCATATCGGCCGGGGTGGCGCCCGGTTCGGTTGTGGGGATGTGCTTCATCACCACTTCGCAGACCGCCATGTATTTGGCCCTATCGACGCGGGTGGTACGCCCGGGCGAGGTAAAGTTTTCGACTTCGATCTTCTCGTTCATGGTTCAGGCTCCGTAGGGCACCCAGACGTTTTTGATCTGGGTGGCTTTGGTGAGAAGATAATCACCCTCCAGTGCAGCATCGGCCCAGTCGAAAGCCAGTCCGCGTGTGGTCCAGCTCTGCTTGACGTTGCTGGCGGAGCGCTTTTCGATTTCGGTGGAATCTGCCAGCGAGCCCGCGAACCAGATCCCGTCGACCCCATCATGCTCGGCCAGCACGCACGCCAATGCCGGTGCATCGCCGGTGACGATATTGACTACGCCCGAGGGCACGTCCGAGGTCTCCAGCACCTGATAGAAATCGGTGACGGCCAGCGGATAGGCCGAAGAGGGGATCAGGACCGTGGTGTTGCCCATGGCGATGGCCGGGGCGAGCAGGGAAACAGCACCGAGCAGTGCGCTTTCGAGCGGTGCGGCGATGCCGAGCACGCCAACCGGTTCGACCATGGCCACCGCCATCATGCGGGCGGGCGGATTGTGAACGGCACCATCGAACTTGTCGGCCCAGCCGGCAAAGGCAAAGAGCCGCTCGACCGAAAGATCGACTTCGCGGCGCGCCGCATTGGTCGAAGCGCCGGTCATCGACCGGATGCGGTCGGCAAATTCGGTTTTACGATAGTCGAGATTTTCCCCGAGATAATAGAGTATCTGGGCGCGGTTGTGGGCCGTGGCATTGCTCCAGCCCAAGGCGGCGCGCGCCGCTTCAACGGCGTTGCGAATGTCCTTGCGGTTGCCCTCTCCCACTTCGCCCAAATGCTTGCCATCGGCCGACAGGACGGGCCTTGCATAGCCTGAATCGGGGCGCACCTGCTTGCCGCCGATATAGAGCTTTGCCGTGCGGTCGATGCCGGTCGTTTCGCTTCGGTCCGCCGGGGTGGGCAGTTTCACGTCAGGGGCGGGTTTGAGTTTTTTCTCCCAGGCAGACTTGAGGTAGGCGGCCATGCCTTCCCTGCCCCCTTCACGACCGAAGCCGGATTCGCGATAACCGCCAAAGCCAACCGCCGCGTCGAACTGGTTGGTGGAATTGATCCACACGACGCCGGCCTTGATCTGAGGGGCGATATCAAGGGCGAGATTGACGTTCTCGGTCCAGACCGAAGCGGCGAGACCGTATTTTGTGTTGTTGGCCAGCGCCACCGCCTCTTCGGGGGTGCGGAAGCTCATGGCGACGAGAACGGGACCGAAGATTTCTTCGGACGCCAGCGTGTGGGCCGGAGAAATCCCTGTGACCAGCGTGGGACGAACGTAGCACCCGCCCTCCGGCATTTCGCTGTCGGGCGAATAGAACTCGCCGCCCTCGAGCTTGCCGGCCTTTAAAAGATCGAGAACCCGCTCGACCTGAACCGGGGCAACGAGCGCGCCGATATCGATGGACTTATCCAGCGGATCGCCGACGCGCAGGGTTTTCATGCGCTGCTTGATCTTGGCGATGAAGGCGGTTTCGATCGATTCCTGGACCAGAAGGCGCGAGCCCGCGCAGCACACCTGCCCCTGATTGAACCAGATGGCATCGACCAGCCCTTCGACGGCGCTGTCGAGATCGGCATCCTCGAACACCACGAACGGCGATTTGCCGCCCAATTCGAGCGAAAGACCCTTGCCCGAACCGGCAGTGGCGCGGCGGATGATCTTGCCCACTTCGGTCGAGCCGGTGAAGGCGATCTTGTCGATATCGGGGTGGGTGACGATGGCCTCGCCGGTCTCACCGGCGCCGGTGACGATATTGACGACGCCCTTGGGCAGGCCAATGCGGGCGCAGATTTCGGCGAACAGCAATGCGGTCAGCGACGTGAATTCGGCGGGTTTGAGGACAATTGTGTTGCCCGCCGCCAGAGCCGGCGCGATCTTCCAGGCCAGCATCAGCAGCGGGAAATTCCACGGAATGATCTGGCCGCAAACGCCATAGGGCACATGGTCGGGGAAGGATTTGGAAAGATGCTGGGCCCACCCGGCGTGATGATAGAAATGGCGCGCGACGAGCGGAATATCGATGTCGCGGGTTTCCCGGATCGGCTTGCCGTTATCGAGGGTTTCAAGGACGGCGAACAGCCGGCTTTCCTTCTGGATCTGGCGCGCAATCGCGTAAAGATATCTGGCGCGCTCGAAGCCAGTGAGCTGTGACCAGCCGGGGAACGCGGCGCGGGCGGCCTTTACGGCCTTGTCCACATCGGCTTTGCCGGCTTCTGAGATGTCAGCCAGCTTTTCACCGTTTGCCGGATTGGTCGAGGCAAAGGTTTTGCCCGGCTTTGTGAAATCGCCATCGATGAAATGGCCGAACTTTTTTCCGTGCGCGGCCAGCCAATCGAGAGCCGGACCTGCGGCTTCGGGGGCTGGGCCGTATTCGAGGGTGTCAAAGATTTCCGCCACTTTGGTCATTTTGTTTCCTCAGGCCATCGCGAAGCGGTAATCGGCAGCGTAGTGGCCGGTGATGCCGTGTTCGATCTGGCGTTCGATATCGGTCAGCAACGACGAGGCGCCGAAGCGGAACAGGTGGGGTTCGAGCCAGTTGCGGCCCAGTTCCTCGCGCATCAGCGCCATGTAGGTGAGCGCATCCTTGGCCTTTGAAATGCCGCCTGCCGGCTTGTAGCCGACCTCGATGCCCGTTTGCTCATGGAACCAGCGGATCATGCGGACCATGGCCAGAGACGTGGGCAGGGTCGCGTTGGTCTTTTCCTTGCCGGTCGAAGTCTTGATGAAATCGGCGCCGGCTAGCATGCAGACCAGCGAAGCCTTGGCGACATTGGTGAGCGTTGCCAGCTCCCCGGTGCCCAGGATGGTCTTGATATGGGCTTCGCCACAGGCGGCGCGCATGGCGCGAACCTGATCGTAAAGCCCCTGCCAATCGCCACTGAGCACCATGCCGCGCTCGATGACGATGTCGATTTCCTTCGCGCCGTCCTCGACCGATGCCTCGATTTCCGCAAGGCGGATCTTGAGGGGTGTGAGGCCGTGGGGGAACGCAGTAGAGACTGCGGCGACTGGGATATTCGTGCCTTCGAGCGCCTTGACGGCGGTCGCCACGAAATTGTGGTACACGCAGACCGCCGCCGGGGTGACGCCCAGCTTTTTGACTCCCATGGCCTCGATCAAATCAGCGCGGATGGGATTGCGGGCCTTGGCGCACAGCCGTTCGACCCGACCCGGCGTGTCGTCGGAATTGAGCGTGGTCAAATCCATCAGCGACACGGCTTTCAAGAGCCAGGCGAGCTGGTGGTCTTTTTTGACCGAGCGGCGGGCGCCGATGGTCCCGGCGCGGCGTTCGAGCGCCGAGCGGTTCATGCGCACGCGTTCGACCCAATCGAGATCAAGCGGGAAGCCGGGATTGCGCTTGTGGCCGGTTGCCGGGCTCTGGCTGTCGACGATCTTGAGACTCATATCTCCTCCATCAGCGCCGGGATGAGGCGCTTGAGTTTTTCAGCCCCGTATTTCGCGACATCCTTGGTCTGGGCGTGCGAAATGACCTCCTGGGCCAGGCCGGCGCCCATATTGGTGATCGAGGAACAGGCCCAGACCTTAAGGCCCAGGAACCGCGCCAGGATCACTTCGGGGACCGTGGACATCCCGACCGCGTTTGCCCCCAGGGTCTGGGCCATGCGGATTTCGGCCGGCGTTTCGAAGCTGGGACCAGAATACCACATATAGATGCCCTCCTTGAGGGCGATTTCGAGGCGGGACGCGATGGCGTGTGTGGTGGCGCGCAATTCAGGATCGTAGGCATCGACCATATTGACGAAGCGCGCGTCGGTTTCCTCACCGATGAGAGGATTGACGCCAGCGTAATTGATGTGATCGGCAATCAGCATGAGATTGCCGGGCGGGACGTCGTGATCGAGCGAGCCGGCGGAATTGGTGAGCAGAAGGGTTTTGACGCCCAGTTCGGCAAGGGTTTGAAGCGCCGGACGCATGGCGGCGGGGTCGCCATGTTCGTAATAGTGCTGCCGGCCGGTGAGAATAGCGAGGCGCTTGCTGCCCATCTGACCGACGAGCATATCCCTGCCGTGACCCGACACGCCGCCCTGAGGAAAGCCCCCGAGATCGGAGAAGGGGATTGTGACCTTGTCGGTTAGCACCTCGCCGATGTCCGACAGGCCGGAGCCCAGGATCAGCGCGGCATCGATCGGGGTATCGCCCGCCAGATTGCGGATGGTTTTTAGTGCCTTGGCCATTGTTAGTGCCTTATGGTTTTCTCGTTCGCTCCGGTGGACCTCCCCGCCCAATATCCAGAGCTAGCGACCCAGAAACGCCGGGCCGAAAGAGTGCGGCAGGAGTTTACCCAGCGTCGTATGAAGCGGTTCGCCTTCGACCCCGAGGCAGATGATCGGCGTGGTTTCCGACGCAAACTCGCGGATGCGCTGCCGACAGCCACCACATGGGGTAACGGGGGCTGCGCCCGGGCCCGTCACCAGGATCTTTTCGATGCGCTTGCCGCCACCGGCCAGCATGGCGGCAATCGCCGACGGTTCGGCGCAATTGCCCACTGGGTAGGCAGCATTTTCGACGTTGCAGCCTGAATAGATATTGCCGTCATCGGCCAAGATCGCAGCACCGACCTGAAAGTTCGAATAGGGCGCGTAGGCGCGGGCGCGAACGGCTTCGGCGGCGTCGAACAGGGATTTGTCCTCAGGCGAAAGCGCGGCCATCACCGTTCCTTGACATAGGGCTGGCCCGCAGCCTTGGGTGCAATGGCCCGGCCGACGAAACCGGCGAGCAGCAGGATGGTGAGGACATAGGGCAGCGCCTGCATGGCCTGGGTTGGAACGGGGCCGATAAGGGGCAGCGAGACGCCCTGAAGGCGGTACTGCATGGCTTCGAGGAAGCCGAATAGCAGGCAGGCGCCAAGGGCAGGATAAGGCTTCCATTTGGCAAAGATCAGCGCGGCGAGCGCGATATAGCCTCGACCCGAACTCATCTCACGCGAGAAGCTGGCGGCCTGGGCGGTCGAGAGATAAGCGCCCCCCATACCGACCAGAACGGCGGTTATGGCAAGGGCCTTGTAGCGCAAGACTGTCACCGACATGCCGGCGGTATCCAGCGCCTTGGGATTCTCCCCCACGGCGCGCAGGCGCAATCCGAAGCGAGTGCGCCAGAGCACCCAGGCGGTGAACGGCACGGCGAGGAAAGCGAGATAGGTAAGGATGGTGTGGCCGGACAAAAGCCCCGAATAGATGGGGCCGAGGACCGGGACCCCCGCCAGTTCGCGCGCGAAGGGGAGTTCGATGCCGTAAAACCGAGCGCCGCCGGACAGCGCAGGCGTATTGCCACCGCGGCCGAACCAGGCGCTTCCGAGAAACACGGTGAGGCCCGAAGCCAGAAAGTTGAGCGCAACGCCGGAAATGATCTGGTTGCCACGGAAATTGATCGAAGCGAGGCCATGGACGGCCGAAAACATCATCGACACGCCGATGCCGGCAAGAAGGCCCAGCCAGACATTGCCGGTGAGGGATGCGACGACGGCCGCGCCAAAGGCCGAGCCGAGCAGCTTGCCCTCGAGCCCGATATCAACGATCCCGGAGCGCTCGGAATAGAGGCCGGCAAGGCAAGCGAGGATCAGCGGGGTCGAAACGCGGATGGTGGTGATGAGAATGGAGATGACGTCTTCCATCGCCTAAGCTCCCTTCTCTTGCGGCACCGGTTCAGGCTCTCGCTTCTGGCGCGTGGCCATGAAGGCGAATTCGACCGGACGGCGCAGCATGTTGCTCATGGCGCCGGTAAAGAGGATAACGAGGGCCTGGATTGTAACGATCATCTCGCGTGTTATGGCGGGCATGGTAAAGGCCAGCTCCTGCCCGCCCTGATAGAGCACACCGAAGAGCAACGCGGAGAGTCCCACTCCAATGGGGTGCGCCTTGCCCATGAAGGCAACGGCGATGCCCACAAAACCTGTACCCGCGACATAACCCAGGATCAGGCGTCCGTGGGCGCCCGCGGTGTCGTTGACCGCGACCATGCCGACGAGCGCGCCGGAAATGGCCATGGTGACCATGATGAGCCTGGCGTTGGACATGCCCGCATAGCGCGCAGCGGTGCCGTTGTGGCCCATGGTGCGCAAGCCATAGCCGAATTTGGTGTGCCAGATCAGAATGTACACGCCGACCAGCGCGAGAATGGCGAGAATGAAGGAGATGTTGACCGGAGTGTTGCGCAGCAACGGTATCCATTCTGACAGGAAAGGCACACGAGTCACCTCAGCGATGCGCGCGCTCTCGTCGGAATTGATGTTTTCAGGCTTGAGGATCCGCGAGATGATGTAGCTCATCATCGAGGTGGCGATGAAGTTCATCATGATGGTGGTGATAACCACGTGCGAGCCGCGCTTGGCCTGCAGATAGCCAGGAATGAACGCCCATGCGCCGGCAAAAAGCGCCGAGGCGATCATGATAAGCGGCAGGGCGAAGGCCCAGTGCAAACCGCCAACAGCCAGCGCCACCAGAATGGCGCCAAGCCCGCCGACATAGGCCTGCCCCTCGCCGCCGATATTGAACAGCCCGCCGTGAAAGGCGACCGCGACGGCAAGACCGGCGAAAATGAAGTTGGTGGTGTAGTAGAGCGTGAAGCCGAAGCCGTAGCCATAGCCGAAAGCGCCATAGAGCATGATGCGCACGGCTTCGATGGGGTTTTCGCCCACGATCAGAACAACGATGCCGCCGATGATGAAGGCCAGCGTGACGTTGAGCACCGGCAGAAGGATAATATCGACCCAGCGGGGCAAGGGCATGGATGCACTCATTGACTCGACTCGGTGGATTTGGCTTTGTCGCCCGCCTTGACCCCGGCCATGAGCAGGCCGAGTTCGCCCTCGTCGGTGGTGACAGGATCGGCCTCACCGACGATCTGGCCATCGAACAGGACGACGATGCGATCCGAGAGCGAGCGGATTTCATCGAGCTCGACGGAAACGAGCAGGATTGCCTTGCCCGCGTCGCGCATCTTGATGATCTGGTTGTGGATGAACTCGATAGCGCCGATATCGACGCCGCGGGTTGGTTGACCGACGATCAAAACGTCGGGATCGCGCTCCATTTCGCGGGCCAGCACGATCTTTTGCTGGTTGCCGCCCGAGAAATTGGCGGTCTTGAGATCGGCATTGGCGGGACGAATGTCGAATTTTTCGATATGACGTTGCGCCTCGGCCCGAGCAGCCTTGACGTCGAGAACCAGGCCTTTGCCGTAATTCTCGTGGTAGCCGAGGATGGCGTTTTCCCATTCGAAGAAATTGGTGACAAGGCCCATTCGGATACGGTCCTCGGGCACATGGGCCAGACCGTTGCGGCGCAGCATTGCAGCGCTGTCTTCGTTGACGGCGGTCACGTCATGGCCATTGATGGAAATGGCGCCAGATTTTGCAGCGCGCATGCCGGCTATGCATTCGAGCAGTTCGGACTGCCCGTTGCCAGCAACCCCGGCCACGCCGAGAATTTCGCCGGCCCGCACCGCAAGAGAAATACCCTTGAGCCGCTCAGTGCCAGCATCATCGGTGACGACAAGATCGTTAACATCGAGCAGCACATCGCCGGGATTTGCTTCCTCCTTATGGACGCGCAGCAGAACGCGACGGCCCACCATGAGTTCTGCCAATTGCTCGGGGCTGGTTTCCGAGGTCACCAGCGATTCCACCATCTGCCCCTGACGCATGACCGAAACCGTATCGGTGATGGCCATGATCTCGCGCAGCTTGTGGGTGATCAAGATGATGGTCTTGCCCTCGTCGCGCAGCGTCTGGAGGACCTTGAAAAGGTGATCGGCTTCGGCCGGCGTGAGCACCCCGGTCGGCTCGTCAAGAATGAGTATATCGGCGCCGCGATAGAGCGCCTTGAGAATTTCCACCCGCTGTTGCTGGCCGACCGAAAGGTCCTGGACCAGCGAATCAACGGGAACGTTAAGCCCATAGTCGTCGGCCAGGCGCTGCAACTCGCGGCGCGCCTTTTCAACACTGGGGCTCAAGAGCGCTGAATCCTCGGCACCGAGAATGACGTTTTCGATGACGGAAAAATTGTCGACCAACATGAAGTGCTGGTGAACCATGCCGATGCCGAGCGCCAGCGCATCGGAGGAATTGTGAATGATGACCGGGCGACCGTTGACCACGATCTCACCGCTGTCGGCGTGATAAAAGCCGTACAGAATCGACATCAGGGTCGATTTCCCGGCCCCATTCTCGCCCACGATGCCATGCACCGTGCCGCGTGTGACGGCAAGATCGATATCCCTGTTGGCGCGAACTGGGCCGAAGCTCTTGTTGATCTTTTTCAGTTCGATCGCGAGAGAGGTGTCAGCGGCCGGAGCCGGCCGCTGAACGCTTTCGGTTTGCGTGTCCATTATCGGACCCTTCCCTTAAAGGGGCGACGAATCAGACCGGGCAGGACTCGTCTTCGCGATAGTCATGAACGACGATTTCACCGGCGACGATCTTGGCGGTGATGTCGTCAATCATAGCCCGCATCTCATCGGTGATGAGATCGGCGTTGTTTTCGTCGAAGGCTGCACCCACTCCCTCTTCGGCAAGACCGAGGACCTGAACGTCGTTGGTCCATTCGTCATTGGCGAAATCTTCGAAGGCGTCGTAAACGGCAACGTCCACGCGCTTGAGCATCGAGGTCAGAACCTGTCCGGGATGCAGGTGGTTCTGGTTGGAGTCCACACCAATACCAAGAACGTCGGCATCGGCCGCGGCCTGGAGAACACCGACACCGGCGCCGCCGGCAGCGTGATAGATGACGTCCGCGCCGCGGTCGATCTGGCTGCGGGCAACTTCGGTGCCGCCCCCCGGGTTGTTGAACGCATCAAAGCCCGTACCGATAGCGGTTTCGATCACTTCGATATCGGGGTTCACGTAAGCGGCGCCCTGCTTGTAGCCGCAACCGAACGCCTGAAGCAGCGAGAAATCGAAGGCCGGAATGAAGCCGATAGTGCCCGATTCGGTGGCCATGGCAGCCAGCGCTCCGACAAGGAAGGAGCCTTCATGCTCCTTGAAAACCACCGAGCGCACATTGTCGATATCATCAACGACGGTGTCGATGATAACGAAGGATGTGTCGGGAAAATCGGGGGCTACAGCGCGCAGCGCGGTTTCCCAGGAAAAGCCCGGCAGAACGATGGGGTTGTTGCCGCGTGCCGCAAACTGGCGGATGGCCTGTTCGCGCTGGGCATCGCCAGCGATTTCTAGATCCTGATAGTCCTGGCCGGTATCGGTCTTGAACAGTTCGGCGCCGGTATAGGCCGCTTCATTGAAAGACGCGTCGAACTTGCCGCCGCCATCATAAACGAGCGCGGGATCAGCAAGGGCCGTGCCGGCCAGAAGGGTGGTCAGGGCGACGCCAGCCAGTGCGGCGATGCCAGTCTTTGTTGTTTTGGACATGATTGATGCTCCCTATTCACGGGTTGCAGAAAGGGGCCCGGCGACGGCCGGTGCATTTCCACGCGTGATGGGTTCAGATACAATCGCGCAAACAAAGCGGACGCAATAGAGAATTTCGATTTTTTGACCATTTGGGCAAAAAATTTTGGGATTGCGGTAAACCGGCGCGATGCCCCCTGCAATATTTCCGCATTTCCACTTCTCGTCGAACCGCGAAAGTCCTCCACCCAATCGGCCTCGAGGTCCCGACCTCAGCGCTGAGGCTCCATAGGAACGACTTTGGCTCCCATTGCTTCGCCGAAGCGTTCGAAAAAACCGTCAATGATCTTCTGGGCCGAATTGCCGACAATGGCCCTGCCCAGCTTCATGATCTGTCCCGAGGCGCCTCCGGTGGCGGCAAAGCTCAGAAGCGTGGCTGTACCAAGATCCATTAAGGTTATGTCGGCCGATGCCTGCGCCTTGCCCAGCAATCCCCCCCTTCCCTGCCCGGTCAGCGTATAGCTTATGGCCGGATCGATATTGGAAAGAGACAGATCACCTTTGAAGGTTGGCTGGACCACGCCGAGATTGACGGCGATTTCGAGTTCGAGGGCGGCATCGGACAGCCATCGGATCGACTTGCAGCCGGGAATGCAGGCCATGAGCACTTCGGCATCGTTGAGCGCGTTCCAGACCGCGAGCCGATTGGCATCGACCCTGTAGCGTCCACCGAAATCCAAGCCGTCTTCCTCTTCATTTAACTCAAACACCGTGTATGCGGCTTTTTGGCACCAATGGCGATAAAACAGCGCCATGTGTTGCATGCGCAATTGTCTTATCCCTTGCGAGGCGGAATCATGTCACCACATCTGCCAAAGTTGCAACAGGGACGTGGGCAATGAACACCGAGATTACCCAAACCGAAGCGCCTCAGCTTATGGACAAGCCGCTCGTGTATCTGGACAAGGCCGTAGCGGCGATTAAAGACCTTGGACTTTGGCCCGAGGGTGAGCCGGGCGAGGCGCCGATCACCGGGCTTCTCGCCGAAATCACCCATCTCGATGACACCAAGGTCATACTGATCGGTCGCGTTCTGACACAGGCGAGCGCATTTAACGAGGTGGTGCGCACCCAGGTCGCTGCGATGAATGTGGGCGAACGCTATGAGGACATCACCAAATCGTTCAACTCGATCCGTGACGATGCCAAGGGCATGGTCGACCAGCTTGAGGACGGCAAGATCGATATTTTCGAGCGTGCCTCGAACGTGTGGATGAAGGTCTCACGCGGTGATATCGCGGCGCGGTTCGACAAGATCCGCGACACCTATCTCGACGTTTCGAAAGACACCAAGGATCAGATCGACCGCGAACACACGATCCTTGAAGCCTATCGCGACTTCCGCGGCGCCCTAAAACAGGCCGAAGTGATGGCGCTCGAAGTGCTCGAGATCGCCAGCGCACAGCTCGAGCAGCGCAAGCTTGACCTCAAGGCCGCGACCGACAAACTCAACGCGTTCACCGAAGGCACGCCCGCCGACCGGGCGCGGCTGGAGATGGCGCGCGACGCACGGGTGCGCGACCTGCAAAACGAGGAGCGTCGGTACCAGATCGCCAAGGATCTGTCGGACAATCTGACGATTTCCTATTCTACCTCGGAAGTCATCATGGCACGGCTGATGCAGACGACCAACGCCAAGGAGCGGGTCTATCAGCAGTCGATCTCGTTCTTTTCGACCAATGAGACGGTGCTCACGGCGCTTTCGGCCTCGTTTACCGGCCTGTTCGGGCTCCATGAATCCACCGAGACGCTCAATGCCATGAAAGAGGGCATGAGCCAGAGTCTCGAAACCCTCTCGGAGATCGGCGGCAAGGTGCAGGAAGAAGCGCTCAGGGCCGGATACGGTCCGACCATACGTGCCGATGCCGTCAAGAAGCTTGTCGACAGCGTCGTCAGTTATCAGGAAAAAAGCATCACTATCATTGCTGAAATGCGCGAACGGGCCACCAAAAATTCGGCTGAAATCCGCGATGCCGTCGAAGATGGGAAGAAGCGGCTGGCAACGCTCGCCGCTGAAGGCAACGCTCTGGTTTCGGCCAGCTAGGACGCGAAAATCCGATTATGGCAAGCGGTGGGGCAATAGCGGGACAGACCGGCAAGGCGCCGCTGGACGATGTGATGTTGGCCATGGACGTGGTGGATACACTGCGCCATGAACAGAACCTCGTTGCCCGCGAGTTGGGCGCCACGGCCCGCGAAGCCGAGTTGATCGAGCGCCTGCGCAAGATCTACCGTGACCAGGGGATCGAGGTTCCCGACCATATCCTCAAGGAAGGCGTGAAGGCGCTGGCCGAGAGCCGCTTCACCTACGCTCCACCGCCTGACACCTTCTCAACCCGATTGGCCAGGCTCTATGTCGGTCGGCAGCGATGGGGCCGACCCGTTCTGATCGGGGTGGCACTTCTGGCGGTGGTGCTGGGCGGATATTTCCTTGTCTATCGGCCCTACCAGGCAAGTATGGAAGCAGCGGCGCGGGTGGAACTGGCCGAGGAACTGCCAGCCCGGATGGACGAAATCTACCAGCAGATCTTCAATGAAACCAAGGTGCAGTCGGCGCTGGAAGTGGCCCAACCCTGGGTGGAACGTGGCAAGGCGGCAGCCGGACGCGGCGATCGCGAGGGCGCTCTGGCGGCGATCGACCAGCTCGAGTCCATCCATGCGACCTTGCTGGCCGAGTATTCGATCACGATCGTCAACCGGCCGGGCGAGTCGACGGGTATCTGGCGCTTCCCGGAGGACAATACCGAAGCGACCAACTATTATCTCGTGGTCGAGGCCGTGGGACCGGACGACGCGCTGGTGACGCTGCCGATTACCAATGAGGAAACCGGCCAGACCGAAGAGGTTTCGACTTGGGCCATCAGGGTACCCGATGTCACCTATGAATCGGTACGCACCGACCGGCAGGATGACGGGATCATCCAGCGCAATATTTTGGGCATAAAGCAATACGGGTTCCTCGACACCGACTACGCCATGCCGGTTCTGGACGGGGCGATTACCCAATGGTGAGGCTGCAATGAGTGTAAGCGGACCTCAGGCCATGCGCGCGCTCGACGATGCGCTGCGCGATATCAGACGCGAAGAAGACGACATCACAAAGCGTATAGCGCGCGCCAACGAGCGTGTCGGCAAGCTGCGCGAGACCGAGTTGGGACAATTGCGGGCCCTCGCCGCGGTGCGGCTCTCGCCCGATGTGCGAGGGGAGCTGACGGGAACGTTGAGCCAGGCTGAAGGCCGGGCGCGCGAGATGCTCAAGAGCCACGCGGCCGCGATGGCCGACATGGAAAATGTACTGGCCGACAAAGAGGCCGAGCTAGCAAAACTCAGCGCCGAGCGCCAGGAACTGCTCGAAAATACGCAGGAATGGCAAAACAAGATCGATGCCCTGGAGGGCCCGGTCAAGGCAGCTTTGGCGAATGACGCCGCCTATGGGGCATTGATTGCCGAGCGCGCCGAGACCGAAAAGGTCGCTGGCGAGGCCGACCGCAAGGCTGATGTGGCCGAGGCCGATCGCGAGAAAAAGGGTAAGCCCTATCGCGACGATCCGCTGTTTTCCTATCTCTGGGAACGCGGGTATGGGACCAGCGCATACAAGACCGGCAACATAACGCGCATGCTTGATGACTGGGTGGCGCGACTCGTGGGCTATGCCAATGCACGGCCCAATTATGCCATGTTGATCGCCATTCCCGAGAGATTGCGCGAGCATGCCGAGAAATTGGCAGCAGATACCGATGCGCTCGATGAGAAGGTTCTGGCGCGCCAGAAAGCCGCGCTCGATGCCGCCGGCGGCGGGAAAGCGCGTGCGGCGCTGGAAGCTGCACAGACGCGAGTTGAAGCCATCGACGCGGAGTTGCTGGCCATTGAGGATGCGCGCGAGGAACTGACCGAAAAGCAAAAACAGATTGCCGATGGCGGCGACCCAGCCTTTGCCAAGGCTGTGGACATGCTGGCCGAGGCGATCAGCGGCACAGGCATCGAAAAGCTTCTGGCCGAGGCGCGAGCGACACGCACCGAAGAGGACGACGCGATCGTTGTCCGCCTCGAGGAAACGCGACGGCGCATTGCCGAAGAGCAGCTCGAACTCGACGACGAACGCAGCCGGCTCAAGGTGCTCGAAGCGCGCAGGCGCGAGCTTGAGGACATCGAGTTCGAGTTCAAGAAATCTCGCTATGACGATCCGCGCTCCCGGTTCGGCAATGAAAGGCTGGTGGGTGACCTTTTGACCGAATTCCTCAAAGGCGGGATGACCGCGGCGGCTTATTGGGGGCAATGGCGCGAGTCACAGGATTGGACCGGCACCTCAGGTCCGATCGTTCCAACTTCGAGACCGAGATCGTCAAAGTCGAAAGGCGGGTTTACGGTGCCGCCGGGCGGCTTTTCGCCACGACCGCCTTCAGGCGGCAATTGGGGCGGCTTCTCGCGCCCCCGCAGTGGCGGCTTTGGCGGTGGCGGTTTCAAGACCGGCGGCGGGTTCAAGGGCGGCGGATTCAAGACCGGCGGCGGTTTCTGATCTTTTCATAGCAGTCCAATCTGAGGGCGCCCTGCAACTGAGCGCTTGACAGTCTTGGTTTTCGCTAGTATTCAACTAATTAGTTTACAACTAAACGGTTGAATACTATGCCTGCCACCGACCCTCTCAGCCAGGTTTTCGGCGCCCTTGCCGACCCCACGCGCCGCGCCATCCTGGCCCGGCTCTCATTGGGCGAGGCGAGCGTGGGGGAGTTGGCCGAGCCGCACAAAATGAGCCTGGCCGCCGTCTCCAAGCATATCAAGGTGCTCGAGAACGCCGGGCTGATCGGGCGCAAGAAGGACGCGCAGTTCAGCTACTGCACGCTGGTGGCGAGCCCGCTGAAGGATCTCCAGGGCTGGCTCGACGCCTACCGGAAATTCTGGGACGAAAATCTCGATCAGTTCGAAACCTACCTTGCCGAACTTCAGCGCGGCGATCCGGATTCAAAACAGTAACCAGGGAACAGTCCAATGAGCGACACAACAGTCATCGATCTTCCGTCTGACAAGCCAATCATCACCTTCACCCGCACCTTCAAGGCGCCTCGTGCGCTGGTCTGGAAAGCCTATACCGAGCGCGATCATGTTGCGCGGTGGTGGGGGCCACGCTCCATCGGACCCGTCGAGATCGTCGAACATGATTTCAGGCCGGGCGGGCGCTGGCGCTATGTGCAGGATGTCCGCGAAGCGGGAAAAGTGTCGTTCTTTGGGCGGTTCGTCGAGATCGATGCGCCAGAAAGCTATGTGAACACATTCGGATTTGAGAGCCCTTTCGCATCAACCGACGGCAAGGAAGGGCGCGAAACCCAGCGCTTTGAAGATATGGGCGAGACGACCCGCTATATCGGCACGTCCTATTTCGACGATTTTGCGAGCCGCGATGCCGTTGCCGCCTCGGGCATGGAGAGCGGCGCGCGCGAACAGATCGAGCAGTTCGCAAATTATGTTCTGGAACTGGGGCAATAACCCGGACGACCGGGTGGAAACGACCGGACATCGCTTCAAACCATGGATGCCGCCCGCGGATCAGATTTCGATCTGCAAACGGGCCCGAGTGCCTTGAGGCACTTCATCATAGGCTAGCGTCGCGCCAAGTCCGGTCGCCGTCGCGGCGATGACGCGTGATCCTACGCCTGTTCCGTGAATCTTGCCCTCACCGGTCCAGCCTACTCCATCGTCCTCGACAATGATCTCGAACTTGCCCGGTTCGGTCTGGCTGGCCCTGACCCGGATTTCGCCGGCCTCGCGGTCGCGATAGGCATATTTGGCGGCATTGGTGACGAGCTCGTTGACGATAACACCGAGGGAAACGGCCTTGTCGGTGGGAATGCGAATGGCTTCGGCGACGAGCTTGATGTCCGCGGCGGAGCCGTCAAGGCTCATGGTCGCCTGTATCTCGCGGGCCAGATTGCCCAGATAGGCATCGATCTCGACGAAACGCACGTCATCGGTGGTGTAGAGGCGCTTGTGGATACCTGCAATGGCCGAAATCCGTCCCTGGGTTTCGGCCAGCGCCTCCTTGGCCGCCGGATCTGCCACGGCTGAAGCCTGCAGCCTGACCAGCGCCGCCACGAGTGCCAGCGAATTGGCAACCCGGTGGTTGACTTCGGCCAGAGCGAGCTCGGCACGTTCCTTGGCAGCGCGCAGTTCGCGCTCGGCCTGCTCGCGCGCCTTGCGCAAGCGAGAGGTCATGATGGCCTGTTCGATGGCGTTGCTCAATAACTCCAGAAAATCCTCGCCGACCGTCTTGAGGACGTAATCTGCGGCGCCCGCCTTGAGTGCGGCAACGGCGATTGCAGCCTCGGTCGAACCGGTAACATAGACCACCGGGGGCGATTCCTCGTCCGCCGCAACTTCCTCCAGCATGGCCAGTCCGGTGCCGTCGGCCAGATAGTGATCGAGCACGAGCACATCGATATCGCCTTGGCCGAGCCGTTCAAAACCTTTTTCAGCGCAGGTAACATGGATGATCTCGCGCCCCTGCCGGCCAAGAACCTTCTGGACCAACCGCCCAAGAGCGGGGTCGTCATCGACATAGAGAATTGTGGCAGGTCTGTTGGGCATCTGGCTATGCGGTCTCTGGAACCTGCATGACCGAAAAGAACATGCCCAACTGGCGTATGGCGTTGGCAAACCCGTCGTAATCGACAGGCTTGGTGATATAGACATTGGCCCCAAGATCGTAGCAGCGCTGAATCTCGCGCTCGTCATCGGTGGTTGTCAGAACAACGACGGGCGTGCGTTTTGTATGGGGATTGGCCTTGACCTTTTCCAGGATCGAAACCCCGGTCATATCCGGCAGGTTGAGATCGAGAAGGATCAGATAATGACGGTGCGTGCTTACGGTTCCGGTTCCGTCCTTGCCGAACAAATATGCCAGGGCGTCTGTGCCGTTCACGAACGGAATGATCTCATTGTTGACCCCGGCACGCCGAATGTTCTTTTCGATCAGGCGCGCGTGTCCATCGTCGTCTTCGACCATAAGAATGGTAACTGGTTTGGCATCGGCACTCATGGTCAATCCTTGCTTCTAGCGATGACGCGCAGATCGGGCGCGACAGTAACTGTAAACGTGGTTCCCTGATCGGGGTTCGATTGCAAATGAATATCCCCGCCAAGATTGCGGGCCATTATCCGCACGTGGGCAAGCCCGATACCCTCTCCGGGGACGTTCTGATTGCCCGATCGCCGGAACAGCTCAAACACGCGGTCATGGTCCTGCTCGGAAATTCCGCGGCCATTGTCGATCACATCGACTACAATGCGGCCATCGCGTTCCTGCCGACCGTCAACCGCTATCTCAATCGGGCGCTCGGGATGCCTGTACTTTATGGCATTGTCGAGAAGATTGCCCAAGATCTGTTCGAGCGCCAGCCGGTCGGAGAATACAGGAGGCGTTGAAACCCTGATCTCGACGTCACCTTCAGACTCGGTTATCTGGTGGCGCACGGTCGATACCGCCGCTTCCACAAGTTCCTCAAGATCGATACGCTCGGCCTTGAGCGCTCGCCTCCCCTCCCGGGAAATCTTGAGAATGGCGTTAATCAGGCCGTCCATTTTCCTGGTCGAAGAGCGAATAAAGCCAATGGCCTCGGGCAGGTCCTCATTTGCGGTTTGCCGGGCCTCGACAAGGACGGGGTCGTCGGGATTGTCCGGATGGCTTTCGACAAGCGCGTTGATGGGGCCTAGTGACGCCTCGAGTTCGGACGTAAAGCCCATGATATTGACCAGCGGCGCCCGCAGATCGTGGGTCACGATATAGGCGAAGCGTTGCACTTCCTCATTGGCGCGCATGAGGTCGCGGGTACGCTCGCCGACGCGGGCCTCCAGTCCTCGGTTGAGGGTTTCGACCTCGGCCCGGGCGGTATCGAGTTCGCGCGTGTAGCGCAGCACCAGCCAGGCGGCGCCGCCGACCACTGAAATGATGACGAGTGCCCCGATGATAGCGATGATGCGCAGTGCGCCAACGGCACCGCGCTGTTCTATCACGCCGTTGAACGTTCTTTCGTCGGCGGCGGATACAATAGCGTCGAGAAGCGTGCGCATGCGCTCCATGGTGATTTCGCCCCGATCGGTGCGCACCAGCCCCAGCGCCGCCTGCAGATCACCCTGTTGCGCGAGATCGAGCGTCCTGTCGAGTTCGGCCAGCTTTGTTTCGATATCGGAACGCATCTGCTCCATGGGCTGCTCGGCTTCCGGATAGGGCAAAAGCAATTCGTTGAGCAGTTCGTAGGCCGGGACAATGCGGTCGACGACATCGAGATAGGGCTCAAGATAACGCTCATCTAGGGTGAGCAGATAGCCGCGCTGGCTCGATTGGGCGCTTTGGAGCAGATTGCGCAGGTCAACGGCTGCAATGCGCGTCGCTCGAGCCTCGGTAACCTCGTCGAAATGGGCTCTGTTGCGCTCGACTAACCAGATCGTCGTGCCGACAATTCCGATCAATGCGAGAAGGCCAACAATGATGAGGGCAAGGCTGGACCGGGCGAAGCCCTTTGACGATATTGGCATTTTCGGTGATGGGGCCCGGCAATCAAAGCGTCGAGCTTCACTTTTGCCGGAAAATTGAAGCGAACACAAGCAGCGCCAGCCAGCCGGACTTGCAGGGCGGCACGCAGCGGCCCATATTCGGAGGGAAAGGAGAGGACGTGGCCGACAAGACCCCGACAAGAACTCCCGAGACTCCTCCCACCGCCGATCGCGCATCGCATGCGGAGGTCGCCGATTTCGTCGCCAAGGTGAGCGCCATGAGCGCTACAAAGACTTCGGGCGAGCGCGGGCGGCTGCTGTTTGCCATGGATGCCACAATGAGCCGCCAGCCCACATGGGACCTGGCGTGCCAGTTGCAAGGCGAAATGTTTGAAACGGTCGCCAAGACCGGCGGTCTCGACGTGCAGCTCATCTATTTCCGCGGGTTTGGGGAGTGCCGGGCTTCTCGCTGGGTTTCGGATGCGCGCGCGTTGGCGGGCCTTATGACCGGTATCGACTGCCGCGGGGGGCATACGCAGATTTCCAAGGTGCTTGCCCACGCCAGAGGCGAGCACAACAAGAAAAAGATCAATGCCGTCGTCTATGTAGGCGACGCTATGGAAGAGGACATTGACAAGCTCGCCCAAAAGGCTGGCGAACTGGGCCTGCTGGGTTGCCCGATGTTCCTGTTTCAGGAAGGGCAAGACCCGGTGGCGCAGACGGCATTCAAGGAATTTGCGCGGCTGACCAAGGGCGCGTATGCGCGGTTCAACGCCGGTGCGGCAGCGGAACTCGCCGCGCTGCTGCGCGCCGTGGCCGCCTATGCAAGCGGCGGGCGGGCAGCACTCAAGCTGCAACAGGGCGGGACGGCAAAACTGCTGCTCGAACAGCTTTCATGATCTGGTTCGTGCTTGTCGGCGCTATAGCGTTCATCGGTCTCTATCTCTATTCGCTTTTTCTGCGCGGCGAGATCAGGCAACTGGTGCGCACATTGCGCTGGACCGTCGGTGGCGCGCTCGTTGCCGGGGCGGCACTGCTCGGCCTGCGCGGACAGATGCTCGTGGCCAGTTTCCTGGCGGCGGGCGGGCTGGGCGTTTTGATGCGCGGGCGGCTGGGGCCCATCGATTTCGGGGCTGGCATGTCGAGCCCAAACAATGTTTCGATGGTTTCGTCGGCGTATCTCGACATGCGGCTCGAGCACGAAACGGGCTCGGTTTCCGGCGCTGTGCGAGCAGGGCACTTTGCAGGCCGCGAGTTGGCGGAACTATCGGCAGAAGAATGCTGGGCGCTCTATGACGAGGTGGGCGATGACCCGGACTCTCTGGCGCTCTATAAGAGCTGGCTCGATGCCAACCGGGTTGGATGGCGCGACTACTTTGCCAGCGAATTCGGCATGGAAACCGGCGAGGACGAGACGGAAGCAGAATCCCACACATCGACTGGCGTCAGTGGGCTGGAGGAGGCCTATGACGTGCTGGGGCTCAAGCCGGGGGCAAGCCCGGAGGCCATCAAGGCCGCGCACCGGACGCTGATGAAAAAGGTTCATCCCGATACGGGAGGATCGGCCTTTCTCGCCGCCAAGATCAATCAGGCCAAGGACTTGCTGCTCAAGGAAACGGCATCGCGCAAGCGCTGAGGGCAGTGCCGTCCAAGGTCAGTAGTTTTTCATCCTCAGGTGCGGGATGCCCGCATCCATGAACTCATCGCCGAAGGCGGTAAACCCGAGACGGGCATAAAAACCGGTCTTGTCGGCCTGGCTTTCCAGATAGCAACGGGGCTGATCTTGTTCGCCCGCCACCTGCAGGGCAAATTGGATGAGCCGGGCACCGAGGTTCTTGCCGCGATGGGACGCGGCGATGGCAACCCGGCCGATCTTGGCGTGTTCGGGCTTGAACAGGATGCGGGCGACGGCAACGACGGCGCCATCCATGATGCCCACAACGTGGGTTGCCGTCATGTCGTCGGCATCGTGTTCGAGGTCCTCGGGCACGTTCTGTTCGATGACAAACACCTCGCGGCGCAAGGCAAAGCCGAGATTACATAGCGGCGAAAATATCGGGACCGCGAGCAGCGTAAAGTCCGATCGGTCCATCAGGCGAAAACACTCGCACCACGATCGGCAGTTCCCACCAGTTGCCGGAAGCCCGCGAACAGCTCGCGGCCCATCCCGTAATGCTGGTCTGTCAGATCCTCGGTTGCGGCCGGCCGGGCCAAGAACTCTTCAGCATCGCCCAGATATTCAAGCGTTCCGACTTCAGCATCAAGGCGCAGCAAGTCACCGTCCCTCACTTTAGCAATGGGCCCGCCATCGGCCGCTTCGGGGGTCATGTGGATGGCGGCAGGTACCTTGCCCGAGGCACCCGACATGCGCCCATCAGTGACCAGCGCAACCTTGATGCCGCGATCCTGAAGGATGCCCAAAGCCGGGGTGAGCTTGTGCAGTTCAGGCATGCCGATGGCCTTTGGCCCTTGAAAGCGGATGACGGCGATGAAATCGGAGGTCAAATCGCCCGCCTTGAAGGCGTCCTGCAAGCCCTGCTGGGAGTGAAAGACCCGCGCGGGAGCCTGGACCAGGCGGTTTTCCGATTTGACGGCGGAAATTTTGATGACCGATTTTCCCAGATTACCCGACAGCAATTTCAGCCCGCCCGTCCTGGCAAAGGGCTCTGCGGCCACGGTCAGCACCTTGGGGTTGCCGCTTTGAGCCGGAGCGGGCGTAAAGGTCAGTTCTTCTTCGATATAGCGCGGTTCTTTTGTATAGGCGTCGAGCCCCTTGCCCCAGACGGTGGTCACATCGTCATGGAGATAGCCGGCATCGCGCAACTCGCGGATCAGGAACCCCATGCCGCCGGCTGCGTGGAAATGGTTCACGTCGGCAAGGCCATTGGGATAAACGCGCGCCAGAAGCGGAACGACGTCGGAGAGCTCGGACATGTCGTCCCAGGTGATTTTCAGGCCCGCCGCGTTGGCCATGGCGACAAGGTGCATCGTGTGATTGGTCGAGCCGCCTGTGGCGAGCAGTCCAACCAGGCCGTTGACTATGGATTTTTCGTCAATGACGTGCCCTGCGGGGGTATATTCATTGCCCTGGGCAGTGATGGCGAGGGCACGCTTGGTGGCCGCTTTGGTCAGCGCGTCACGCAGCGGGGTGCCCGGATTGACAAAGCTGGCACCCGGCAGGTGCAGTCCCATGATCTCCATGAGCATCTGGTTGGAATTGGCGGTCCCGTAAAAGGTGCAAGTGCCGGGGCCGTGATAGGATTTGCTCTCGGCCTCCAGCAACTCGTCGCGACCGACCTTGCCTTCCATATACAGCTGGCGGATGCGGGCCTTTTCGTCGTTGGGCAGGCCGGTCGTCATCGGGCCCGCAGGGATGAACACAGCAGGCAGATGACCGAAGGTCAGCGCGGAAATGACAAGACCGGGGACGATCTTGTCGCAAATGCCGAGGAAAACCGCAGCATCGAACATGTTGTGGGACAGGCCAACGGCGGCGGCCATGGCGATGACGTCTCGGGAAAACAGCGACAGGTCCATGCCGAGCTGGCCCTGGGTCACGCCATCGCACATGGCGGGCACGCCACCGGCGACCTGGGCGACACCACCGGCCTCGCGCGCCGCCTCGCGGATGATGGCGGGATAGGTCTCATAGGGCTGATGGGCCGAGAGCATGTCATTGTACGAGGTGATGATGCCCAGATTGAGCGCCTGATCGCCCGCGAGTTGAGCCTTGTCGGACGGACCGCATGCCGCAAAGCCGTGAGCGAGATTGCCGCACGAAAGCGCCGAGCGATAAACGCCCTGGGCGCGCGCCTTGTCGAGCCGGTCGAGATAGGTCCGGCGCGAAGCTTCCGAGCGCCGGGTTATGGCGTCGGTCACGTCCTTAATTGTGGTCTTTACGGTCATGGTCGCCTCCTTAGCGAGGATGAAGGAGGTGACCCTGGGTCTGGTTTGGCCTCAGGGACACCAGAAGAGAGAAACAGGAATGTGGCTTTGAGAGAGAACGGCGCGCACGGGCATGGATTCGACCGGACCGGTCTGCAGCGCCTTGTCGAGCACCTGAGCTTTCTCGTCGCCTTCGATGTGGAGATAGAGGGCGCGCGTGTCCAGAAGGCGCGGCAGCGTGAAGGTGACGCGCGGTTCGCCGGCGCCGGGCGCATTGATGGCGATAACCGGGCCCTCGGCATTGAGTGCATCCTGAAGCGTGTCGCCGCCAGGAAAGAACGAGGCGGTGTGCCCGTCATTGCCCATGCCAAGGATCACGGCATCGAAGGGCTTGGGCAGGCAATCCAGGGCGGCGTTGGACTTTGCGATGCCTGTCGCGTCCGGTTCGGGCGTGCCAGCGTAGAGCGGCACAAAGGCGGCGACGGAGGCGGGGCCGGTCAGAAGATTTTCCTTTACCAGCCGGGCGTTGGACCGCTCCGAATTTTCGTCTACCCAGCGCTCGTCGACAAGCGTTACTGCGATATTTTCCCAGTCCAGATCTTCACGCGCACCAAGCACCTGAAAAAATCGCCGCGGCGTCGAACCGCCCGAGAGGGCAAGCGATGCCACACCGCGCTCATCGAGCCCGGCGTTGAGGTTTTCGGCCACCGCGTCGGCGAGCGCTTCGGCAAGCCGATCCTTTGTCGAAAAGACGTTGCGCTCAATGGTCATCGCAGCCTCCAGGTGTTTCAGGCGTCGCCTTCGTGCCAGGTGCGCCCGTCGCGTTCGATGAGCGCAACCGATGCGGTCGGGCCCCATGTTCCCGCAGTATAGGTCTGAGGGGCATCTGACGCATTGTCCCAGGCCTGGCGGATCGGGTCGATCCAGCGCCATGCCGCCTCGAGTTCGTCGCGGCGCATGAACAGGGTCTGGTTGCCGCGGATGACGTCCATCAAGAGCCGCTCATATGCCTCGGGGGTGCGTTCGGAAAAAGTTTCGGCAAAGGACAGGTTAAGCGGCACTTCGCGCAGGCGCATGCCGCCGGGGCCGGGATCCTTGATCATCAGGAACAGTTTCACACCTTCGTCGGGCTGCAGGCGCAGGACGAGCTTGTTGGGCCTGGGGGCGCCTTCGGCATGATCGAATATCGAGTGAGGGATGGCGCGGAACTGGATCACGATTTCCGAAACCCGCGAGGGCAGACGCTTGCCGGTGCGCAGATAAAAGGGCACGCCTGACCAGCGCCAGTTCTCCACCTCGGCCTTTATCGCCACGAAGGTTTCTGTTTTCGAGCCCTTCTTTCCCTCCGGCAACTCGTCCTGGTAGGAGGCAACCGAGCCACCATTGACGGCACCGCCTCTGTACTGACCACGCACAGTGCATTTGGAGACATTGTCGCCGGTGATGGGCTTTAACGAGCGCAGGACTTTAAGCTTTTCGTCGCGCAGGGCATTGGCGTCGTCGGACGCAGGGGGCTCCATGGCGACGAGGCACAAAAGCTGCATCAAATGGTTCTGGACCATGTCCCGCAGGGCGCCGGAATCGTCGTAATAGCCGCGCGTGCCGGCTCCGACATCCTCGGCCACCGTGATCTGGACGTGGTCGATATGGGCGGCGTCCCATATGGGTTCGAACAGGATATTGCCGAAACGCAACGCCAGAAGATTCTGGACGGTTTCCTTACCGAGGTAGTGATCGATGCGGTAAACCTGATCTTCGGCGAAGACCTCGGAAATCGCGTCGTTGATCTCCATCGAGGATTCGAGATCCTGGCCCAGAGGCTTTTCCACAACGACGCGGGCGTCGCGGCGCCAATAGCCCTTGTTGTCGAGATAATCGCAGATCGGCCCGAACAGCGAGGGGGCCACGGCAAGATAGAAGGCGCGCTCGATTTCCGGATCGGTGCGCAGGGCCTTTTCGAGGTCGGCCCAGCCTTGCTTGTCGGTCACATCGTTGGCGATATAGGAAAAGCACGAGATGAAGCGGGCGATAACATCCTTGTGCTGATCGGCCTTTTCGACAAATTCGGTGACCGCGTCGCGGGCGAATTTCTGGAAATCGGCATCAGAGAGCGCCGAACGCGACACGCCGATGATGCGCGAGCGTTCATCGAACTGGCCGTCTGCAAAACGATGATAAAGCGCCGGGATCAGCTTGCGCCGGGTCAGATCACCAGTGGCACCGAACACAACATAGTCAAATGGCTGGACCGGAATAATGCGAGCGGACAAGGACGGGCCTCCGTCATTTTAAAAACTAGCGGGCAGCGTTCTGGCGGGCCAGGATCACAGCGCCATGCAAAGGTTCGGCGCGGGGCAGAGAGACGTAATCGCCATATCGGATTTCGAGCAAAGGCATCAGCCTTTGACCAAATCCGCCGACAATGGCCAGTCTGTCTGCACCACAGGATTTGAAATAAGACACATAGCGATCGATATAGCCAAGCTCGATTTCCATAAGCTCGGCGGCGACGGGATCGCCTTTTTCAAAATATTCGATGAAAAGCGGCATCAACGCGCCGTAATCTGCAGGCTGGCGCTTGTCGAAACTCCAGGCCATGACCGCGTTGAGATCACCGCCGAGCTGAGCGAGAACGGCGTCGGTCAGGGTCGAGGTTTCGATCAACCCGTCATTGGCTTCGACCGTATAGCGCACGAGTTCGCGGCCCAGAATGGCGCCCGACATCTGGTCGCCGATGTGAAAACCCCAGCCACCGACCTGGAAGCGCTGGCCATCGACCAGTGCCATGCCGGCCGAGCCGGTGCCGACGATGATCACCGCGCCATCCTCGCCCTCATGGGCACCGGCGCGGGCAATGTCGATATCGTCATAGACGGTGACATTGGCGAAGGGCCATGGGCGCAGCGCGAACGCCTCGCGCGCCGAGGGGAGCCGGGCACCGGCCATGCCGAAACAGGCTTCTGTCCTGGCGGTTTCCGCGTAGTCGAGCCCGGCCAGCGCAAACACCTGCCTTGTGCCTTCCTGGATGGACGCATAGGCCGGGTCGCCGCCTTCGAGCTGGAGATTGGAGCGTCCGCCGCGGGCTTCGGCGAGCGTTTGCAGGTTGGCATCGGCGAGGCGGATGCGGCAATTGGTGCCGCCGCCATCAACGCCGAGGAAGTATTTTGGCACGATCGGATCAGCTCCCCGTTTTCGCGGCGGACCATACTGCGCTTGCGCATAGGACGAAAGTATTATGAGGTCAAATCGTAAATCGGCCCCATGGGCCAATCAGGCTGGTTGAAGCGCGTCGTGGGCCGCGCCATTTTTATCGGACACAGTTTGCGGAGGGCATAGATTTGGCAGATCACATCCTGGTTCTGGGCGGGACCCGTTCGGGCAAGACCGCTCTGGCCGAGCGGATGGCGCTGAGAGCCGGTTCGACGCCGGCCTATCTGGCCACCGCCGAGGCGCTGGACGATGAGATGATCGAACGGGTCTCGGCCCACCGGCGCGCCCGCGAAGGGCGGTTCGCGACTATAGAGGAGCCGCTGGAATTGCCGCAGGCGCTGTTTGCGGCAGCGCAGGCCCATGACGTGATTCTGGTCGATTGCCTGACGCTGTGGATCACCAATCTCTTGAGCATGGAGCGCGATGTGGCCGAAGAGGTCGATCTGCTGGTGGAAGTGCTGGAAAATATCGCCGATACGCAGGTGATCCTTGTTTCCAACGAGGTGGGGCTGGGGATCGTGCCCGACAATGCGCTGGCGCGCACGTTCCGGGACCTGACCGGGGCGGCTCATCAGGAGTTGGCGGGGATCTGCGAGCACGTTTATTTCGTGGTGGCGGGGCTGCCCATGGTGGTCAAGGGCAAGGCCCCCAAGCTTTAAAAGACGATCGAGAGCAGCGCCCATATGGCGAGGATGCCCAGCGCGATGAGCATGGCCCTGTCGTAAAGGCCTATGGCTGTTGCGATATCGTCGGCGGTGAGGGTGCGTTTGCCCTCACCCATTTTCGGCAGTTCGAGCGTTTCGCCGTTATAGGCGCGCGGTCCACCGAGGCCGAAACCGAGCGCTCCGGCCATGGCGGCTTCTGGCCAGCCGGCGTTGGGGGAGGCGTGGTTGGGGGCGTCGCGGCGGGCTGTTTCCCAGGCCGCTCTTGAATCAGCGGCGGGTAGGGAACGCGCGGCGAGAGCGAACAAGGCAGCCGTGAGGCGCGCGGGGATGAAATTGACCAGATCGTCGAGCTTTGCAGACGCCCAGCCGAAGGCGGCGTGGCGCTCGGAGCGATGACCGATCATGGAATCTGCCGTGTTGATGGCCTTGTAGATGGCGGCGCCGGGCAGACCGAACAGGGCGAGGAAGAACAGGGGCGCGATGACGCCGTCGGAGCTGTTTTCCGCAAGAGTTTCAATGGCGGCGCGGGAGATTTCGGCCTGATCGAGATCGGCGGTGTCGCGGCCGACGATGTTGGCAACTTCGCGCCTGGCGCCTTCCACGCCCTGTTGATCGAGCGCGCGGGCGACGGCGAGGACGGCGTCGCGCAGGCCCTTCTGGGCGATCAGGGTCGAGGCCAGAACGACTTCGATGAGCCAGCCGAACGGCAGGAAACGCAGGATTTGCTGGACCCCGAGGGTGATGACGAGGGTCGCAAGGACTACTGTGGTGATGGCGACGATGCCGGCTATGCGCCGGGATTCAAATGATTTTTCGGGATCGTTGTAGCGGTTGTCCAGAGCCTCGATCAGCCGGCCGATCCAGATGACCGGATGGCCGATCCTGTCGGTGAGCCAGGCGGGGTAGCCGACGAAGCGTTCGAGGATTGCGGCGAGGAAGGCGATCACGATTGCGGCTCCCGGGCGAGGGCGAGGATGGCGTCGAGGTCGAGATGGGTCTCGATATGGGCGGCCAGATCGTCAAGGGTCTGGTCGATCAGGCGATCGAAATCGAGCAGCGGATCGGTGGAAATGCCAAGGTTTGCAAGGAATTGGCGGCGGAAGGCGTCAGCGGCGAACAGGCCGTGGAGATAGGTGCCCATGATTTTGCCGTCCGCCGAGCGGGCGCCTTCGGGAGCGCCGTCGACATGGGCGAAGGGGCGCGCTGTCTCGGGTCCGGTGCTCACGCCCATATGCATGTGGTAGCCGGTGAGCGGCAAGCCTGAGGCGGCGTGGGTGGCGGTTTCGAGGCGGAGCTGCTTGCCCCCTTCGAGCCGGGTGGCGATGTCGAGATGGCCAAGTCCTTGAGTTTGACCGGGTTTTCCCTCGATGCCGTCGGGATCGGCGACCGAGGTACCGAGCATCTGATAGCCGCCGCAGATGCCCAGCACATGGCGGCCCGAGCGGATATGGGCGGCGATGTCGATGTCCCAGCCCTGCTGGCGGAGGAAATCGAGATCGGCGCGGGTGGCTTTCGATCCGGGGAGGATGACGAGCTTTGCCTCGCGCGGGATGGGCTGGCCGGGCTGGACGATGACGAGGCGGACGCCGGGTTCGGCGCGGAGGGGATCGAGGTCGTCGAAATTGGCGATGCGGGCCAGCCGGGGCACGGCGATGACGGTCTCACCGCTATTTTGCTCAATATTTTCAAGGGCTAATGCATCTTCGGCCGGCAGGCGGCCGGCGGCGGGGAAATGGGGGACGACGCCGAGACAGGGGCGCGACGTACGGGTTTGTACGAAGGTTTTGCCGGCTTCGAACAGGGTCGGGTCGCCGTGGAATTTGTTGACCAGCGTCGCCGCGATCAAATCGGCATCGGCGGGGTCGATGACGGCGAAGGTGCCGACAAGGGACGCGATGACGCCGCCGCGATGAATATCGCCGACAAGAATTACCGGAATTTTTGCCGCCTGCGCGAAACCGAAATTGGCGATATCGCCGTCGCGGAGGTTTATTTCCGATGCACTGCCGGCGCCCTCGACGATGACGAGATCGTTCTGGGCAGCAAGCAGTTTAAAGGCGTCGAGGACGGCGGGCATAAATTGGGATCGATTTTTGAAATAATCGCGTGCGGACATTGAGGCCACGCGCTGGCCCCGGATAACCACTTGAGAACCCGTGTCTTTTTCCGGCTTGAGCAGGACCGGGTTCATCAGGGTTGTGGGCTGTTGCCGGGCGGCTTTGGCCTGCAGGGCCTGGGCGCGGCCGATCTCGCCGCCATCGGATGTGACGGCGGCGTTGTTGGACATGTTCTGGGGCTTGAAGGGCGCGACCGCGAGGCCGCGATTGGCAAAGGCGCGGCAAAGTCCCGCTACAATCAAGGACTTACCGACGTCAGACCCTGTGCCCATGACCATGATGGCGCGGGTCATTGCGGGGCGCCTTCAATGATGTGGGCATAGGAGCCCATGACATTTTCGAGCACGCAGCCCATTGGATCGAGAGGGGTACCAAGGGCGTCAAACGCGCCAAACAATGGCGGTAAAAGGTATGGAGTTGAGTGCTCGGTGGCCCCAGATTGCTCAACATTGGGGAAATATTGCCGCGAATAATGAAATTCGTGCGCGCACAGTTTTTCCGGCCATGGCAATGGCGAGGAATGGGTGAGACGGCGATAGCCGAGAACACGTCTGGGGCGGTCGATGGCGGTTGAGACCGGCAGGAGGCCCGTCATGGGGTAAGTGGCCCCCGATTTGTCCGTAAGGGTTTGCCCCAGGACCATATAGCCACCGCATTCGCCATAGATCAGCGCGCCACGATCGCGGGCGGACCGGAGGCCCGATTTAAAGCCCGAAGCGGCGGCGAGGGTTGCGCCGTGCAGTTCAGGATAGCCGCCGGGGAGGAAAACCGCGTCGGCATCTTTATCGGGCGCTTCGTTTGCCAGGGGCGAAAAAAAGCTCAGCGATGCGCCGGCAGTATGCCAGCTTTCGAGAAGGTGGGGATAGATAAAGGCAAAGGCCGCGTCGCGGGCGATGGCGATGCGCTGGCCCAGAGGGGGAAGGCTCGGGATCTGCGCGGCGGCCATGACCGGCGCGGCGATGGCGCCGAGCAGGCGGAAATCGAGATGGGTGGTCATTATCGATCCGGCGCGGGCCAGATAATCGTCTATGCCCTCGATATCGCCGGGCAGGACGAGGCCGAGATGGCGTTCGGGGAGCGCGAGATCGGCGCGGCGGGGGATGGCGCCAAGGCAGGGGATGGCGGTCTTGCCCAGCGCCGAGCGCAGCATGGTCTTGTGGCGGTCGGACGCCACCTTGTTGAGAATGACGCCCACGATGGTGACGTCCTCGCGCCATGAGGCGAAGCCGTGGACGAGGGCTGCGACGGACTGGGCCTGACGGTCACAATCGATGACGAGGATGACGGGCAGGTCGAGCGTTGCGGCGAGATCGGCTGTGGAGCCTTTGCCGTCGATGGCGGAATCGAAAAGGCCCATGACACCTTCGATCAGGAGGGTATCGTGACCGTGGACGTGATGGGCGGCGCGGGCCTTGAGCGTGGCGGCGTCCATGGCCCATGGGTCGAGATTGATCGCGGCGCCGCCGGCCGCTCTCGAGAGAAATGCAGGATCGATATAATCCGGGCCGGTCTTGGCCGCGGCGACGCGATAGCCCGAATTGGCGAGCGCACGGGCGATGCCGAGCGTTATGGCGGTCTTGCCCGAGCCCGAGCGCGGGGCGGCGACGATGAAGCCGCGGGGGGATGGGTCAGTCATTTTTCGCCTCGCGCGCGGTCAAACGCCGTTGGTGCGGGGTTACGCCGCCTTTCTTCCCGGTTCCGGCTTTCGCCGGGATAAACTCCAGCCGGAGTCCAGCAGCAATGGCCCATACGCCGGAGTTCGTGGCGACGCGCATGGGCCCCGGCTTTCGCCGGGGAAGCGATGGGGGGTGGGCGGGCGTGGAGAAAGGCATGGGTGCCGAGGGATAGAGGAGTTGCGTCCCCGACAAGACGGATGCGACCGGCGACCTTGCCGAAACCGCTGCTTCCAAAGCGCCGACGCGGCCTGCCTCGGTTTGCTGCCCCGGTGAAAACCGGGGTCCAGCAGGGCTGGCCCATGCGCGGGAGGTCGTGGCGAGGCTCATGGGCCCCGGCGTTCGCCGGGGAAGCGACGGGGGGTGGGTGGGCGTGGGGCCAACCACCAGCATCGCGGGGTGGGTGGGCGTGGAGGAGGCCACGAGCGCGGAGGGGCGCTGGGATTGGGGGTGGGCGGGTGTTGGGGAAACCGCGAGCGCCGCGAGGCGGAGTGCTTTAGCCAATCGGGTTCTCCCGCAGGGCGCCTGCGTACCAGTCGAAGGTTTCGCGATAGCGTGAGACGGGGCCGAGGACGATGATGGCCGGGGTGGGCACGTTGGCGTTGGCCAGCTCCCCTGCCCGGCCCAGGGTCGATTCGAGAACGGTTTGATCGGGCAAGGCGGCGTTGGAGACGATGGCGAGGCGATCGGCCCGATCGCGGCCGGCGGCGATCAGTTTTTCGGCGATCGAAGGGAGATGTTTTACGGCCATGTACATGACGATGACCGGGGACGCCGTGGCGATGGCAGCCCAATCCACGCCCTGCGGGATGCCGCCCTTTTCGTCGTGGCCGGTGAGGAAAATCACCGTGTGATTGGTATCGCGATGGGTGACGGGGATGCCGGCATAGGCCAGCCCGCCGATGCCCGCCGTGATGCCGGGGACGATGCGGAAGGGGATGTTCTCACGGGCAAGGGTCTGGACCTCCTCGCCGCCGCGCCCGAACATCATGGGATCTCCGCCCTTGAGCCGCAGCACACGTTTTCCGGCGCGGGCGCGCTCGACGAGTTTTAAGGTGATGTCGGCCTGTTTGGGCGAAGGCTTGCCGCCGCGCTTGCCGGCATAGATTTTTTCGGCTTTCGGATTGGCCATATCGAGAAGGCCGGGACCGACAAGCGCGTCATGGACGATGACATCGGCCTGCCCAAGGGCGTGGTAGCCCAAAAGCGTGATGAGGCCGGGCGCGCCGGGGCCGGCGCCGACCAGCCAGACCGAACCGGGCGCAAAGACCGGGAAGCGTGCGGAATCGAGGGCGGCAAAATGGCCATTTTCCACCGGTTTGCGCCTGAGCCAGCCGAACACGCGAATCCCCATTTCCTTTTTCGTAGCGCTGTATAAGTCTATGCCATGGATATGGGCAATCGCGACACCATTGGCAGGCGCATATTGATCCTTGGCGGCACCACCGAGGCGCGCGAACTCGCGGGCCTGCTGGTCGATGCCGGTTACGACGTCATCACCTCGCTGGCCGGGCGGACCGGTACGCCGCGCTTTCCGCCCGGTATCGTGCGGATCGGGGGATTTGGCGGCAGGGAGGGGCTGGCCCGATATATAAGGGACAATTGTATCGACATGCTGGTCGATGCCACCCACCCTTTTGCGGCACAGATTTCAATCAATTGCGTTGCCGCAGCGCTGGACGCCGAGGTGCCGCTGCTTCGTCTCGAACGCCCGGCCTGGCAAAAGCCCGATGGCACGACCTGGGTCGAGGTGGGCACTGCCCAGGACGCGGCGGACGCCCTGCCCCGCGGCGCGCGGGTGCTGCTGACCGTGGGCCGGCAGGAGTTGGGGCCGTTCCTGGCCCGGAAAGGCTGTCATTACACGGCGCGAATGATCGAGGTGCCGGCGGGACTTCCCGATGATTGGCAGGTGATTGCGGCGCGCGGGCCGTTTACGCTCGAGGACGAACTGCGCCTTATGCAGGATCGCGGCATCACCCATCTGGTGACCAAGAATTCGGGCGGGACGCAGGTGGCGGGCAAGCTGGCCGCAGCGGCGCGGCTTTCAATCCCCATCATCGTGATAAGGCGCCCCAATCTGCCAAAGGCGGAGGCTGTGGATTCGGTTATCCGGGCGCATAAGAGCGTTACGCGGATTTTCCGAACCGGCTGACGTCTATGGGCGTATCGGCCCTGCCCAGGGCGCAGGTGACATTGCCTGAAATCTGCTTGGGCACGATCAGCGTGCCCGCCTTGATGGCCACCGCTTCGCACACGCCCGAAAGTCCGGTCGCCGCCTCGACACTGGCCGAGGGGGTGACGAGGCGCTTTTTCTCGCGGTCGATCTCGCGGCGGGTGAAGGTGCGCAGGGGCACCCCGAAATGGGTGGCCGCCTCAACAAGCGCGGGCGTTTTGCCGTGGGTGTGGATGGTGGCCAGCGCGGCGAGAGCGCCTGGGGCGATGCCGGCGGCTTCCAGCGTGGCTTGGACAAGGGTTATGACCTCCCGAGCCTCGGCCCTGCTGGTGCAGCCGAGCCCGCCGACCACCGTTCTTGGGTGGACGAGAAGGCCGGGGCCGGGCGCGGGGCTTTCGGTGAGGCGCAGCACCTGGCTGCCCTCGCGCGAGACCGGGTAGCCAGCCAGTTCGAGCCAGCCCGACAGGCCCTCGACGCGCAGCTTTTCGCCGTTGAGGAGCGCCGCCATGAGCGGGCGCACCGCTTCGGGATTGGCCACAACATAGCCCGGGGGCGGATCATCGAGAGAGAAATCGTAAAGCGTATCGGAGGTGGCGGTGACGGCGGCAAAGCCACGAAAGCCGTCGGCGATCCAGCGGGCCAGCGCATTGGCGCCGCGATGGCTGCCCAAAAGGGGGACCGCGACCTTGCCATCGGCGGAAACGGCGACAACGGGCGGCTCTGACATTTTATCGCCCAGCGTGGCGGCGAGCAGGCGGATGAGCGCGCCGGTGGCGCAGACCCCGACGATGGGCGCGCGCTGGCGATAGGCATCGGCGACCAGCGGGGCGGCATCGATGCGCCCCGGACCGCACAGATGCACCGGCGCGCCCAGAAGCTGGGCGACGTGACGGGCGATCTCATCGCCGCGAGGCGAGCTGGAAAATACGAGCGGGGTCTTCAACGCCAGAATTTAAGTTGAGTGAGGCAGTTCGGTTTTTTCGCCTAGCATGGTTGGGGGTGGCGGGCAATGTGTTGGGTGCCCGGTGCAGCGGTGGGGCCCGAACGTCTTGAGCGGCTTGCAGAGGTTGCGGATCTCCGGGTCAAGCCCGAAGATGACGCTGGGGGTGTGGAGATTTCGGCGCCTATATCCGGGCGACCGACTCGCGGGGGACAAGGTGGACGGGCAATTCGATGATGGGGCGGACTTGAGGAGAAGCGAGGGGAGGCTGGGGGTACTGGGTCCCGGCTCAAGGCCGGGATGACGGCGGTGAGGAGGAAGGGTTGGGGGCAGCCTCGGCCCGGCGCTCAGGCGATACGGGCGACCGACTCGCGCGGGACGAGGTGGATGGGCAATGTGTTGGGGGGCGGACGGCGCGCCTATGGGGGGCGGAAGAGAGGTTGGGGGTACTGGGTCCCGGGTCTTCGCCCGGGATGACGGTGGTGGGGAGGAGGAGTTCGGGCAATAGGCAAGGTTGGGTGGGTGGTGAACGATGAAGCTGGTTTGGACGGGCTCACCTCGCCTCCACGGTCATCCCGGACTTGATCCGGGATCCAGTACACTGAGCGGCGCTGCAGCTGCAGGGGGTATGAAACGAAATAAAAACTGCTGACTCTGCGGGGTACTGGGTCCCGGCTCAAGGCCGGGATGACGGCGGTGAGGAGGAGGGGTTGGGGGCGGCCTCGGCCCGCCGCTCAGGCGATACGGGCGACCGACTCGCGGGGGACAAGGTGGACGGGCAATTCGATGATGGGGAGGTCGGACTTCGTGCGGCGCTCGATGATGTCGAGGACAAGGTTCATGGCGTGGCGGCCCATTTCTTCCTTGGGCTGATGGACCGTGGAAAGGCCCGGAACATAGCTATCGGCGAGCACTATATCGTCGAACCCCATGACCGACAGATCGCCGGGCACGGAAACGCCATAGCGGTGCAGCTGGGAGATGAAGCCCATGGCCGCCTCGTCATTGGCGCAGAAAACGGCTGTGGGCCGGTCCTTGAGGGACAAAAAGCTCTGGGCGGCGGCGCGACCGCCGATGGCCGAAAAGCCGCCCTCGAAAAACCATGTGTCGTTGATGGCGGCGCCCGCTTCGGTGAGCGCCCGGCGCAGGCCGTTGGCGCGGGAGCGGCGCACCGGGGTGCGGTGCGGGCCATAGGCGTGGCCGATGCGGGTGTGGCCCATTTCGATAAGGTGCCGGCCGGCGATATAGCCGGCGCGTTCATTGTCGATGAGGATGTGGGGCACGCGCATATAGCCGCGCTCCTCGCTCATGGCCACGATGGGCGGGGTGCCCGAATAAAGCTGTTGCAGCAGGGAAAGGTCGTGGTCGGCGATCTCGTGGCCGGAAAGGATGATGACACCATCCACCCTGGCGTTGCGCAAATTGGACAGGATCAGATCCTGGGTGCCGCCGGGGCTGGGATTGGCGATGATGGTGGAATAGGACGAGGCTTCGGCGCGGCGCTGGATGCCACGGAAGATCTCCGAATAATAGATGTTGCCGATATCGGCGGCGACGACGAGAACGGTGTTGGCGCGCTGTTTCTTGAAATTGCGCGCGGTTTCCGATTGCACGTAATGGAGGGCGTCGACGGCCTCCTGCACCTTGCGGCGGGTCTTTTCGGTGACGGTTTCGGGCGAATTGATGGCCCGCGAGACAGTGGCCGTCGACACCCCGGCCTGGCGCGCCACGTCTCCGATGGATGGTCTTTTCACTTGCCCGTGCCCCAAACACCTGTTCTGGGGCCTTTGTTTACGCCAATTGAGGCCGGAGCGGAACCATAGATCAAATCCGCTTTTCGCTTGCGCGGCCCTTCGGGTCTTCGAATCGCGGGTTTGATCCAAGTCCTTGTTTTATCGCGCGTCCGAACCGCAAAACCGTTTCCATCCCCGATCGGGTCGAGGACATGGTTTTGCTGGACGCGCTCTGGGGTGGCCAGCCGGCTTGCGAAAACCACAATCGGCGGGCAATCATCGCAGAATGTTTCGCCAGATTGTCCTTGCCATCACCGTTTTCGCCAGCGTTTCCGGGAGTTTTCCGGCGGCGGAGTGGACGCGTTACGTCAATGCGCGATTCGGGGCGGCGGTGGATATTCCGGCGGATTTCTCGGCGGACGGGCCGGCCCCGATGGCCGGCGACGGCAAGCGGTTTCGCGCATCGAACGGACGGGCGGTGATTACCGCGTGGGGCGGGCCGAGCCAGGGGGCCGATTTTCTGACCGAAATGCGCCGCCGGATCGGGGCGGAGGAGGCCGAGGGCTGGGCGATCACCTATCGCTCGGAAACGCCCGACTGGGCGGCGTGGGGCGGAACGCGGGGCGGGCATGTTTTCTATGCCAAGACGATCCTCGTCTGTAACGGGCAGCAGACCGCCAATGTGCGGCTGGACTACCCGGCAGCGGACGTGCCCAATTTCGACGCGGTGGTCAACCGGCTGGGGCAGAGCCTGGCCCAGGACGGGGCCTGCTTTTAGGGCCAATCGACATTCAGCCCATGGTGGCATGTCACCATTCTTTCACCGAGGTCATCCCGGCCTTGAGCCGGGATCCAGTAACCGGCAGCGTTGAACTTTGATCGCTAACGCTGAGTGTACTAGGCCCCGGGTCTTCGCCCGGGGTGACGGTGGTGGGTTGGCGGGCTAGATCAAATCCGCCTTTCATGGAAACGCGGATTTGATCTAAATCTTTGTTTTGTCGCGCGTCCGAACCGCAAAACCGTTTCCACTTTTGCTGGACGCGCTTTAGGAGACTATCCCGCAAATATCGATTGAAAGCTGCTCAAAACTCGATTCCGGCCTGGGCCTTGATGCCCTGTTCGCGGAAGGGATGTTTGATCTGCGTCATTTCGGTGACCAGGTCGGCGATCTCGATCAATTCGTCCTTGGCGTTGCGGCCGGTGACGATGACGTGTTTGTCGGCGGGACGGGATTTGAGGGTTTCGATCACCTCATCGAGGGGCAGGTAATCGTAGCGCAGGCAGATGTTGAGTTCGTCGAGGAGCACCATCTGGTAATCGGGATCGGCGATCAGTTCCTTGGCGCGGTCCCAGGCCTGGCGGGCGGCTTTGAGGTCGCGCTGGCGGTCCTGGGTTTCCCATGTGAAGCCATCGCCCATGGCGTTGATCGAGACCTGATCGGGGAAATGCTCCAAGATATCGCGCTCGCCGGTGTGCCACTTGCCTTTGACGAACTGGACGATGCCGACCTTGAAACCGTGAGCGATGCCGCGAAACACCATGCCGAAGGCGGCTGTGGATTTGCCCTTGCCCTTGCCGGTGTGGACGATCAAGAGGCCCTTTTCGTTGGCGTTGGCCTCGACGAGTTTGTCGCGGGCGGCCTTTTTCTTTTTCATCTTTTCGGCGTGATAGGCGTCGCGTTCGGCCTCGGTCATCAGGTCGGTTTTCTTGGGGCGTGGGTCGGTCATTTTGTGGTCCTTGGTGGCACGGACGTTAAGGCTTGAGCGTGGGGCAGCACCCCTCCCCAACCCTCCCCATCAAGGGGAGGGTGCTGGGCTGGCGAATGGGGCGAGGTTGGGCCTATTCATTGCATTTCGTCCAAAAAGGCGTAGGCGGAGTTGGAGCGGGGAGTCCAGAAGCCGCGCTGGCGGGCTTCGGAGAATTTTTCGAGCAGTTCGTCATAGCCGAAGCGGTTGGCGGCGATGAGGAAATCGCGGGTCGCGTCGTCCTCGATGAAGGCGGCGAAGGCCATGTCGAAATGGTGGGATTTGACCGCGCCTGTCGTGGCGGCAAAGCCGAACATGAAATCGACAGTGGCGATGATCTCGAAGGCGCCGCGGTAGGAGTGGCGCTTCATGGCGTCGATCCATTTGGGATTGACGACCCGGGCCCGCATGACACGGGCAATTTCTTCTTCGAGGGTTCTGACCTTTGGCGTTTCGGGGCGGGAGGTGTCGAGGTGGTAGGCGGCGGGCTTGTGGCCCGAGAGGGTTTCCACGGCGGCGGAGAGGCCGCCCTCGAACTGATAATACTGGTCGGAATCGAGCAGGTCGTGCTCGGCATTGTCCTGGACGTGAACCACGGCGTCGGCGGATTTGAGCCGGGCGGCAAAGAGGGTTTTTTCGGGCAGACCGTCGGCATGGGCGCCATAGGCGTATTGGCCGGTGGCAAGGACGGCTTCGGCGAGGTCGGATTTTTCGGCCCATTTGCCGGTTTCGACCAACCTGCCGACTCCGGTGCCGTAGCCACCGGGGGCGGCGCCGAAAATGCGATGGCCGGCGCGTAAGGCAGCTTCGTTCTGGGAGGCGCCCTCTTTCATCATGGCCAGCGCGTCGGTGCGCATGCGGGCGGCGATGGGGTTGTCCTCGATGGGTTCATCCAGGGCCCCGATGGCACGCACAGCGCGATCGAAGAGGGCAATCTGGGCGGGGAAGGCGTCGCGGAACAGGCCCGAAATGCGAAGGGTGACATCGACGCGGGGACGGCCAAGTTTGGCGAGCGGGATGATCTCATAGCCCGAGACGGTGAGCGAGGCGCCCTGCCAGACCGGCCTGGCGCCGATCAGGGCGAGGGCCTGGGCGATGTCGTCGCCGCCGGTGCGCATATTGGCGGTGCCCCAGACGCTCATGGCGAGCGAAGTGAGCCAGACGCCGTGATCCTGATAATGGCGCTTCAAGAGATTTTCGGCGGCCTTGCTGCCCAGCGCCCATGCTGTCTGGGTGGGGATGGCGCGGTTATCGACCGAATAGAAATTGCGGCCCGTGGGGAGCGTATCGATGCGGCCTCTTGTGGGGGCGCCGGATGCTCCGGGGGCGACGAATTTTCCAGCGAGGCCGTCGAGGAGGGATTTGATCTCGTTGGGGCCGGAGGCGGCTAGGCGCGGGCGGATCGTGGTTTTTATGGTGTCGAGGACGGCGATGGTGGCCGTCCATGCGGGATCGGGGGCGCGGCCGGTGACGAGCTCGGCGGCGAGGGCTTCGAGGCGTTCGATGGTGTCGCCGTTGGAGCGCCAGAGGCTTTCACCTGTGAGGACTTCGGGTCTGGGTCCGGTCCACGGCGCGGCGAGATCGAGCGAGAGGGGATCGACGCCAAGTTTGAGATCGTCGGCCAGCGCGCGGATCAATGAGGCATCGCCCCCCTGCCCTTCTCCGCGCGGGACGCGGGCGAAGGCGACGAGCAGATCGCGCTCGAATGTGCCGGTGGGGGACCGGCCAAAGATGTGCAGGCCGTCGCGGATCTGGGCTTCTTTCAGTTCACACAGGAAATTGTCGATCTGGTTGAGGGCTTCGGTTTCGTCCTCGGGGAGAGACAGATCGAGATCGAGACGGGCGTCGCGGGTGAAATCGAGGATTTTGCGTTTCAGGCTTTCGAGCCGCCGCTGGTCCATGCCCATTGCCGCGTAATATTCGTCGAGCAGGGCTTCGAGGTCTTTTAAAGGCCCATAGGTTTCGGCGCGGGTCAGAGGGGGGACCAGATGATCGATGATTGTCGCGCCGGTACGGCGCTTGGCCTGGGTGCCCTCGCCGGGATCGTTGACGATAAAGGGATAGAAATGGGGGATCTGGCCCCACAGCACCGACGGATAGGATTCTGAATCGAGGGCATTGGCCTTGCCGGGCAGCCATTCGAGATTGCCATGCTTGCCATTGTGGATCAGCGCGTCGATGCCGAAGGCGTGGCGCAGCCAGAGATAGGAGGCGATATAGGCGTGCGTCGGCACGAGGTTGGGATCGTGAAAGCTCAGTTCTTCGGCCACATCGTAAGCGCGGGCCGGCTGGAGCAGGATGGCAACATTGCCGAAGATCTTGACCGGCAGGTGGAAGGCATCGCCGCGCACGAAGGGATCGGCTTCAGGCGCGCCCCAGCGGGCGGGGACGTCCTCGCGGATGCAGGGGTGGAGGGTTTCGAGCCAGCCCTTGTAGGTTTTGAGTGGCAGGATGGCGTCCGAAGTGCCGTGCTGGGGGCGGGCGTTGGTGGGGCCGGTCTGGAGGTGTTCGATGAAGGCGGTGCCGTCGCGGAGTATGCCGCGCCACCCCTCCCCATCCCTCCCCATCAAGGGGAGGGTGTTTTGGGGCTCCGGGTCGTCGGGGCCAATATGATAGCCGTGGGCGCAAAGAGCCGAGAGGATCTCGACACTCGATTGGGGGGCGTCGTAGCCGACGCCGTTGGCGAGGCGGCCGTCTTTGAGGGGGTAATTGGCGAGGACGAGGCCGATCTTGCGCTGGGCCGGGGTTTGGGCGCGCAGGCGGGCGTAGTTTGCAGCGAGGTCGGCGGCGCGGGCGATGCCGTCGGGTTCGGGGGTGAAGGCGGTGAGCGGGCATTGGGTGCGGGCGTGCCAGACCGCCTCGGCCTTGTGGCCGACGATCAGCGCCCCGACGCGGCCATCGATTTCGGGCAGGACCACCTGCATGGCGAGGTCCTTACTGGTCAGGCCGCGCGGGTCTGCTTCCCACATGACGGGCGGGCGTGAGCCCTGGACGAGCTGGATGACGGGGGCATCGGTGAGAGCGAAAGGGTTTTTCCCGTCAGCCAGATCGTTGAGGCCGAGGGCAAAGCCGGTGAGATTGAAGATGGCGGCGGGCTGGAGCCCGCCAAGCGCCGTGCGCACGAAACCGGCGCAATCAGGGGATTTGAGCGAGGAGATGACGATGGGGACCGGGACAAGGCCGCGCGATTTCAGCCCGTCGATGAGGGCGTTAAGCGTGGCGGTGCCGGCGCCCTCGAGGACGGCGCGGTAAAAGAGGATGGGAACGAAAGGCTGGTGCGCGGGGCCGCACCCCTCCCCATCCCTCCCCGTCAAGGGGAGGGTGTTTTGGGGCTCGGAGTCGTCGGTGCCGATACGATAGCCGTCGGCAGAAGAAGCCAAGGGAACTTCGACGCTCGACTGGGGGACGTTATGGCCGACCCCGTTGGCGAGAAAGCTGGGCGCGGCTCGATCCTCCCCCTCCACCGAAGGGGGAGAGGGTTGGGGCTCCCGATTGGCGGGGGAAGAAACGGGCTCTTTGCGCGCAGACACTTGAGCCACGCCGTCGCCGCGTTCACTGGACGGCACCTCCCCCCTTGCGGGGGAGGATGGGAGGGGGGGCGTCACGGGATCGAAGGTTTCGACGATGCCCCGCTCCCGGTCCCAGAAGCCGAAGGCGGGGAAGGGGTTGGGGGCGCGGGAGATTGACTTGCCCGCAGCGAGGGCGCGGAAGGCGGAAAGGATGGCGTCGGCGTTGTCGGGGCCGCCGGTCAAAAACAGTTTGTGCAGGGCGTGCCAATCGGCTTCTGCGATGGTCGAGCGGGCGAGAAGCACCGGATCGGGGGTGGCGTCGCCGGGGAGGAAAGCGAGCGGAATGGATTTCTGCCGCGCCAGCATTTCGATTTCGTCGCAGCCATAGGGCCAATAGGCCGAGCCACCGATCAGGCGGATGACGATGAGGCGGGCATGAGTCAGGGTATCCTCACACCACAGATCGACCGAGAAATTGTGCGAGAGCCGCATGAGATTGGCCAGCCGCAAGCCATCCTCGCCGGCCCGGTCGGCGGCGGCGGCGAGCATGGCCAGCTCGCTATCGGCCGAGGAGGCGAAGGCGAAATCGCCCGGGGTTTGGGCGAGATCGATGGCCTCGCCCTCCTGCTGGAGGGCGCCGGCCTGGGCGGCGAGAAGGTGCATCAGCGCTCACTCCAGGGCAAAGCTGTCGAAAGGGGCGCGCACCGGAGATGGGAGCCCGGTGCGCGGGGTTCTGTCATCTCTATGCCGCCTCGGCGATTTTTTTCAGGCTTGCCTCAATCGCCTCGCGGGCCAGGGGGCTTTCGCCGATGACGACGAGGCGGATTTCGCGGGTTTCGTCCTCTCGCCAATCGCGGTCGAAATACGCGTTGACGCGGGGGCCGACGGCCTGGATGGCGAGGCGGGCGCGGGCGCCGGGGATGGCGGCAAAGCCTTTGAGGCGCAGAACATCATGGTTTGCGATCGTATCGGCGATGGCCGAGAGCAGTTGATCGCGGCCGGGGCCGGAGGGCAGCGTTATCGAGAAGCTGTCGAAATCGTCGTGCTCGTGGCCTTCGCCGTCGTGTTCGAGTTCGTGATGGCTTTCGCGGCCCTCCAGATTGTCCTCGGTGGACATGCCAAGACCGAGAAGCGCCAGCGTATCGACGTGGCCGTTGGCGGCGCGGACGATCCGGGTGCCGGGGCGCATGTGCTTTTTCAGCTCGGTCTCGACCGCATCGATGGCCGGGGCGTCGATCAGATCGGTCTTGTTGAGAACGATCATGTCGGCGGCGACCATCTGGTCCTCGAACAATTCGCCCAGCGGGGTTTCGTGATCGAGCATTTCGTCGAGCCGGCGCTGGGCATCGACGGCTTCTTCATTGGCGGCAAAGCGGCCTTCGGCGAGCGCGGCGGCGTCGGCGACGGTTATGACGCCATCGATGGTCACTTCGGCCTTGATCTCGGGCCAGTTGAAGGCGCGGATCAGGGGCTGGGGGAGCGCCAGGCCGGAGGTTTCAATAACGATGTGATCGGGGCGATCGGGGCGGGCGAGGATCTGTTTCATTGTGGGAATGAAATCGTCGGCGACGGTGCAGCAGATGCAGCCATTGGCGAGTTCGATCATGTCCTCTTCGCGGCAGGTTTCATCGCCGCAGCCGGCCAGGACGTCCTTGTCGACGCCGATATCGCCGAACTCGTTGATGATCAATGCGATGCGCTTGCCCTTGGCGTGGGCGAGAAGATGGCGGACCAGCGTTGTCTTGCCGGCGCCGAGAAAGCCCGTGATGACGGTTGTTGGGATTTTCGAGGTCATGCGACCCTCCCTTTAAAGCGTGAATTGAAAAAACCATAGCTGACACCCAGCACCACCCAGAACACAAGCCCATTGGCCAGAACGGCGGACGCAAAGGAAGCGGCGAGGCCGGCGGGAACGCCGGTCTGTTCGAGCGGGGGCTGGGGCGCGCCGACGAGGTGCGGCAAAACGATCAGGACCACGGCGACGGCGCCCGCCCAATATGTGCGCCATTTGGCGATGGCGAGGAGTCCGAGCGCGGTGGAGGTGGCGGCGAACACCCACCAGAGCTGGCGCGCGCCGGTTTCGGCGATGGGCATGCCGGGCAGACCCGGTGGCAGGCCGAGGGCGGGCGCGAGGGAAAAGACGATGAACCCGCCTATCCCCCAGGCGAGCCCTGTCTGCGGGGCTATGGGCAGGTTGAAGATGAGCGAAGCTGCCGTGATGACGAAGGCAAATCCTGCGGCCATGAGCAGATTGGCGGCCACGGTGAAGGCGGCGCGCTCGAACCCGTCGGCGGGCATCCATTCATCCTCGTCGTGGGAATGAGGCTCGATGACTTCCTCGCCGTGGTCATGGGGGGCTTCGCCCTCATAACTTTCGGCGGCGATAATGAGGGGGATCAGCCGGAACTGCTGAATGATGGATGTGGCCAAGCCGGCGCACAACGCGGCGATGAGCGCCGCGAAGAACAGATTTCTAAACATGTGATTGAATCCCTGGCCCGCCAGATTAGTGGCAGGGAAAGCCCATGGCGTGGCGGGTATCGTGGGCGCCGTTATGGGCACGATAATCGCCGGCGAAGCCCGTGCCCGCGACGAACACGGCGCCGAGAACGAGAAACAGGACTCCAAGGAGCAGTCTTTGGGAAACAGATAGCGGCCCGGCCGCCGTAACAGTTGCAGTCGTCATGGCAACACCCTCCGTGTGCGAACGCGATATGCCGGCCCCCTCATGGGGCCGGTCCGGTGTGCTGGCAGGTCTCCTGGCTGGCTACTCCAGCGGTTTCCGGTTGCCTTCCCGGCCCAGGGGCCAGTGGATTTTCCGGAATCCATCGTAGCTTACAGTTGCGGGGGCAGCCACGGCATTGGCCCCTATTGGGTCGTCCGCACCGTGTTCCCTTTTGCTTCCCGTTTCGACTCTTGCAACGAAAGGGGAACCAACACGGTTCTAGATGTGCCACGCGCGAGGACCCCTCGTCAATTGCATAGAAGGGCGTGCTCGCTTATCACCAAAGACAACCAGGCAACCAAAAGAGGCAGGACAGGCATGAAAACGCGGCGATTGGGCAAGACCGGCTTTCTGGTTTCCGAAATCGGATTGGGCACCTGGCAGTTGGGCGGCGATTTCGGCCCGATCGAGGATACCGACGCCTCAACGATCCTGGCCAATGCGTCGCGGCTGGGGGTCAATTTCTGGGATACGGCCGATGTTTACGGCAACGGGCTTTCCGAGCACCGGATCGGCACGTTCTATGGCAAGCCCGACGGGCTGGTGGTGGCCACAAAAGTGGGCCGGGCGGCGGCGCTCTATCCCGACAAATACACCAAGGGCGGGGTGCGCGAGAGCCTAGAGGAATCGGCGCGGCGGCTGTGCGTTGAGAGCATCGATCTGGCCCAGCTCCATTGCCTGCCGCGCGAGGTGCTGGACGCGGGGGAGATCTTTGGATGGATGGACGAAATCAAGGCCGAAGGGCTGATCAAGAATTGGGGCGCCAGCGTGGAAACCATCGCCGAGGCCGAAATCTACCTCGAGCACGAAGGGCTGGCGACGCTGCAGATCATCTTCAACATCTTCCGCCAGGACGCGGCCGAGAGCCTGCTGGACAAGGCGATGGAGCGCGATGTGGGGGTGATCGTGCGGCTGCCGCTGGCTTCGGGGCTGCTGTCGGGCAAATATACCCGCGACACCGAATTTTCCCCCACCGACCACCGCAGCTACAATCGCGAAGGACAGGCGTTTTCGGTGGGCGAAACCTTTGGCGGCATTCCGTTCGAGACCGGGGTTGAACTGGCCGAGCAATTGCGCGGCTATGTGCCCGAAGGCCAGCGGATGAGCCTTTTCGCCTTGCGCTGGATTTTGGACCACAAGGCGGTGTCCACCATCATCGCCGGCGTTTCGCGGCCCGACCAGATCGGTGTCAACGCCGAGGCCGGCGATCTGCCCGCGTTGCCGCGATCGGTGCATGACACGCTCAAGGAGTTCTATGCGGCAAAGGTGCGGCCGGCGATACGGGGCGAAATTTAGGCGCTCCGGTCAGAGGCGTTTTGGCCGCACCGGACAAAGTTCGGGCTTGATTTTTCGGCGCTTTGCGCGCTTTCGATTTCGGTCCGCCAATCGTGGCGACGCCCGAGACCCCAGCCATGACCGCCCTTGCCGCCGCGCCTTCGCTCTTTTCGCTCGCCGCCCCGATCCTCTTGCTGATTGCCTCGAACGTCTTCATGACGTTCGCGTGGTACGGGCACCTGAAATTTCCCGGAGCGGCACTCTGGGTCGTGGTGCTGGTGAGCTGGGGGATCGCGTTTTTCGAGTACTGGCTGGCGGTCCCCGCCAACCGCATCGGGTATGGTGCCTATAGCGCGGCCGAACTCAAGACCGTTCAGGAAGTGATCTCGCTCACGGTTTTCGCGCTGTTTGCGATCTTTTATCTCGGTGAGAAATTCACGCTCAACCATTTGCTCGGATTCGCCTTCATCGCGGTCGGCGCGTTTTTCATCTTCAAGGGACCGATCCGGTAACGGCCCCATACCCGATATCAGGCGAAAAGGGCCGCCCTCGAGGACGGCCCTTTCGGTCAGTGGACGGCGCCCGAGCCGCCGGCCACGACGATGCCCATGGGGAGGCCATCGACGGGGATGGTTCCCGAAGGCTCGAAACCGATGGCATCGATGCGATGGATCTGCGACGCGCTGGGATCGGTGACGAGGATTTCGTCGCCGGCGACGGCGATGCGGGGGCGCGGGTCGGACCAGTGGCCGTCCATGGAGTAAGGCCCGGTGAGCGCCAGGGTGGCGCTTATTTCGCCCGAGAGGGTGTTGAGCCGGTGCAGATTGCCGTCCTCGGTGAAGATATAGGCAAACTGGGGCCGAACGGGATCGACGGCGAAATGCACGCGGCGGGTGGGCAGATCGACAAGGCGGAAGCTTTGCTGATGGGGATCGATCAGCACAAGGCGGTCGGCGCCGTAATTGCCCAGGAAATACTGGATGCCGACGCCGCCGAGCAAGGTCGAGCTTTTGCCTTCGGGCAGCGCCTCGTCATAGGGCAGATGGGTGATCTGAGGGCCATCGGCGCTGTCGGAAACCAGAAGAAGGCCGGTATCGCAGGCGATGGCGAGCAGATTGCCCGAACTGGCCTCGCCATGCAGGCCAGGGCAGGCATGGGTCTCGCCAACCGGCTGGTCGTTGGCATCGAGAATGTTGATACCGACGGGGAGGTTCGAGGGGTCTTCGGGGTGGGGTTCGGTGAGAAGGGTATAATCGCCATAGGCGGCGGCGACGCCGTGATGGGGCGCGCCGGAATCCACCAGGCGTGGTTCGGCGGTGCCGAAATCGGTTTCATCGATGATTTTGGCAACGCCCTCATCGTCAAAGAACAGGGCGATCTGGCCGTGGTGCTCGACGAAATGGACGGGATATTCGCCCTCGATGGCCGCATCGAGAAGGACGGGTGCGGTGATCTCGATATCGCCATGGTCGCCGTGATCGTCGATGGCGATGCCGGTATCGATGGCCTGGACGATGTTGGCGCCGCCCTGAACGGCAAAGACACGCTGGCCGCTGGCGGTGGCATAGAGGCTGGCGGGGCCGTTGAGCGCGAAGGTGTCGACGATGTCGCCCGATGGGAGATCGATGACGCTGAGCATGCCCTGCGCCTGATCGGCAACGAAGGCACGCCAGATCGAGACCTCGTCGGCGTGAGCCATGCCGGGGAGCGCAATGCCGGTGAGCAGGAGGGCGCGGAAGAGAGTGGGGTTGGGTTTCATGGGAGTCTTTCTTTAAATGTTATAACATAACAATGCAAATTGAAGAGCTGCGATTGTGGGAATGGAAAGGGGGAGCCAAGGTTGGGGGCCTGGGTGTGGTGCGGGTCCTCGGGTCAGGCCCGAGGACGACGAAGGTGGCGGAGGTCAGCGCGCCAGAGCCGTTCAGGTTGTAACAGAGCCCTTTGGGTCCCTTCCGTCGCTGCCCCGGTCCCGGCTTTCGCCGGGATAAACTCCAGCCGGGGCCCAGCAGCGTGAGCCGAGGCGCCGGCGCTCTACGCAACTCTCATGGACCCCGGCTTTCGCCGGGGAAGCGCAGAAAGAGAACGGCGATTCCGTAAAGAGCTGAAGGGCTCTAAAGCTTTGCTGAACCATCGCTCAGGGATGGCCGCGATTTCGGGGTGGGGCGGGTGCCACAGGACACCCCGCCCCTTTTCCCCGGCGACCGGGGCCGGCAGGCAAGCCGGCTCAGTTAACGAGGCAATCGAGGAGGTTGTCGGCCATGGCGTTCATCAGGGTGAAATAGAGGTCGGGGCCGTCGGCGATGTCGGCGCCCAGCGGATCGAGGGTGCCGATGCGGGCGCCGGTGCCCTCGGCAATGGTTTCGATCACCTGCGGCGAGAACTGGGGTTCGGCGAAAAGGCAGGCAGCGCCTTGCTGTTCGACCACAGCGCGGATTTCGGTCAGGCGCCCTGCCCCCGGTGCGATCTCGGGATTGACGGTGAACGAGCCGGTCGCCTCGATATCGAAGCTCTGCTCGAACCCGTGATAGGCGTCGTGGAAGACAAAGAAGGACTGGCCGCGGGCGGGTTCGAGGCGGGTATCGATTTCGGCCTGCAGCGTATCGATCCGGGCGGCGAGGGCCTGGCCATTGGCGTCGTAGGTTTGCGCGTTTTCAGGATCGGCGGCGATCAGCGCGTCGGCGATGGCGGCGACCATGATGCGGGCGTTTTGCGGATCGAGCCAGATATGGGCATCGCCATGCGCGTGGTCGTGCTCTTCGGCATGGTCGTCCGATTCCTCGTGGGCGTGGTCTTCATGCTCATCCTCGGCATGATCCTCGCCCTCATCGCCATCGCTGTGGGCTTCAAAAAGTCCGCCTTCACGCAGTTCGAGAATATTGACGCCCTCTATATCCATCATCTCGATTTTCGTCGCGTTGGCGGCAAGCGTATCGAGGGGGCCATCGAGGAAGGTTTCAAGATCTTGCCCGATCCAGAAAACCAGATCGGCGCTTTCGAGCTTGCCGGCATCGGAGGGACGCAGGGAAAAGCCGTGCGGGCTTGCCGCCCCTTCGATGAGCAGTTCGGGGCTGCCGACGCCGTCCATGACGCCAGCGACCAGAGAATGCAGGGGCTTGATTGTGGCGACCACATTGGGCGCGGCCAGCGCGGGAGCGGCGGCGAAAAGCGCGAGGGCGGCGGGCGCAAGAAGAACGAAGGCATTTTTGGGCATTGTCGGGACGGCTCCGGACGATTATGTTATGACATTACACGGCAATGTAATGCTATAACATTGCGGCTTGAGTCAATGCAGTTCTTCCAGGATCGGGCATGAAAAATTTTACCGCCCCCGAACGCGACGACATCGTCAGGATCGAAAGCGTCGGGGTGAAACGCGACGGGCGCTGGCTGGTGCGCGGGGTGGACATGAGAATCGCGCGCGGGGAAATCGTGACGCTGATCGGGCCTAACGGGTCGGGCAAATCGACGACGGTCAAGACCGCGCTGGGCATCATCAAGCCCGACGAGGGCAGCGTGTGGCGGGCCAAGAACCTTGCCATCGGCTATGTGCCGCAAAAAATCGCCATGGACCGCTCGCTGCCGATGACCGTGGAGCGGCTGATGGGGCTGACGGGGCGGCGGACCAGGGCCGAAATCGCCGCGGCGCTGGAGATGGTGGGGATTTCCCATCTGGCCAAAGCGCAGGTGCATTCGCTTTCGGGCGGGGAATTTCAGCGGGCGCTGATTGCCCGCGCGGTGATCGGGCAGCCCGACCTTCTGGTGCTCGACGAGCCCGTGCAGGGGGTCGATTTTTCCGGCGAGGTGGCGCTTTACGACCTGATCGGGCGGATCCGCGACGAGACGGGGTGCGGGGTGATCCTGATTTCGCACGATCTGCATGTTGTGATGGCGCGCACCGATACGGTGATCTGCCTTAACGGGCATGTGTGCTGCCAGGGCACGCCCGACAGCGTGGCGGCGAGTGGGGAATATGCGGCGCTGTTCGGGCCGCGGGCGGCGCAAACGCTGGCGATTTATCGCCACGAGCATGACCATTCCCATCTGCCCGACGGCACTGTGCGCGACGCTGCCGGGCAGCTCCATTTCGACCATCACGCGCATGGACCCCATTGCAGCCATGAGGATGGCAATGTTTGAGAGCTTTTTCACGCGCGCGGTGATCGCCGGGGTGGGGCTGGCGGCGGTGGCGGGGCCGCTGGGCAGCTTTATCGTGTGGCGGCGCATGGCTTATTTCGGCGACACCATGGCTCATTCGGCCATTCTGGGGGTGGCGCTGGCGCTGTTTTTTTCGTTTTCGCCGGTTGTGGGGGTGTTCGCAATCGCCGTGTTGGTGGCGCTGATCCTGGCGCTTTTGCAGCGGCGGGGCACGCTTTCGGCGGATTCGGTGCTGGGGCTCTTGAGCCATTCGACGCTGGCCCTGGGGCTGGTGCTGGTGTCGCTGATGCCCAATATGCGGATCGATCTTATGGGGCTGTTGTTCGGCGACATCCTTGCGGTTTCGGTGGGCGATCTTGCCATCATCTATGGCGGCGGGATCGTGGTGCTTGGGGTTCTGGCCTGGCTGTGGCGGCCGATGCTGGCGGGGACGGTGTCCGAGGACATCGCGCAGGCCGAAGGGCTGAACCCCGAGCGCACGCGGCTGATGTTCATGGTGCTCCTGGCCGGGCTGATCGCCATATCGATGAAGATTTTGGGGGTGCTGCTGATTACCGCCATGCTGATCATTCCCGCCACCGCGGCGCGGCGGCTGGCCAATACGCCCGAGCAGATGGCGGTCTATGCCGGGCTGGGCGGGATCGCCGCCGTGCTGGCGGGCTTGTGGGCATCGCTACATTTCGATACGCCATCGGGACCCTCGATCGTGGTGGCGGCGCTTTGCGTATTCGCCATCACCTCAATCGTTCCGCTGGGCAACAAGGGAGCCGCCTGAAATGAGTGCGCATTCCGATCTCACCCGCAACCAGTCGCTGGTGCTCGACCGGCTGGAAAAGGCCGAAGCGCCGATGAGCGCCTATGCGATCCTGGACCAGTTGCGCGATGACGGGCTGCGGGCGCCGCTGCAGGTCTATCGGGCGCTCGACAAGCTGCTCGACATGGGGCTGGCGCACCGGCTGGAATCGATGAATGCGTTCGTTGCCTGCGCGCAGCCGCACTGTCATGATTCAGGGCTGATCGCCTTTGCGATCTGCGAGAAATGCGGGCAGGTGTCCGAATTTTCCGACGATGTGGTGCGCGAAAGGCTGAACGGCTGGGCGGACCGGGAGGGGTTCGTGGTCAAGCGCACGACGATGGAGATACGCGGGGAATGTAAGGTGTGCGCGGCGGCGTGAGGGGGCCGAACGGAAAGGCCCCCTCACCCGTCTGGCTGCGCCAGCCGACCCCCGATCGGGTCGAGGGCAAGCTCTCTCCCTCAAGGGAGAGGCAAAGCGCGGCGCATGCGGCGATCGTCATCCTGGACTTGATCCCGGATCCAGTACGCGGCAGCGCCTGAGCGCATCTTGAATGCCAGTTACCGGACCCGGGTCGAGCCCGGGGCGACCGGGGAAGGTGAACTCTCTTGCGGAGCGCTTCAGGCGACCTTGGAGATGTCGGGGACCGCGTCGAGCAGCATGCGGGTGTAGTCGGCCTTGGGGGCGCCGAAAATTTCCTCGACGGGGCCGGATTCGACGAGATTGCCGTTGTGGAGGACGCCGACAGCGTCGGCCATCTGGCGCACGACGGCGAGGTTGTGGCTGATGAGCAGATAGGTCAAACCAAATTCTTCCTGCAGCCGGCCCATCAGTTCGAGGACCTGGGCCTGGACGGAAACGTCCAGCGCGGAGGTGGGCTCGTCGCAGATGATGAATTCGGGCTGGCTGGAGAGCGCGCGGGCAATCGCGATGCGCTGGCGCTGGCCGCCCGAGAACTCGTGGGGATATTTGCGCATGGAGACCGGATCGAGGCGGACGCGCTCGAGCAGGTCGGCAACGCGCTCGGCGATTTCGCCGGGTTTGCGGGCGATGCCGAGGGCGCGCATGGGCTCGGCGATGATTTCGCCGACCCGCCAGCGCGGATTGAGGCTGGCATAGGGGTCCTGGAAGATCATCTGGATTTTCGAGCGGCGCTTTTTTTCCGCGCCCCTGGACCAGATGTCGGTGTCTTCGATGGATACGGTGCCCGAGGTGGGCGGCAAAAGCCCGACCATCATGCGGGCGCAGGTCGATTTTCCCGACCCCGATTCCCCGACCAGCCCATAGGTCTGGCCGCGCTGGATAGAAAAGGAGACGCCATTGACGGCGTTGACGATCTTGCGGTTGCGGCCGGTGACGCGGGCCAGAAACGACCCCGAGAGGTCGAACTGCTTGGAAAGATCGTCGACGACGACAAGCGGTTCGTCGGTCTTTTCCGACGCGAAGCTGTGGCCTTCGGCAACCGCCGCCGCGTAGCGGGGATTCTGGGCGGTGATCGAGGGAATGGCCTCGATCAGCTTGATCGTATAGTCCATCTTTGGACGATTGATGATGTCGCCCACCGATCCGGTTTCGACGATTTCGCCCTTGTTCATGACGATCATGCGGTCGGCAGCCTCGGCGATGACGCCCATATCGTGGGTGATCAGCATCACGGCCACGCCGCGCTCGGCGCAGAGGCGTTTTAGGACCTTGATGATCTGGGCCTGGACCGAAACGTCCAGTGCTGAAGTGGGTTCGTCAGCGATGACCAGTTCGGGCTCGGCCGCCAACGCAAGGGAAATCACCACGCGCTGGCGCATGCCGCCGGAAAACTGGTGGGGGTAGGAATCGATGCGGCTTTCGGGATCGGGAATGCCGGCATCGGCCAGAAGCGCAATGGCGCGGCCGCGGGCTTCGTCCTGCCCCAAAGGCAAATGGCGGCGGATGGTTTCGATAAGCTGCTCGCCGACGGTAAAGAGCGGATTGAGCGAGGTCAGCGGGTCCTGCATGACCATGCCGATGCAGCGGCCGCGGATCCTGCGCAGGCTTTCCTCGTCGAGTCCATCGATACGGTCACCGCTGAGCGTAATCGAGGTGGCCGAGATTTCGCCCGGGGGATCGATAAGGCCCATGATGGCGGTGCCGGTCATGGATTTGCCGGCGCCGGATTCGCCGACAACGCCGAGCACTTCGCCGGGCATGATATCGAACGATATGGATTTGACGGCGGTGAAATCACCGCGCCGCAGGTGGAAGACCACCGAGAGGTCTTTGACGGAAAGAACAGGTTGGCTCATCAGCGCAGCCTTGGATTGAGAGCGTCACGCAGCCAGTCACCGAGCAGGTTGACCGACAGGGCGAGGAGCACGAGCGTGATGGCGGGGAAAAACAGGATCCACCACTCGCCCGAGAACAGGAATTGCTGGCCGATGCGGATCAGCGTGCCCAGCGAGGGCTGGGTGGGCGGGACGCCGACGCCCAGGAACGAGAGCGTCGCTTCGGCGATGATGGCGAGGGCCAGGCCGATGGTGCCGATGACCAGCACCGGGCCGAGCACGTTGGGCAGGATGTGGCGGATGAGGATGAAGACCGGCTTGACCCCGATGATGCGGGCGGCGGAAACGTAATCCTTTTGCCGCTCGACCATTGTGGTGCCGCGCACGGTTCGGGCGAACTGGGCCCAGTCCGACAGCCCGATGGAAAAGATCAGGACGAAAATCGCCATGGATTCGCGCTGGTTGGGCGGAATGATGCCACGGGCGATGCCGAAGATCAGAAGGGCGATCAAGATCGAGGGGAAGGAGAGCTGGATATCGGCGATGCGCATGATGATGGTGTCGGTCAGCCCGCCGCGATAGCCGGCGATCAGCCCCAGCGTCACGCCGAGCACCATGGCGAACAGGATGGCCGACAACCCCACCATGAGCGAGACGCGGGACCCGTATAGAATTGCCGAGAACACGTCGCGCCCCTGATGGTCGGAGCCGAGCAGGAAGTAGCTGCCCGAGAAGCTCTCGCTCATGGGCGGGGTGAACCCGTTCATGAGATTGAGGGTGCGCGGATTGAAGGGGTCGTAGGGCGCGATGAAGGGCGCAAAGATGGCCGCAAGGATCAGCACCGCCGCAACGATCGAGGACACGATGGCGACCGGGGAGGTGCGGTAGGAATAGAAAATGTCGGAATCGATGATGCGGGCGAGCCGGCTCTTGGGCGCGGTGGGGGTGATATCGTTCATGGTCAGTGCCCCTTCGCCGCGCCGACCCGCAGGCGCGGATCCACGACGTAATAGAGTATGTCGACGATCAGGTTGACGATCACGAAGACGAAGCCGACAAAGATCAGATAGGCGGCCATGACCGGCACGTCGACCACGGCGACCGAGGACAGAAACAGCGAGCCGATGCCCGGCCACTGGAACACGGTTTCGGTGATCAGCGCCCCGGTGATGATCGAACCGAGCTGAAGCCCGGCAATGGTGATGACCGGTACCATGGTGTTCTTGAGCGCGTGCGAGAAATTGATGGCGCGCTTGGAGAGCCCACGGGCGCGGGCGAACTTTATATAGTCCTGGCGCAGCACCTCAAGCATTTCGGCGCGCACCAGGCGCATGATGAGCGTCATCTGGAACAGCGAGAGGGTGATGGCGGGCAAAATGATCGAGCGCAGGCCGGTTTCGGTGAAGAAACCCGTCGACCACCAGCCAAAATCGATCACCTGTCCACGCCCGAAACTGGGCAGCCATTGCAGCTCGACGGCAAAGATGTAGATCAGCCCGATGCCGATCAGGAAGGTGGGCAGCGACACCCCGATCAGCGAGAAGGCCATTATGGCGGCAGCGGCGGGGTTCTTGCGATTGAGGGCGGTGAAGACGCCGGCCAGAATGCCGAAAACCAGGGCGATGGTGGCCGAGGTCAGCGCCAGTTCGATGGTGGCGGGCAGGCGCGACATGACGAGCTCGGCGACCGGGGTCTGCAGCCGGTACGAGATCCCGAAATTGCCCTGCATCGCGTTGACGATGAAGCGGAAGAACTGCTCATAGAACGGATCGTTGAGCCCGAGGCGCTCGCGCAGAAGCTCCTGATCGGCAATCGAAGCTTCCTGGGACACCATGGAGGCGACGGGGTCGCCCACATAGCGGAACATGATGAACGCAATCAGAGCGACAGCGAGCATCACGAGTATGGACTGCCCGAGCCGTTTGAAAATGAAGGCCAGCATCGATGTGGTCTCCGTGAACGCTTTGCGCCGTGGACCGGAACGACCCCGGACCTCAATGCGCTGCGTTAGAACTTTATCGGAAAATTCGCCAGCTACAATCACGGCCTTTTCTGGCGGCCGGACGGGGCGGGATAAACGAAACGCCGCGCCACCACTTTAAAAGCAAAGTCGTGGCGCGGCGCCGTGTCAGAACAACCGTCTTACTCGAAGGCGACCGATGTCATGGAAGGCTGGTTTTCCGGATGGACGGCGAGGGTCATGTCATCGCGCATGGCGTAGGCCAGAACCTGAACGTGAACGGTGAGGAACACCCGGTCTTGCTGAACCTGCTCCCAGATATCGGCGACCACGCCATTGCGGGCGTCGAGATCGGTCATGGTGCCCAGGGATTCGATCATCTCATCGACTTCGGGGTTGGAATAAAGCCCGATGTTGTAGGTGCCGTATTCATCGCCCTTGGTGTGAACCAGATCGTTGAAGATGTAGGCGGAGTCAAAGGTGGGAACGCCCCAGCCCAGGAGATAGAAATCGGTCTCGTTGGTCAGGATCAGCGGCGAATGCTGAGCGACCGGACGAGAGGCCAGGGTCACGTCGATGCCGATCTGGCCCAGCATGCCCACGACAGCCTGGGAGATGGCTTCGTCGTTGACGTAGCGATCATTGGGGGTATCGAGAGTGACCGAGAAGCCATCGGGATAACCGGCTTCGGCCATCAGTTCCCGGGCGCGCTCGACGTCGACCGCGGGGCAGGCATCGAGTTCTTCGGTCCAGCCGTTCACGAACGGAGGCATGTTGACGCAAGTGGGGATCGACTGGCCGCGCATGACGACCTGACGGATGGCCTCGCGGTCCACCACAAGCTCCATGGCCTCACGGACCAGCGGGTTGGCGAAGGGGTTTTCGTCGGTGATGTTGGAGCTGATGAGCGGCTCGTCATCCATGGCGTAGCCGAAATAGATCGTACGGTTTTCAGGGCCGGTTTCGACCTTGATGCCAGAGGTACCCGCGAGGCGCTCGATATCCTGAACGGGAACGTCCTGAACCAGGTCGACTTCGCCCGAAAGGAGCGCCGCGACGCGGGTGGCGTTATCGGCGATCGGGGTGTAGATGATCTCGGTGACCGAGGGAGCCTCGCCCCACCAGTTTTCGTTGACCGTGAGGACCGAGCGGACGTCGGGGTCACGTTCGGCGAGAACGTAGGGGCCGGTGCCGTTGGTGTTGCGCACCGCGAAGTTTTCCTCGCCGGCCGCGAAATCCTGGACTTCCTGGAGGTCGTTTGCTTCAGACCAGCCCTTGTCCATGATGAAGGTGTTGGTGACGTTGTTGGGATAGAGCGGGGAAGGCCCGGCCATCTGGAATTCGACTGTGTAGTCGTCGACCGCTGTGACGCTCTCGACGTCGGCATGGAGCTGACGCATGTTTGAATTGTCGGACTTGGCGCGCTCGATGGAGAACACGACGTCCTCGGCGGTGAACTCTTCGCCGCCATGGAAGGTCACGCCCTCGCGCAGCTCGAAGACCCAAACGGTCTCGTCGCCTTCCTTGACGTACCAATCGGTCGCCAGGCGCGCCTGAAGATTGCCCTCCACATCGCGGTCGAGAAGCGTCTCGTAGATGTGGTGATTGAAGGTGTGCGTCACGCCCTGGTTCTGCGAGTGCGGATCAAGCGTGAGAGCATCGGACTGACGGGCCCAGCGCAGCGTTTCGGCGCTGGCCGCGCCAACGAGCATGGTGGAAGCAAAAAGAGCCGCCGCAATGCCGGAGAGCGTGTTTCGCATATCGAGTTAATCCCCTTGAAAAATTACCCGCCATCGGCGCCGTTGCCGGGCGCCGATGGCGGAAGCCATCATCCAGAAAACGCCCCCGCCTCAACGGCCGGAACGAAATACTGACTTGGGGGTCGAATATGTCGAAACGGCACGGTCAGACGATTAAGCTCTTTCTGTTGATCGATGTGCAGGGGTTATCTTTTTTTGCATGACGATCCCTCCCTGCGACTTGGGGCCAGCAACGCGCGGGGATCGGCCCCGGAGCATTGCGCGCCGAAGCCGCAACAAAGCGTCTTTTTTTTGATCGCGCAATGGGTATGTGGGGGGCGTTTACGTCAGATATGCTGTCCTTTTTTGACTATCCGGTCAAAAACCGGCCAAATTCCGGGCCATTCCGGCGTACTTGCTGGTACTATCCACTGATAATATTGGCAAAAAAATTTTTGTACGGACTGCCGGATGGCGTTTGGCGCGACGGTTACCGGCGCTTTTTGCCAGCGATTCCGTCCGACCTGGCAAGAACAAGAGCGGGCAGCGAACTGAATGCAAATCAGCCTGCCGGTGGCTCCCACAATTCGATGGGGTTGCCTTCGGGATCGTGGATGCGGGCGAAGCGGCCGGTTTCGGGGGTGTCCCATTCGGCACGGGTCTCGACGGCGATGCCGGCCTTTTTGAGATCGGCCATCAGCGTCGTAAGATCGTCGACGCGGAAATTGATCATCCACTGCTTGTCGGGCGGGAAATAATCGGTCTCGCGCCGGAAGGGGGCAAAGACCGTCATGCCGGCCTCCTGCTCCCAGAAACCGGGGACGCCAAGATGGGTTTCGTACCATCTGGCCAGCGCCTCGGTATCGCCTGAGCGAAAAAACACTCCGCCTATGCCCGTCGCCTGCGCCATTTCCAGCCTCCCCGCCATCTGGCGCCATTGGGATACCTAAGCAGGCAAAGGTCAAGAGGTTGCGCCCGAGGGCAAGGCCAATTATGACATAATCGCCTTTTATGAGGAGCGCCTGCCTCTCGTGTCGATGATATCGCAAAAAGCCCGCTACGCCCTGCGCGCCCTTGTGGCGCTGACGCGCGCCGGCGAGGGCGAAAGCCTGATGATCTCGGAAATCGCCACCGGGCAGGACATTCCGAAAAAATTCCTCGAACAGATCCTGCTTGAACTCAAGCGCAACGGCATCGTGATGTCCAAGCGCGGCAAGGCGGGCGGATATCTGCTGCTCAAGGCCCCCGGCGAGATCAGCTTCGGGGAGGTGCTGCGCATCATCGACGGGCCGATCGCGCCCCTGCCGTGCCTCTCGAAAATCGCCTATCGGCGGTGCATCGACTGCCGCAGCGAGGACGATTGCGAAATCCGGCACGTTTTCGCCAAGGTCACCGACGCAACGCGCGCCGTGCTCGACCGCACGACGCTGGCCGACGCCATCGGGGAAGTGGATTTGCTGGAAAAGGCCAGCTAAGGCACGCAAGTTTTATGCGGCATCCTTGCCTTCGCTTCCCCGGCGAAAGCCGGGGTCTATGTGCGTTGCCTTCGGCCTTGGCGCTTCGGGCGGTGCTGCTGGGCCCCGGCTTTCGCCGGGGAAGCGAAGATCAGGGATAGCGAACGGCTGGGGTCAGACCTTAACTGCTTCAGCCAAAAACCTTATCGCCTTCGACCCAGACGCCTTCCACAGCCAGATCGTCTGACAGGTGCACCATTGATGCCGCGGTGCCCGAGCCCAGATGCCCGATCGTGTCGGCGAGGCCGATGGCCTGGGCGGGGTAGAGCGAGGCCATGCGCAGGACTTCATCGAGACCCAGGCCGATGGTTTTGTGCATGTAGGCAACCGCGTCGATCATTGTCAGATCGGCACCGGCCAGCGTGCCATCGGGCAACCGCAGGGCGCCCTCGGCGCGGACGATGTCTCGGCCGTTGAGCGTAAAGCCTTTCATGTCCGTGCCCATTGGCGACATGGCGTCGGTGACGAGGAAGATTTTTCCCGGTCCGGTCTTGGCGCGGAGCGCAATGGCGATGGCGGCGGGATCGACGTGAATGCCGTCGGCGATCAGGCCGGCCCACACGCCGTTGGCGAGCGCGGCGCCGACAAGGCCCGGTTCGCGGTTGCCGAGCTGGCTCATGGCGTTGAACAGGTGGGTGACCATGGTTGCACCCGCCTTGAACGCCACCACCGCTCCGGCAATGCCGGTATCGGAGTGTCCAACGGAAACCGTGACGCCCGCCTGGGCGAGCCGGGCGATCTGGTCGGGGCCCACGGACTCCACGGCAACAGTTGTCAGAAGCGCGGGCATGGCCTGGCGGGCGTTAATGAGCGCGAGCAGGTCGGCCTCGTCCATGGGACGGACATATTCGGGATTGTGGGCGCCCTTGCGGGCGACCGAAAGGTGGGGGCCTTCGATGTGCAGGCCGATAAAACCGGGGACTTTTTCGGCATGGGCAGCGGCGCCGGCATCGAGGGCCTGCCGGGTGACATCGGGCGTGTCGGTGACCAGGGTGGGCAGGAGCGCTGTGGTGCCGAACTGGAAGTTTGCCGCGCACAGTCGGGCCAAACCGGCAATTGAGCGGTCCTCATTGAACAGCACGCCGCCAGCGCCATTGACCTGAAGATCGACGAAACCGGGGACCAGCATGCCGTGGCCGAGATCGATTTCGACGGCTTGGCGGGGGTGGTCATCGGGGTGGAGGATGGATTTGACGCGCCCGTCTTCCACCAGAACCGCCCGGCCTTCATGCCAGGTGTGGCCGTCAAAGATTTTCGGTGCCGAAATCGAAAGCGTGGTCATAGGGTCGAGGTTACCTTGCGCAGATGCGGGGGCTCGTCGGGATTGAAGCCGCGATGGCGGGCCAGCGCTTCGATAAAGCCGTAGAACGAGACGACCAGCGCGATGGGATCGGTCAGCGGATGGCCGGTGCGGGCGACCGGCAGCGCGACGCCGGCGGCGGGCTGGGGATCGGTGACGAAAACCGAACCACCCTGCCCGGCCAGCCGGGCGCAGGTTTCAAGGATCGAGGACCGCGCCTTGTCGTCGGCGCTGAGCGCAAGGACGGGGAACCCCTTCTGGACGATGGCAGCGGGGCCGTGCAGCACTTCGGCTGTGGAATAGGCCTCGGCATGCAGGCCCGAGGTTTCCTTGAATTTGAGCGCCGCTTCATGGGCGATTGCGGCGCCGGGGCCCCGGCCGAGCACATAGAGCGAATTGGCGTTGGCGGTGGCTTGGACAAGGGGCGACCAGTCACAGGAGAGCGCATTTTCGAGCGCGTCGGGGAGAGCATCGAGCGCACCGATCAGCGATTTGTCGCCCGTCCAGCCGGCAACGAGGGCCAGACCGGCCACCGCGGAGGTCACGAAGGTCTTGGTGGCGGCCACCGATTGCTCCTCGCCGGCGCAGATATCGATGACGTGATGGGACGCCTCGGCCAGAGGGGAAGCAGGCGTGTTGGTGATGGCGATGGCGGTCGCGCCCGAGCGCGAAGCGCTTTGCAGCATGGAGACGATATCGGGGCTTTTGCCCGATTGGGAAATACCGATGGCGGCGGCGCGGTCGAGCTTGAGATCGACGCCATAGATCGAAGCGATCGAGGGGCCAACGGATGCGACGGGCGTGCCGGTCGCAAGTTCGCAGGCGTATTTGAAATAGCTCGCCGCGTGATCGGACGAGCCGCGGGCGATGGTTATGATGAGGCGCGGGTCGGCAGCGGCAAGCGCTTTGGCCGCCGCATCGAGCGCCGGGCGGCCCTCGCCGAGCAGGCGGGCCACGGCGGCGGGGATTTCGGCGATTTCACGCTTCATATGGGTCTGGGGCACAAGCAATCCTTTAAGTCTGAAGGCGCAGTTCGGCGACGAAATCATAGGCATCGCCGCGATAGATGGAGCGGGTGAATTCAACGATCCGGCCCGAAGCGAGATAGGAGGTGCGCTCGATGCGCAGGCTGGCGGCACCGGGGGCGACATCGAGCAGTTCGGCATCGTTTTTCCCCAGATTGACCGCCGCTATGCGCTGGATGGCGCGCACCGGGCGGTTGCCGGTCTCGTCGAGCTTGGCATAGAGCGAATTTTCGATGGCATCGGGGTCGGGCAGGACCGAGGCGGAAAGGGACGCGCGCTCGATGGCGAGAGGATTGCCATTGGCGGCGCGCAGGCGGGCGATGCGGGCGACCTTTTCGCCGGCGCCAAGGCCCAAAATGACTGTTTCCTCGTTGGAGGGATCGTAAAGGCCGCGATCAAGCCATTGGGAACTGAGCGTCATGCCCCGGCGCGCCATGTCCTCGGTAAACGAGGTGAGGCTGGAGAGCGATTGTTCGACCCGCTGGACGGTGGGCGCGACGAAGGTGCCAGACCCGTGACGCTGGATCAGGATGCCATCGGCCACCAGGTGCCGGACGGCCTTGCGGACGGTGACGCGGGAAATCTCGGCGGTGGCGGCGATGTCGCGTTCGGAGGGCAGCGCATCGCCGGGATTGATGAGGCCGGACTTGACAGCGTCCTCGATGGAGCGCCGCAGGCGCATATAGAGCGGGCCGCCGCTGGGAGCCCCGGCCGTCTTTCTGAAAATGTCCTCGATGGTGGCACTCATCGGACCGCTCCTCGTCCGGCGCAACGCCGGGCACCTCTCTTTGCGGGTATAATACCAATAATAGACCATTGGCCAAGCTGGCAGATCGGAAATTTCGTAAAAAGTCGCGAAACGCCCGAATGGCGGGCGGATTGGTGCCCCACAGGGTGGCCTTCAAGACAATTTCGTAACACCCCACTGGACAAGTGGTATTTTTTTGGCATTATCGAGGGAACAGGAGGATTGTGCATGCCACGAAGGGGCGACATGCTGATCGGACAGAGCGCGCAGGGTTGGCGATGAGCGCGCTCGTTGCCACCGAACACGCCGATCCGCGCTATGCCGGGCTCGACGGCTGGGGCGATGCCGCCATTCTTTCCGCCCTGCTCGATGGCCAGAAACGCGGCCTCGATGCCGTCACAACGGCCATTCCCGAGATCGCCAAAGCCGCCGCCCTGGGCGCTCAAGCGCTGCAGGCGGGCGGGCGGCTGATCTATGTGGGCGCGGGGAGTCCGGGGTTGATCGCGCTAACCGATGCGCTGGAAATTCCCCAGACCTATGGCATTGCGCGCGACAGGATCGTTATCGTCATGGCGGGCGGTCTTGCGATGACGCAGGAGTTGCTCGGCGGACCGGAAGACGATGGAGCGCAGGGCGAAGCCGATCTCAAGGCGCTGGGTATCGGGCCCAAGGATTGCGCTGTCTGCATTTCGGCGAGCGGGACGACCCGCTATACGGTTGCGGCATTGCGGGCGGCAAAGGCAGCGGGCGCCCGGACTGTGGGGATTGCCGGAAATGGCGGCGCGCCGCTGCTGGCCGAAGCCGACGTGCCGATCCTTCTGGCGAGCGGGGCCGAGGTGATTTCCGGCTCGACGCGGATGGCGGCGGGGACGGCGCAGAAGGCTGCGCTCAATATGCTCTCGACCCTTATCGGGGTGCGGATGGGGCATGTGCACGACAATTTCATGGTCAATGTGACCGCCGACAACGACAAGCTGATTTTAAGGGCCACGGGGATCGTGGCGCGCATCGCCGGGGTTGGCCCCGAGGATGCGGCAAGGGCGATGGAAATGGCCCGCAACGAGGTAAAGCCCGCCATCGTTCTGGCGGCGGGCGCTAAAAATCTGTCCGAGGCGCGAGAGTTTCTCGCGCAATCGGGCGGTGTCGTACGCAAGGCACTGGCCCTTATGGGCCGCCCATAAAACCTTGCACGACGAGGGAACGCCCGCCCGGAGGATTTCCGGACGGGTTCAACAAAGAGAGGAACCATCATGATCTCGAAATCGAGACTGTTATGCACAAGCGCGGGGTTCGTTCTCGCCCTGACCGCAACGCCGTTGCTGGCCCAGGACGTGACGCTGACCATCGAAAGCTGGCGCAATGACGATCTGACCATCTGGCAGAACACCCTGATCCCGGCCTTCGAAGCGGCCAATCCGGGCATCAAGCTCAATTTCGCCCCCACGGCGCCGACCGAATACAACGCGGCGCTCAATGCCAAGCTCGATGCGGGCTCGGCGGGCGATCTGATCACCTGCCGTCCGTTCGACGCCTCGCTGGCGCTGTTCGAGGCGGGCTATCTGGCCCCGCTCGACGATCTCGAAGGCATCGCCAATTTCTCGGACGTCGCCAAATCGGCATGGAACACCGACGATGGCTCGACCCCGTTCTGCGTGCCCATGGCTTCGGTGATCCACGGCTTTATCTATAATGCCGACGCCTTTGCCGAACTGGGGCTGGAAGAGCCCACAACCGAGGAAGAATTCTTCGCGGTTCTCGACGCCATCAAGGAAGACGGGACCTATATTCCGCTGGCCATCGGCGCTGTGGACCAGTGGGAATCGGCCTCTATGGGCTACCACAATATCGGCCCGGCCTATTGGGCCGGTGAAGAAGGCCGCCTGGCGCTGATTTCGGGCGACGCCAAATTCACCGACGAAGAGTGGACCGAGCCGCTGCGGGTCCTGGCCCGCTGGGGCGAATATGCAGGCGACGGCTATCTGGCCCAGACCTATCCGGACTCCCAGAACCTGTTCACGCTTGGCCGCGCGGCGATCTTCCCGGCCGGATCGTGGGAAATCGCGCTGTTCGAAGAACAGGCAGATTTCGAACTGGGTGCCTTCCCGCCGCCGGTGCCGGCTGAAGGGGATACCTGCTATATCTCCGATCACAACGATATCGGGATCGGCATGAACGCAGCGACCGAGCATCCCGAGGAAGCCCGCACCTTCCTCAACTGGGTCGCTTCGGCCGAGTTCGCCAGCCTTTACGCCAACGCGCTTCCGGGCTTTTTCGGGCTCTCGAGCGATCCGGTGACCATCGAGAACGAGCTTGCCAACGAGTTCGTTTCCTGGCGCGAGACCTGTGAATCGACCATCCGCCCGACCTACGCGATCCTGTCGCGGGGCACTCCGAACCTGGAAAACGACAACTGGCTGCATGCGTCGAACGTTCTGGCCGGCACCGAGACGCCGGAAGACGCCGCGGCGGCGATCCAGTCCGGGCTCGAAAGCTGGTACACGCCGGGCATGTTCGACTGATCGAACCAGACCATCGATTTTAAACCGGATCGGGCGGCACCGTCGCCCGATCCCTTGAATTTCCGAGGGGAAAATCATCATGGCGGTGGATCGCGACACAGTGTCCAAACCCGCGCGGCGCTGGCATATCGCGGTGTTCCTGGCGCCGGCGGTGCTGGTCTACACCGCCATCATGATTATCCCGCTGTTTTCGACGCTGTTTCAGTCACTGTTCAATACGGTGGAGGGCGAGCGCGCCTTTGTGGGGCTGGGCAATTTCGCTACGCTGTTTTTCGATCCGCGCTGGGCGCAGAGCTTCTGGAACGCGCTGGCCAACAATTTCTGGTTCTTTGTCATCCACATGATCGTGCAGAACCCCATCGGGGTGCTGCTGGCGGCGATCCTGTCCAATCCCAATCTGCGGCTGCGGGGGTTTTATCGCACGGCGATCTTTATCCCCACCATCCTGTCCTTTGTGATCGTGGGGTTCGTCTGGAAGCTGATCCTGTCGCCGCTGTGGGGGATTGCGCCCAACATGCTCGACGCCATCGGGTTGCGGAGCCTTTTTGCGCCCTGGCTGGGCCAGGAAGGCGCGGCGCTGACCACGCTGGCGCTGGTTTCGGTCTGGCAGTTCGTGGGCATTCCCATGATGCTGATCTATGCGGCGCTGCTCTCGATCCCCGACGAGGTGATCGAGGCGGCTGAAATCGACGGAGTGACGGGGGCAAAACAGTTCTTCAAGATCCAGCTTCCGCTGATCCTGCCGACCATCGGGATCATTTCGATCCTGACGTTTGTGGGCAATTTCAACGCCTTCGATCTGATCTATGTCAGTCAAGGCGCGCAGGCGGGGCCGAATTTTTCGACCGACATCCTTGGCACGCTGCTCTATCGCACCTTCTTTGGGTTCCAGCTTCAGCTCGGTGATCCCAATATGGGCTCGGCGATCGCGACGATGATGTTCCTGATTATCCTTGTTGGGGTCTCGATCTATTTGTTCGGCATCCAGACGCGGCTTCGGAGGTATCAGTTCTGATGAACACGGCCCGCACCTCCCTGCCCCGGACCTTTGCCGCGCATGCGGTGCTGATCGCCTACACGCTGATCGCGCTGTTTCCGGTGTTCGTGATCGTCATCAACGCTTTCAAGGACCGGCGGGCGATCTTTTCCGATCCCTTGGCCCTGCCCGGCCCCGAGAGCTTTTCGCTGATCGGGTTCGAGACGGTGACCAGCCAGGGCAATTTCCTGCTCTACTTTCAGAACTCTTTGATCGTGACGGTGGCGTCGCTGTTCTGCGTGCTGCTGTTTGGCGCCATGGCGGCGTTCGCGCTTTCCGAATACCGGTTCAAGGGCAATCCGCTGATGGCGCTCTATCTGGCGCTGGGGATCATGATCCCCATAAGGCTGGGGACGGTGGCGATCCTGCAGATCATGGTGGCGACGGGCCTGGTCAACACCCACACTGCGCTGATCCTTGTTTACACCGCGCAGGGGCTGCCGCTGGCGGTCTTCATACTTTCCGAATTCATGCGCACGGTTTCCGCCGATCTCAAAAATGCCGGGCGGGTGGACGGGCTTTCCGAATACCGGATCTTTTTCACGCTGGTATTGCCGCTGGTGCGGCCGGCGATGGCGACGGTGGCGGTGTTTACGATGATCCCGATCTGGAACGATCTGTGGTTTCCGCTGATCCTGGCGCCGGCCGAGGCGACAAAGACCGTGACGCTGGGAGCGCAGGTGTTCATCGGGCAGTTCGTGACCAATTGGAACGCGGTGCTGGCGGCGCTGACCCTGGCCATCGTTCCGGTTCTGGTTCTCTATCTCATCTTCTCGCGGCAATTGATCCGCGGCATTACTTCGGGAGCCGTCAAATGAGCCAACCCATACGCGTGCTCGTTGCCGGACTGGGCAATATGGGCCGGGCCCATGCCATGGCCTATCACAACCATCCCGGATACGAGATCGTGGGCGTCGTGACGCGCAGCAAGGATTCCGTTCCCGAAGGGCTCGGGCATTATCCGCACTGGAGCGATTTTCACGAGGCGCTGGGGGCGACAAAGCCGGACCTTTGTTCGATCAACACCTATTCGGACAGCCATGCGGATTATGCCATAGCGGCGATGGAAGCGGGGGCGCATGTGTTTATCGAAAAGCCGCTGGCGACCAGTGTGGCCGATGCGACACGGGTTGTTGAGACCGCGACGCGGCTGGGGAAAAAACTGGTGGTCGGCTACATCTTGCGCCACCACCCCTCATGGGTGCGGCTGATCGCCGAGGCGCGGGCATTGGGCGGGCCGTATGTGTTTCGCATGAATCTCAACCAGCAATCGGCGGGGCGGTTCTGGCGCACGCACAAGACGCTGATGGAAACCACCTCCCCGATCGTTGATTGCGGGGTGCATTATGTTGACGTGATGTGCCAGATCGCCGACGCCAAGCCGGTGCAGGTGCGCGGCATGGGCGTGCGGCTGACCGACGAGATTGCGCCCGACATGTACAATTACGGGCATTTGCAGGTGATGTTCGACGACGGGTCTGTGGGCTGGTACGAGGCGGCCTGGGGCCCGATGATTTCGGAAACCGCGTTTTTCGTCAAAGACATCATGACGCCCAAAGGCTCTGTATCGATCGTCATGGACGAGGGCGCGAAATCGTCCGATCACGAGACCCACACAAAGACCGACCGCATCCGCATTCACCGCGCCGATCTGGGCGGCGATGGAGAGTTCGTCCATGAGGACGAGATGTTATCGATGGAGGGCGAACCGGGGCACGACGCGCTGTGTGCGCGCGAGCAGGATTACGTCTATCGGGCGATCACCGAGGATATCGATCTGGGCCGGCATATGAGCGATGCGATCCAATCGCTGCGCATCTGTATTGCCGCCGATGAATCGATAAGGACCGGAAAGCCGGTGGATTTGTGATGGGGCCGTTGAGGTTGGAGCGTGGGGCGACACCCCTCCCCAGCCCTCCCCGTCAAGGGGAGGGTGCCGGGCTGGTGGACCGGGCAGCCGCACTGCCGATCAGCGGAGAGTGTGGCGGCATGCGCCCTTATTTGAATGTTTCGATCCAAGGACAACACCTATGACCGCTCTGGAACTCTCCGGCATCAAGAAGACCTTCGGGTCCACCGACGTTCTGCACGGGATCGATCTTTCGGTCGAGGAAGGCGAGTTCGTGATTTTCGTGGGGCCGTCGGGCTGCGGGAAATCGACATTGCTCAGGATCATCGCCGGGCTGGAAGACGCGAGCGCGGGGACGGTCAAGATCGACGGCAATGTGGTCAACGCTACCCCGCCCGCCAAGCGCGGGATCGCCATGGTGTTCCAGTCCTATGCGCTCTATCCGCATTTGACGGTGAAGGGCAATATGAGCCTCGCCATGAAACAGGAAGGCGCGGCGAAATCGGAAATCGAGGATCGGGTGGGCGTGGCCAGCAAGATGCTGGGGCTCGATCCGCTGCTAGAACGGCGGCCGGCCGAATTGTCGGGCGGACAGCGCCAGCGGGTGGCCATCGGGCGGGCCGTGGTGCGCAAGCCGAAACTGTTCCTGTTCGATGAGCCGCTGTCCAACCTGGACGCGGCGCTGCGGGTCAACACAAGGCTCGAAATCGCCCGGCTGCATCGTGAGCTTTCGGCCACCATGGTCTATGTGACGCACGATCAGGTGGAGGCCATGACGCTGGCCGACAAGATCGTTGTGATGAATGCGGGGCGGATCGAGCAGATCGGCACGCCTATGGAGCTTTATAACAGGCCGGCCAACATGTTCGTTGCCGGCTTCATCGGCTCGCCGCAGATGAACTTTCTCGATGGCGCGGCGCTTGGGGAAACATCGGCAAAGACCGTCGGCATCCGGCCCGAGCATATGAGCGTTTCCGAGACGTCCGGCGATCTGGGCTGCGAGGTGATCCATATCGAACAGCTCGGGGCCGATACCAATTTGTATCTGCGCAACGAAAAGGCCGGGCTTTTGACCGCGCGGCTGTTCGGGGAACACTATTTCGCGCCGGGCTCGAAGGTGTTCGTGACATTCGACAAAGCCAAGCGGCATCTGTTCGATGAGGCGGGCAAGACGGTGCGGGTGGGCGTGTCGGCCTGACGGCGAACACGCGCGCTGGGGTTACTGGGTCCCGGCTCAAGGCCGGGATGACTATGGTGGGTGGGCGGCGCTGGGGTTTGAGACAAGGACTGCGCCAACGCCATTTCCGTTGGGGGTGGAGCGGCGGTGCGGATCTTCGGGTCAAGCCCGAAGATGACGAAGGGGAACGGTAGAGCCCGATCGCCGCTTTTGTGCATGGCGTTATGGTGCCGGCCCGACGAATACCGCCTGCGCTGGCGGGTACTGGATCCCGGTGCTTCGCCCGGGATGACGGTGGTGGAGAGGGCCCAGCTTTATAGCGACTTTAAAAATTCGCGCGAGCGGTCGAGGCAGAGTTTGGCGGCGGCTTCGTTGTAGTCGGTTAGGCTGGGGTCGAGGAAATAATGACCGGCGCCCTCGTAGCGGTGCAGGGCGATATCGGCATTACCTGACGTTTTCAGCCAGTCGGTGAAATAATCCTCGTCATCGAACGGATCGGGCTTGGCGACGTGAGCGGAAACGGGCAGTCCGGCGCGCGGCTGGGCAAACCAGGGAGCGACGCCCGCAAAGAACAGAAGGCCGGCAGTCTGTGGGCGTTGGGCGGCGAAGCGGCTGGCCATCATTGTGCCAAAGGACACGCCCGAGAGCACGGCATCTTCAGGGACGCTTTCGAGCGCTGCGGTGGCGCGCGCAGAAATCTCCTCGTCGCTTATCTCGCGCTTGATCGCGAAACCGGCGTCGTAATCGTCAGCCGACTTGCCGCCGTAAAGATCGGGCAGGCTGACGGTATGTCCATCGGCCTCGAAAACGGCGGCGATTTCGCCTTCGGCGGGACGCAGGCCAAGGATGGAATGAAACAGAACGATGTGAGCCATGGTGCACCTCCTCTGGTTCTAGAGCATTTCAGCGCTTCTTCGAATCGCTTAAATTGCTCTAAGTCTTTGTTTTGTCGCGCTTCCGAACCGGATAAGTGGTGCCCACTTATCCTGGAAGCGCTCTAGCCAGCATGAGGTTCTTATTTTGTTCTGTCAAGCCGCGGCTAGAGCCGTTCAGGATTTGATTGAATCAAATCCTTGTCTCTAAACCTTTGTTTTGTGGCGTGTCCGAACCGCAAAACCGTTGCCATCCCCGATCAGGTCGAGGACATGCTTTTGCTGGACGCGCTCCAGTCGTCCACGCGCACGACGACGCTGCCGCGCTTGTGTTTGCTGTCGACGCGGGCGTGGGCGCTGGTGATATCGGCGAAGGCGAAGGTCTGGTCGACGACGACCCGGTACGCGCCTTTTGCCGCCAGGCCGGCGAGAAAAGCGACGTCCTCGGGGCGCTGTGCGGCCATGCCGGCGATGGGGCGCTTGCCGTTTTTGGGGCGGGCCAGCATGTCACCGATCCCCCCGGCAATACCCAGATAGCGGCCACCCGGCTTAAGCGCATTCAGGCAGCGCCGGAAATCGGTTGCACCGACAGTATCGGCGATCACATCATAGGCCGACGAGACGGCTGTATAATCGGTGATCGCGTAGTCGATGAAGGCGTTAGCGCCAAGCCCGCGGGCCAGATCTGCATTGGCGGCGCTGGCGACTGCGGTGACCGTTGCGCCGAAATGGCCTGCCAGTTGCACCATGGCCGAACCGACGGCGCCGGATGCGCCGATGACGAGGACATGCTCGCCCGGTTTGATGCCAGCCTTGCGCAGGAAGTGGAGCGCCGCGGTGCCGCCGAAACACAGGCCGGCGGCCTCGTCGAACGAGAGGTTTTCGGGCTTTGGGACTATGGATTTGCGTTCGGAGACGGCGACATATTGCGCATGGCATTTGAGCCCGGTGTCGGGGAAGGCGATGACATGGTCGCCGATGGAAAAGCGCGAGACCTTCGGGCCGATGGCGACGATGGTTCCGGCGATTTCGGTGCCGAAGATCGGCTGGCGCGGCCGGGTGATGCCGATGGCGAGGCGCATGAGGGTTTTCATGCCGGCCGGCGCATCGAGGGCGCGCATGCGGGCATCGCCGGAATTGACAGTGGTGGCGATTGTCTTGACGAGCACCTGATCGTCGCGCGGGATGGGGGTTGGGCGGGACTGGATTTCCACCACTTGAGGTCCGCCATAAGCGGTGACGATGGCGGCTTTCATGGTGGTGGGGATTGTCATTTTTGGTTCTCCTCCGCCTTCCAGAAAAACACCTCGCCAATGGGCACGCCGAAGGTTTCGGCGATGCGGAAGGCCGCTTCCAGGGATGGGGAATATTTGTTGTGTTCGATCGATGCGACGGTCTGACGGGTCATGCCGATGGCGTCGGCCAGTTCCTGCTGGGTCATTTCGTTGTGCTCGAAACGCAGGCGGCGGATCTGGTTGGTGATCGGGGGACGGGCCATCAGTCGAGCATCCGGAAATGGACGATCTGGATGATCTCGCGGACCAACCCCGAGAACGCCAGGGCGAAAAGCGTAAGGTTTATCAGGATGATCGCCGTCGCGCCGGCTGGATCGCTTTCATAGGCCTGGCGGGCGAAATCGGTGACGAGGCCGCTCGAAAGGATGATGCCGACCATGAGGATTTCAAGCAGGATCAGGCCAGCCCGGTTGGCCCTGGCATCGATCTCGCGTTCGCGCTCATCGGGCGGGGCGTCCATGTTCTGGCGGGCGAGAATCGCGGCGACGATGTTTGTCGGCAGCATGATGGCGATGGAAATGCCAAAGCACCAGACGAACAGCCAGAAGATTGCATCGCCATCGAGCGTGCCGGACAACACCGCGACGCCCACCTGCCAGAAATAGACCGTCCAGATGACCAGGGTGGTCACCACGGCGATCCATGCGGTCTTTTCCCGAAAGCTCATCACACGCCCCAATGGAAGATATTGTTGGCGTTATGTGCGATGTTTTTGTCGTTGTGTCAATTATTTTTAACATACTGACATGCATTTTTGGCACCCTGAATTCGGTCCCGATCCCCGCTGGAGCAGTTAAGTCTACACGGACATCGCCTTTCCTCCTGCGCTTTACTGGCGAAAGCCGGGGTTCATGAGAGTTGCGTCAGCCGTTGGTGCCTCGGCTTGGGCTGCTGGGCCCCGGCTTTCGCCGGGGAAGCGATCGGCGCGGATGAGGTCAGGTCTCCCTCTCACAACATCGCTTCAATCTCGCGCCGGTGGGCGTGCATTTTCAGGAAGACGGCGTAGTCGGCGTCGTAGCGCGCCTTGCGGGTGGGGCTTGGGGTGCGGGTGACGGAGGTGTGGCGCATGGCGTGGGCGGCGGCGGTGAGGTGGGGGTAAAGGCCGGCGGCGGTGGCAGCGGCCATGGCGGTGCCAAGGATCATGGCGTCGGCGTCGGGGAGCTCGTGGATGGTGCAGCCGGTGGCGTCGGCATAGAGTTCCATCAGCAGCGGATTGCGGGTGTGGCCGCCGGTGACGTGAAGCGTATCGATGGCATAGCCGGTGGCGTTGAGGGTCTCGAGGATATGGCGCACGCCGAGCGCGATGGCGACGGCGGCGCGCCAATAGAGCTTGCAAAGGCCATCGAACGAGGAATCCAGGCTCATGCCGGAAATGACCCCGAGCGCGGCGGGATTGGCGAAGGGGGAGCGGTTGCCGTGGAAATCGGGGAGGATGTGAAGGCGCGGGGCGAGATCGGGGTCGGTCTCGCGCAGGCGCTTGATGCGGTTGATGATTTCGGCGTGCATGATGGGAGTGGGCGCGGCGCCCGAAGCGTGGACGCGGATTATGTAATCGAGCGCGGCGCCCGAGGCGGACTGGCCGCCCTCGGTGAGCCAGAAACCGGGGAGCACCGCGCCGTGGTAAGGGCCCCACAATCCGGGGGTCGGGCGAGGATCCCTGGCAAGGGCGGTGACGGCGCTCGAGGTGCCGGCGACCAGGCCCAGATGCCGGTCGATGCCGAGGGGATCGTCGGCATACATGCCCAAAACGCCCAAGGCACCGGCATGGGCATCGACCATTCCGGTGCCCACAACGACCGAAGGGGGCAGCCCAAGCTCGCGCGCCGCCTTTGCGGTCAGGGTTCCGAGCGGGGCGCCGATGGGGGACGCGGTGCGCGGCGGGCTGGCGCGGGCGAGCAGATCGTCAAGGCCGATGGCGGCGTGAAAGTCGGTGGGCCAACCATCGGGCTCGTGAGCAAAATAGCTCCATTTGCTGGTGAGGGTTGATTGGGAACGCTCGAGCGTGCCGCACGATTTCCAGGCAAGGAAATCGGCGAGGTCGAACATGTAGCCGGTTTTCTGCCAGATGGCGGGCAGGTTGCGCTTGAGCCAGAGGAGTTTGGGGATTTCCATTTCCGGGCTGAGGGCGCCGCCGGAAAATTGCAGGACCTTATGACCGGTGGCGTTGATCTCGCTGGTTTCGGCCATGGCGCGGTGATCGAGCCAGACGATGGTATCCCACCCCTCCTCGCCGTCGGGGCCGACGGGGAGCGGGGTGCCGTCCCGGCCCAGAACGACAAGAGAGCATGTGGCGGCAAAAGCGATGGCCCGGACCGAGGCCGGATCGGCATTGGCCGTGGCGAGGGCGTCGCGGACGGCGGTGCACACGGCCGACCAGATATTTTCCGAGCGGTGTTCGGCGCGGATGGCCCCTTCGCGGCGGATTTCGATGGGCGCTTCGGCGCGGCCCAGAATGTCGCCTTGCGCGGTGACGATACCGGCCCTTGCGCTGGTCGTTCCCACATCGACGGCAACCAGAAGGGCGGTCATTTAATCCTCTAGGCGCGCGAGCTTCTTACCGGGAGCGACCTTAAACAATTGGGCAGATTGTGCAAATCGTCGATCATGGCATCGGGGCCAAGCGCGGCCAGTTGCGGTTTGAGACCGGCGGGGCCGATATGGCTGCCGCCTATGAATGCGATGACCGCCATGCCCGCGGCCTGCGCCGCCATGACGCCTGCGGGGCTGTCTTCGATGACCACGCAATCGGCGGGGGCGACGCCCATCTTTTCAGCGGCGAACAGAAACAGGTCGGGCGCCGGTTTGCCGCGCTTGACCATGGTGGCCGAATAGATGTTTGGGGCGAAGCGGTCGTAAAGCCCGGTCAGTTTGAGGCTGATTTCGATGCGCTCATAAACGCTGGACGAGGCGACGCAGGCGGGGATGTCGAGCGCGTTGAGCACGGTGGCTATGCCGGGCATGGGCCTGAGCGCGCTTTTGTAGCGGGCGTAGAGGCGCTGGCGCATGTCTTCGAGCGCCGTGGCATCCATGGTGACGCCATGGTCGGTGGCAAGGCAGGCCGAGACCGTCTTGAGCGTGCGGCCGAGGAAATCGCGATAGGCAATGTCGGTGGGAATGTGGACGCCAAGCGCGGCGACGGTTTCGACAAGCACCTCGATGGCGATGGGTTCGGAATCAACGAGGACGCCGTCGCAATCGAAAATGACCAGCGCCGGTCGGGTCGCTTCTGATCGGCGGGCTGGCGCGACCTCCATCAAAGCTTGCCCTGGATATAGCGGGTGAGAGTGTCGCGGGCGCCAAATTCCCAGATCGTGGCGAGCGCGTTGGTGAAGGCGGCGACATAGGCGGGATGTTCGGCGGCGGTGCCGAAAATGTCCTTCATCTCCAGAAAGGCCTTCGGGTTGTCCTTGGCGCGGATGGCGGCGGCTTGCAGGCGGTCCCAGTTCGGATCGTTGGGCGCGATGGGGGTGCCGGAATCGGTGACCCCGTAGCAATAGCGGCACCAGAAGGCCGAGACCAGAGCGAGGCCGGTGACCGGGGAGCCCGATTTGAGACGATCTTCGACCGAGGGCAGGATGAATTTGGGCTGGCGGTTGGAGCCGTCCAGGCACAGGCGCTGAATGGTGTCGCCGATCCTTGGATTGGCGAAGCGTCCGGCGATCAGGCGGCGATAATCGTCGAGGCCGGTATCGGGCACCGGGGGGACGACGGGGATTATCTCGTCGCGGGTGAGCTTTTCGAGATAGGCGGCGACCAGCGGGTGTTCCATGGCTTCGTGGACGAAGTGGATGTCCATGAGCGCGGCAGGATAGGCGATGGCGGCGTGGCCGCCGTTCAAAATGCGGATCTTCATCAGCTCCCAGGGGGAAACGTCACTAACGAAGGTGACGCCGACCTTTTCGAGCGCGGGGCGGCCGGAGGGGAAATTGTCCTCAAGCACCCATTGCCTGAAGGTTTCGCAAAACACCGGCCATGCGTCGGCGATGCCGTATTCGTCCGAGACCATGGCCCGTTCGCGGTCGGAGGTGGCCGGGGTGATGCGGTCGACCATGGCGTTGGGAAAGGCGACCGAGCGGCGGACCCAATCGGCCATTTCGCTATCGAACAGATCTGCAAGCCCGGCCACCGCGTTCAGGGTCACCTTGCCGTTGTGGGGGATGTTGTCGCAGCACATGATGGTGAAGGGTTCGACCGTCGCGGCGCGACGGGCTTTGAGGCCGGCCAGGATGAGACCAAAAACGGTGCGCGGGGCTTCGGGACTGGCGGCGTCGGCAACGATATCGGGATGGGCGGGGTTAAAGGCGCCCGCCGCATCGAGATAATAGCCGCCCTCGGTGATGGTGAGCGAAACGATGCGGATGGCGGGATCGGCGAGTTTGGCAATGATCGCCGCCGTATCGCCCGGATCGAGAAAGTCGATCATGGGCGCGGTGATGCGCGCGGTCGTGCCCGAGGCTTCCTGCTCGACCACTGTGGAGAGATAATCCTGCGCGGCGAGGATCTTTTTCATTTCGGCATCGTTGGCGCGCACGCCAGCCCCCACGATTCCCCAATCGTGGTCTTCCCCGAGATTGAAGAGATCATCGAGATAGACGGCCTGGTGGGCGCGATGGAAATTGCCAACGCCGAAATGGACGATCCCCGCCGCGAGATCCGAGTGACCATAGCGCGGCACCGCGACCGAACCGGGCAATGAGGAGAGGGAGTTTGCCGCTAGTCTGACACTCATGATGCCGCTGATCCTCGAATGGTGTTCTATAAAAATCCGACGCTAGGCAGCGTTACCCGACGCGTCGAACTTGTAGATGCGGCCGTCCTGGGGGGAGAGGGTGACCGTTTCGCCGTGCTTGAAGGGCACATCGCCAGCCGCGCGCGCGGTGAGCGTGCCGATGCCATCGACATCGATGTGAAAGAAGGTGTCGGACCCCAAATGCTCGGAGACCTTGACCACGCCCGACCAGGTGCCGCTCTCTTTTGAGACGGCGAGGTGTTCGGGGCGGATGCCGATGGTGTGGGCGTCGAATTTTTTCGCCTCGGCGCCTTCGATGAAATTCATCTTCGGAGATCCGATAAAGCCGGCGACGAATTTGTTGGCGGGCTTTGTGTAGAGCTCGAGCGGGGAGCCGTATTGTTCGACCCGGCCGGCGTTGAGCACAACGATCTTGTCGGCCATGGTCATGGCCTCGACCTGATCGTGGGTGACATAAACCATTGTGGTCTTGAGTTTCTGGTGCAGGTCGGAAATTTCGAGCCGCATGTTGACCCGCAACGCGGCGTCGAGGTTGGAGAGCGGTTCGTCGAACAGAAAGGCCTTGGGCTGGCGCACGATGGCACGGCCGATGGCGACGCGCTGGCGCTGGCCGCCCGAAAGCTGGCGGGGCTTTCTATCGAGATAGTCGGTGAGGTTGAGGATCGAGGCGGCGTTGGCGACCGCCGCGTCGATCTTTTCCTTTGGCGCCTTTTCCATTTTGAGCGGAAAGGCGATGTTGCCGCGCACGCTCATATGGGGATAGAGCGCGTAGGACTGGAACACCATCGAGAGCTTGCGCTGGGCGGGTGCTTCCTTTGACATATCCACGCCGTCGATGAGGATCTGGCCGGAGGTGACGTCCTCGAGCCCGGCGATCAGCCGCAGCAGTGTGGATTTCCCGCAGCCCGACGGGCCGACGAAGACCACGAACTGGCCATCCTCGATATCGAGCGAAATGTCGGGGATGACGGTGACGCCGCCGAAGCTCTTTTGGACGTTTTTGAGTGTGATCGATCCCATGGGACCAGTTCTCCCTACTTTACGGCACCGAATGTGAGGCCGCGGACCAATTGTTTCTGGCTGAACCAGCCCATGATGAGGATGGGTGCAATCGCCATCATCGATGCTGCCGAAAGCTTGGCCCAGAACAGGCCCTCGGGTGAGGAATAGGCCGCGATGAAGGCGGGCAGCGGGGTTGCCTGGGTGGTGGTGAGGACAATGGTCCAGAAGGATTCATTCCAGGCCAGGATGATGTTGAGCAGCATTGTGGACGCGATGCCGGGGATGGCCATGGGGGTGAGCACATAGATCACCTCCTGACGCAGGGACGCGCCATCCATGCGGGCCGCTTCGAGGATATCGACGGGGATTTCCTTGAAATAGGTGAACAGCATCCACACGATAATGGGCAGGTTGATGAGGGTGAGGACCAGCACCAGGCCGATATGGGTATCGATGAGACCCAGCATGCGAAACAGCATGGTGATGGGCACCAGAACGCCGACGGCGGGCAGCATCTTGGTCGATAACATCCACATCAGGATGTCCTTGGTGCGCCTTGTGGGCGAAAAGGCCATGGCCCAGGCGGCGGGGATGGCGATGACCAGCCCCAAAAGGGTGGAGCCGACAGCGGTGATGATCGAATTGCCCAGAAAGCGGAAATAGTTCGAGCGTTCGAGGACCGTCGCGTAGTTTTCCGTGGTCCATTCAAAGAACAGGAATTGCGGAGGGGTCGCAATCGCGGTGCCTTCGGTCTTGAAGCTGGTCAGGAACGTCCAGAGGATCGGAAAGAAGATCACAAAGGCGATGAGCCAGGCAAAGACCGTGAAGCCGAGCTTTCTCTGAGTGGAAATTGCGCGTGCCATGTTAGAACCTGCCATGCTGGAATTGCGGCGTCTGCGTTGCCGTCCGCCGGATGCGTCCGGCGTTCAAGCGGGCGCATGCGATGCCCGCCATCTCATAAGCCCGATTGGGCGTCGGAGCACCGACGGACGGCAACCCGAAGGGCCGGGCGGCTGCGCCCCAAATCCTTCGCAAGGCCACTCGTCCGTATTTCGATACGGCCTTCGCGTCCTTACTCGGCCTTGGACCGCAGACGCTCCGGCGCAGATGTTGCAATTCCAGCATGGCAGGTTCTAAGCCTCCAGATTCTTGCCGACGACGCGAAGCAGGAAGATCGCGACGATGTTGGCGAGGATGACGGCGACGATGCCGCCGGCCGAGGCCAGACCGAAATCGTATTGGAACTGGGCCTGGAGATAGATCAGGAACGGCAGGTTTGTGGTGGCGACGCCCGGTCCGCCATTGGTGGTGACGAAGATTTCGGCGAACACCGAGAGCAGGAAGATGGTCTGGATCAGCATGACCACGGTGAGCGCGCGGCTCATATGGGGCAGGATGATGTAGAAAAACAGCGACAGGGGACCGGCGCCGTCCATGCCGGCGGCCTCGCGCTGTTCCTCATCGAGCGATTGCAGGGCGGTCAAAAGGATCAGCGTCGCAAAAGGCAGCCATTGCCAGGCGACGATGATGATGACCGAAAACAGGGGCACGTGGGCGAACCAATCGACCGGCTGGAGCCCGAAGGTTCGCGCGATCCAGGCGAACAGCCCGTTGACCGGGTGCATGAGCATGTTCTTCCACACCAGCGCGGACACCGTGGGCATGACAAAGAACGGAGCGATGACCAGAAGGCGCACGATGCCCTGCCCGAACATGGGCTGATCGAGCAGCAGCGCCAGCAAGGTGCCGCCGACAAGGGTGATGAGCAGAACGCCGCCCACAAGGATCAGGGTGTTCAAAAACACCGTCCAGATGTTGGGGTTGGCGAAGAAATAGGTGTAGTTGGCAAAGCCGGTGAATTCGGGCGCGCGGAAGGCTGTGTACCATTGGAACGAGAACCAGACGGTCATCGAAAGCGGCACGATCATCCAGATCAGGAGCGCGATGACCGAGGGGGCCATCATGAACCGGGCCGCCGTTTGGGTTTGAGCTGTTGCCATTGTCCTCTCCCTGACCTTGGCGCAATGGTTATGTCTGTTGCCTGACGGGCGAGCCCGTGGCCATCGTTTTGCCGGACGCGTTCGCTCGGGGTCAGCGGCGCTGTCTGGATAGAGTTCTCCACGCCGCTCTTGCCGGCGGCGGATAAAGCAGGAAGGAAGGGCCAGCCGCAGCCGGCCCTTCCCGGGAGGCGCTAGCGGTAATAGCCAGCCCGATCCATTTCCATGCGGGCAGTCTGCTGGGCCTGTTCGAGAGCCTGATCGACAGTGGTCTGCCCGGCGAGAGCCGCCGAAAAGATCTGGCCGACCGATGTGCCGATGCCCTGGAATTCGGGGATCGCCACGAACTGGCCGCCGGCATAGGGCACATCCTGCACCGAGGAATTGGTGGTGTTGGCTGCCTCAATGGCCTCAAGGGTGATCTCGGCAAACGGAGCCGCCTCGATATAGGCAGGGTTTTCATAGAGCGAGGTGCGGGTTCCCGGGGGAACGTTGGCCCAGCCCTCTTCCTCGGCGACGGTTTCGAGATAGGCTTCGGAGGTTGCCCATTCGATGAACTGCTTGGCTTCATCGACGTTCTGCGAGCTTGCCGGGACGGCCAGCGACCAGACCCACAGCCAGTTGCCGTGGTTGTCGAACTCGCCATTGGTCGGGAACAGCGCATAACCAACACTGTCTGCGACCTGGCTTTCATCGGGGTTGGAGACGAAGGACGCCGCCACGGTGGCATCCATCCACATGCCGCACTTGCCCTGCTGGAACAGCGCAAGGTTTTCGTTGAACCCGTTGGACGAGGCGCCCGGAGGGCCCGCTTCGGTCATCAGGTCGACGTAGTAGGTGAGCGCTTCATTCCATTCGGGGCTGTCGAACTGGGGTTCCCAGTCCGTATCGAACCAGCGGCCGCCCATGGAATTGGCAAGAGCAGTGATGAACGCCATGTTCTCGCCCCAGCCGGCCTTGCCGCGCAGGCAGATGCCGTAGATCTCGTTGTCGCGGTCGGTGATGGCCCTTGCCGCTTCGCCGATGAATTCCCAGGTGGGGATTTCGGGCATTTCCAGACCTGCCTGTTCAAACAGGTCAGTGCGGTACATGATCATGGCGCTTTCCGCGTAGAACGGAGACGCATACTGGGTGCCGTCGACCGAAAGCGCCTCGCGCACCGCGGGGATCAGATCGTCGGCGTTGTAGTCGTCACCCAGATCGTCGAGCGGGGCGAGCCAGCCCTGGGCGGCCCAGATGGGGGTTTCATAGGCGCCGATGGTCATGACGTCATACTGGCCACCGCCGGTGGCGATGTCGGTGGTGACGCGCTGGCGCAGAACGTTTTCTTCCAGCGTCACCCATTCGAGCGCAACGCCGGTTTGTTCGGTGAACCGGTCGGACAGACCCTGCATGCGGATCATGTCGCCATTGTTGACCGTGGCAATGGTGAGCGATTGGGCCTGCGCGCCGGCTGCCAGGGCAAACAGCGAACACGACCCGATGATGATCGAGCGTAACTTCATATGGTAATCCTCCCATATGCTCTGGTGAGCATTTGCTATACGCATGGGCAATTACTCACTTTATGCGGCCAAATGTCAAGGGGCTTTCGCTCATGGCTGGGGAAATTGCTCAATTCGACATGTCGTGGGGCCGTGTTTGGGGGGCGGCATCATGATGGATTGGGGGAATATCAGGGAAGCGTGGCCGCCGATGCTGGGGGTACTGGACCCCGGATCACGTCCGGGGTGACGGTGGTGGGGAGGTGAGGTCAGGAACGCTGGCGCGCGGTGAGGTCAGGCCAGCAGCTTGGCGGCGGTGTCTTCGTCGGTGATGAGCCCGTTGACGAGGCCGCGGGCAACGGCGGCGCGGATGGCGGCGATTTTGTTGGGACCGCGCGCCGCGGCGATGACCAGCGCCCGCTCGCCCGAGGGCAAGGGGGCCGAGGCCACGCGTTCATTGGTCATGCCCGAAACCAGTTCGCCAGCGGCATCGAAAACCCAGCCGAGCATTTCGCCCACCGCTCCGGCCTTTTGCAGGGCCTTGAGTTCAGCGCGGGTGACAAAGCCATCCTCATAGAGGGGCGCGTTCGGGCCCAGATCGCCAACGCCGACAAAGGACACGCTGGCCTGTGCGGCAAGGGCAAGATTTTTTTCGATGCCGACCTGGCTGTGCAGCAATTGGCGGTCATCGGCCGTGGCGGCGATGACCGGCAGGGGCATGGGAAAGGACGGCGCCTTGACCTTGTCGGCGATGGAAAAGATGACGTTGTAGAAGGCGGCCGAACCGTCGGGGGCGATGTTGCCGGTTAGGGAAACGATCTTGTGCTGGGGGCAATCCATGACCGGGAGCAGATCGACGGCGGCCTTGAGGGTGCGGCCCGTGCCGATCCCCAGAATAACGGGGCTGGTGCCCGAGAGGATCTTTTCGATTTCAAGCGCGGTGGCGTCGGCAACGCCCAGGGTGGTATCGGGATGGCCGGGATCGGACGGGACGATCTCGGCAAGGCGCAGCCCGAACCGCTCCCTGAGCCCGGCGGCCAGTTCGAGGCAATTGGCGATTGGATGGTCGAGCCGGACCTTTATGAGCTTTTCGGAGATGGCGAGCGAGACCAGCCGCTGGGCGCTCTGGCGCGAAACGCCGAGCTTTGAGGCGATTTCGTCCTGGGTGTTGCCGGCAACGTAATAGAGCCACCCGGCGCGGGCGGCATCGTCGAGCTTGTTGCGGCTGGCTTCCGAACGCGGCGGCACGGTGTTCTCCCCCTGATCAATGGGTTAGATATACCGCATCGTCGCGTATGGAAAGGATGAGAGAGAATGGAGCCGGGCAAACCCGCCATCACCATAACCTATTGCACCCAATGCAACTGGCTGCTGCGCTCGGGCTGGATGGCGCAGGAGCTGCTGTCCACCTTCGGGACCGAACTGGAGGGGGTGACGCTGGTGCCGGGAACGGGCGGGATCTTCAAGATCGCTGCCGGGGAGACGCTGCTTTGGGAACGCAAGCGCGATGGCGGCTTTCCCGACGTCAAGACGCTCAAACAGAAGGTGCGCGACCTTATCGACCCCGAGCGCGACCTGGGCCATATCGACCGTTAGGTTGGGCGGGCAGCAGGTGATGGTGGCCTGCAAATGGTGGCTTTCTGCGCTTCCGGTGCTCACGTACCGAAAGGTACGCTCCGCTCATAGCCCGCGAGCTCAAGCTCGACGGGCGTTCTTCCCTACAGAAGGTCCACCGGACCTTCTGTAGCCGGTCAGAACACTCGAAAGCCACCATATTCGCTGGCGCGGACCTTCGGTTCGGCACACCCTGACCTACTGTCCACCCAACCTAAGTTGACCAAAAGGCAAAGCCTTGCCCGCTATCGGGGGCAATTGGGGAAAACATTTCCCATGCGAGCGGTTCATGACAACGCAATAAGGCCCATATTGCATTGGAAAGTTTTTGATCCAATCGCCCGAAATTCGGGCACGGAAAAGGAGACACGCACATGGCTATTCTGATCGGCGATACGGCGCCCGATTTCACCGCGCAGACCACCGAAGGGGAAATCGGGTTTCACGATTATATCGATGGAAGCTGGGCGGTGCTGTTTTCGCACCCCAAGAACTACACCCCGGTCTGCACGACTGAACTGGGCTATACCGCCAAGCTCAAACCCGAATTCGAAAAGCGCGGCGTCAAGGTACTGGGCCTGTCGATCGACAAGATCGAGGACCATGAAGGCTGGGCCCGGGACATTGAGGAGACGCAGGGCGCGGCGCTCAATTTCCCGCTGATTGCCGATGACGGCACGATCGCCCGCCAGTACGACATGATCCACCCCAACGCCAGCGACACGCTGACGGTGCGCTCGGTGTTCGTGATCGGGCCGGACAAGAAGGTCAAGCTCAAGCTCGAATATCCCGCTTCCACGGGGCGCAATTTCGATGAAATCCTGCGGGTGATCGACAGTCTGCAACTGACAGCGCGCCATCAGGTGGCAACGCCGGTCAACTGGAAGAACGGAGAGGACGTCATTATCGTCCCGGCCGTGACCAATGAGCAGGCCAGGGAGAAATTCCCCGACGGGTGGAACGAGGTCAAACCCTATCTGCGCATCGTCAAGCAGCCGGGTGCCTAGAGCCCGTAAGATCTCTACGGAATCGCCCGTCTCCTTCTGCGCTTCCCCGGCGAAAGCCGGGGTCCATGAGAGTTACGTCAAGCGCCGGTGTCTTCGGCTCGCGCTGCTGGGCCCCGGCTGGAGTTTATCCCGGCGAAAGCCGGGACCGGGGCAGCAACGGAAAGGACCAAACGGCTCGGTTAAAATCTGAAATGCTTTTGGTTTCAGGCCAATCAAATCCGGCAAGGGCCCCTTCGCGGGGCCCTTTTTCTTGCGAAATTCAGGAAGCGATACCGGCCAGGGAGAGTCCAATTTCCTCCTGGCGGCGCTGCGCTGACAGGCGCTGCTCGGCGGACCGGATGCGTTGGTCGAGAACGCGGCGTTCGATTTGCAGGGCGGTCAACTCCCGCGTCAGCGCCGCGACCTGTTCGGGCGTGGGATTGCCGCGCCGCAGTTGGGCGAGGGTGGCGTCGATCTCGCTGTCGAGGTTGTTGAGGTCGACTTCCAAATCATAGACCTCCTCGCCGGCGGCATGGACGCGGGCGAAGGCCGCGCCCAGTTCGCCCTGGCAAACGCCATAATAGCGCTCGCCCGACCGCCCCTGCCGCTCTGCATTGGCGAGGCGGCAATAGACCCGCAGGCCCTCGGTGCGGCCGGTCTGATACAAGGCGCTGTCGACGGGAATCCCGTATTCGGAACAGGCTTGGGCATGGCTCGATATGCGATCGGCCGGACGGCCATCGGCACCATCATTGAACCCTATGGCGCGCCAGTCTCCGGCCTCGCATTGCTCCTGGGAGAGGGTTGCGCAGGAGGCCAGAACCAGCACCGCGCAAAGCGCGGCACACACCACAAGCAGGCGCGACATTTTTCCCATCTCCGCAAAAGAAATCAGGCCCGAACCATAGGTTGGGCCTGGCCGGATTGGCAACAAACCATTTTCTGGTCTCCCTTCCGAACCGCAAAAGTGGCGCCCATCCCCGATCGAGTCGAGGACATGCTTTTGCTGGAAGCGCTCAGGGTCAAGCGGCTGGAAGGGGACAGGAGACGCCGGTGCCCCTTAGGCCGCAATAGCCGTTGGGGTTCTTGGCCAGATATTGCTGGTGATAGGTCTCGGCGAAATAAAACGGGCCGGCGGGAGCGATCTCGGTGGTGATTTCTCCCCTGCCCGCCGATTTGAGCTCTGCGGCATAGCGATCCCGGCTGGCGCCCACCGCTTCGGCCTGTGCCTGGGAGGTGGTGTAGATCGCCGAGCGATACTGGGTGCCCACATCGTTGCCCTGTCGCATGCCCTGGGTGGGGTCGTGCTCCTCCCAGAAGGTCTTGAGCAGGGTATCGAGGGAAATCTTTTCCGGCTCATAGACCACCATCACCGCCTCGGTGTGGCCGGTGCGACCCGAGCACACTTCCTCATAGGTCGGGTTCTGCGTTTCCCCACCCTGATAGCCCACGGCGGTCACATGGACGCCCGGCAGCTGCCAGAACAGCCGCTCGGCGCCCCAGAAGCATCCCAGACCGAAATAGATGGTCTCGCTGCCCTCCGGGTACGGACCCTTGAGGGGATTGGTATTGACGAAATGGTCGGCCGCCACATCCATCTGTGTTGCACGGCCGGGCAAGGCGGTGCCGGGAGCGGGAACGTCGGAAGGCTTGGAAAACAGCGAGAAGATCATGCGCGAACTCTCCTTGGAGATGAAATGCCCGGGCCGGTTGTGCGCATCGGTGTGCGGCGCCGTCAGAACTGGTCGATGCTGACCATGCGCCGGCGCGACCGGGACCGCCCCAAAAGAGCTAGCAACAGGCCCACAGCGCCGATCACGGCCCAGCCGGGCCATGCCAGCAATGTGGTGAGCGTTGGCTCCCACAGCAAGGGATGCACATTATCTTGAACGGCCAGTTGCACGGTTTCGAGCGTGCCGGGAAACAGGCTGGCGATGGTCGCGGCCAGGGGGGTGGCGATAAAGGCGTTCGCGGCCAGCATGGCTGTGCCATCGGCAACCAGCAGAACAACCGAAAGGGCCAGAAAGGCGGCCGCCAGAATTCTCAATACTACACGCATGGTACTCATCCCTGCCTTTTCGGGCATGGTGCTATTGCTGCACCTCGATCTTTTCCGAAAGGCTTTGTTAACAATAGCATGGCGGGCCGGGGCAAGTGCAACGGGAATCTCGATGTTTGATTAATTGCAAAGGGGCGCAACGCACACGGCGGGCAAAATGATCCCCTCGCGCATCTTCACTTTTCCGCGAAACGCGCAAGCTGTTGCAAGGTGGTGATCTGCGGGCGGCAAACTCGATAAAGGGCGTTCATCCCTACCGGATCGCGGCAATTTTGTCCCCGAAACGTCCGGAAAGAAAAGTTTTGCAGCTTTTTTGCCCCGCGCCCCTTGGCATAGACCGCAAAGCCGGATAATCGGGCTGCCACGCGGAGAGATGGCCGAGTGGTCGAAGGCGCACGCCTGGAAAGTGTGTAGGCGGGGAACCGTCTCGAGGGTTCGAATCCCTCTCTCTCCGCCATTTTCCTACTTTACCCTGAAGTCGCTGATATTATTCAGATTATTTGCGAGCAAGTTGAAGGCTGCGCCCCAACGTTGTTGCTCCAATGATCCGCCTTGAGCTACTTCCCGATTTTGGACTACCCGGATGCGGAATTTCCGGGGATGAATGATCAGGGCGGGCCGGCTGCCCCTGATGCGCTCATAAGCGATATCGGGGGGTTGTTCCCGATGGCGCTTGCGGGCAGGCCTCAGAGCTTTTTTGACAGCACATCCTGAAGCATGGCCTCGTCCAGGCTCAGATCGGCAACGATCCGCTTCATCTCCGACGGCATCAAGCCGGCATACCGGGCATTCTCCATCGCCCGGGCACGGGATCACAATTGGGAAATTCCAGTTCAGAATGGTCCAAATTCGCGGCAGCGGGCCAGAACCGGATGGGCGGCGTTCAACGCCAATCTGTCTGCTTTAATCGACGGTTCAGAACCAAAGGGGCAACTCTGGATCAAATCCGCTTTTCGCTTGCGCGGCCCTTCGGGCCTTTCAATCGCGGACTTGATCCAAGTCCTCCCCGATCGGGCCGAGGACATGCTTTTGCTCGACGCGCTCCAGCTTGCTGGCTTGACGCTAGCGAAGCGGAATGGCGGCGGCGCGCATGCCGGCCGAGGCGAAGGCGACTATTTCCTCGAGGTCGTAAAATATCCCAGGGGTCGGGCTATTTGTTGGAACGAGTTCCTCGAGGCGGTTGGTGTCGGAAAAGGCGTAGAGATAAGCGCCGATCAAAAGCGACATGCGGCGATAGACCGTGGGTTCGTCGAGTTCGGGCAACGCCTTGAGGAAGGCGCTGGCATAGGCGCGAGTGGATTCATCATAGACTTCGCGCCGCAGCTCGTATGAGAGCGCTTCGGGTTCCATATGGAGTCGGGAGTGCAGGCGCAGGAATGCCAAGCCCTGCCTTGTTTCGCGGAGCTTGATCGAGGGGGCAAGGAAGGCGCGGACGAGGTCGTCGACGAGAGGCGTTCTCCCATCGGCGGTGATAGCTGCAAGGCTCTGCATGCGGGATTTGGCGATCTCGCGGCCCTTGCGAAGAAACACTTCGCGGAAGAGGTTTTCCTTCGAACCGAAATAATAGGTGATGAGCGCCGTCGTGATGTCGACCTTCTCGGCAACATGGCGGAGCGAGGTTCCGGCATAGCCGAGTTCGGCGAACATCAACTCGGACGCATCGAGAATTTCCTCGCGCGACTGGGTTTGTCCCTCCGGCCGCCCAGGCCGTTTCTTGCGCTGCTCAATGACCTTGGCCAAATCGCTCTCTCCCGCTTTTTTATGCTGACTTACAGCGGTTTATTCGATCCGTCTAACTCGAGCTTTGTGGGCCATGCCGCCACCCCTTCAAGTTTGCCCATATTTGGTGCAGTAAGAAAATCTGATCAACCCTATTGCAGTATTTGCGCGGTGGCGCTAGAAAGAAATTAATCGCTCGATTAATTATTTAATTTGAGCGATGCCGGTTCGCAGGGGACCGGGGCACAAAGAGAGGGAAATCCAATGTTTTTTATTCCAAAGGGAAAGAGCGTGGCCGCCGCCTCGATCATCGCTCTAGGGGCAACCGGCGTCCTTGCGCAGGACATGCCCGAAGTGCGCATCCAGGCTGTCGCAGGCAGCCTCGGGGGCGTTCCGCTCATGGTCATGCAAGCTGAGGGGCTTGACGAAAAGCATGGCTTTAGCGGTGTTTTCGATCTGCTACCGTCCGACAGCGCGGCGCAGAACTTTCTGATCGGCAATTCCGACATCGCCATGGACAACGACATTATCGGCGTTTCAATCGCGCGCACCGAAGGGTTCGATGTCACGGCGTTCTACCCGGTTGGCAACCTTTATATGGGCATTGTGGTGCCCGGCGATTCCGAAGCGGAAACGCCCGAGGATCTGATCGGCATGAATGTCGGCCATTTCGGCGCCGATTCCGGAACGACGATGTTCATCCGGTCGATTGTCCGGGAAATGTATGGCTTCGACGTGCTCGACGAATACAATTTCTCCCAGGTCGGACCGGCTGCGCTCGTGCCGCTGCTCGAATCGGGCGAGGTTGATGCGATCTTCAATTTCGAATCCTATGTCAGCGAAGCGATGCTGGCGACGGAGGGGCGCTATCTGCTGCAGGCCGGTTCGGACTATGCCCGATTCACCGGCGGGTTTGCGCCCTGGATCACCAACATGGTGGCCCATACCAGTTGGCTCCAGGACAATCCCGAGCTCGCCTATGCGGTTCGCGATGCCTATGACGAGGCCATCGCGATCATGAGTGAGAGCGGATACGAAATCCTGCGCGAAGACTACATTGTCTCCGGTCTGGGGATCACCAGCCCCCAAGTCCTCGATGTCCTGATCGAAAATGCCAGCACGTTCGACTATTTCACCAATGAGTGGACCCCCGAGATCATCGAAGGTGGCTACGGTTTTCTCGGAGGGCTGGCCGAAGAAGGACTGGTCATCACCGAAGTGCCCGAGGGCGTGATGGTGCGGCTCGAGGATCTGGTCGGCGAACCAGACGCCTGATCCCCTGGAGCGTTTCGGGCAAAAGTGGGCACCACTTTTGCAGTTCGGAAGCGCGACCAAGCAAAAACCCGGAGTTCTTGCAGTAACTCCGGGTGCCAGACACACGGAGGCCCGCGATGCAGCGTGAGAACAATCTCATCATCTCGGTCGGCGCAGTTCTTATGCTGTTGCCGATCTGGTGGATCGCCTATCGAAACACCAATTTCATTGCGGACCCCTTCGTCGTGGCGGCCGCTCTCCCCGATTTTCTGATGCAGGCCGACACCTGGAGCAATATCGCGATCACGCTCTATCGCGTGGCCCTGGGGCTCGCCGGCGGAGTGGTGCTGGGAACCCTCGCCGCGCTGGCCATGACCCAGAGCAAGCTGGCCGAACAGGTGCTCTCGATCTATGTGACGACGGCGCTCAGGACCCCCAGCGCCATTGCGGCGATCATGGCGCTGGCGATCTTTCGGGGCGCCGAAATCGGCTACATCGTGGTCGTGATGTTCATCACCTTCCCCTTCATGGCGGTGGGGCTGCGCGACGGGCTCAAGAGCGCTGACAAGGATCTGGCCGAAGCCGCACAGATCTATCGGCTCGGGCCGCTGCGCTATATCCGGCACGTTCTGTTGCCCTTCATTGCGCCCTTCATCTTTTCGGCCCTGCGCAACGCACATGCGCTGGCCTGGAAGGTGATCGTGGTCGCCGAGATTTTCGGAGCGGCGCGGATCGGGTTCGGGGCGCAGTTTGATCACGCCTGGGAATACATGCAGATGGTGCAGGTTCACCTGTGGCTGCTGGTGTTCATGGCGATCGTGCTCGCCGTCGAATATGGCGTGCTGCGCGTCGCCGAGCGGCATGTATTCCGCTGGCGCGCCTGATCCAAGACAGTTCAAAAAGACAAGGGTTCATCATGACCGGCAACAAAGACACAGTGCTCAAGGTCGAAGGTATCGGCGTCAGCTACGCAGGCAATCCGGCCATCGGCAGCCTCGATTTCGAGATCAAGCGGGGTGAGTTCGTCGCCATCCTCGGGCCGTCCGGATGCGGCAAATCCTCTATGCTCAATGTGATTTCCGGGCTGCTGCCTCCAACGCGCGGGGTGGTCGAGGTGGAAAACCTGCCACTCTATGATGCGGGCCGGTCGGCGCCCAAGCTCGGCTATGTTTTCCAGGCGCATCGACTGTTGCCGTGGCGGACCGTCAAGCAGAACCTCGAGCTCGTGCTGGCGGCGTCCGATGTCCCCAGGGATCGGTGGGAAAACGATATCGACCGCCTGCTCGATATCCTTCATATCCGACAGTTCAAGGATTCCTGGCCGCTGCAGCTATCGGGCGGACAGCGCCAGCGGGTGTCGATCGCCCGCGCGCTGCTGGTCGACCCTTCCTATATCCTTATGGACGAGCCACTCAGCACACTCGACGAGGTGACGGCCCGCAGCCTGCGCCAGGAGCTTTCGGGCATCTGGGCCCGGACCGGCGCTACGATCGTTTTCGTCACCCATTCGATCCGTGAGGCCGTCTATCTTGCTGACAGGATCATCATCCTGACGCGCGGGCCCTCGACAGTGTTTGAGAACTACAATGTGCCGATCGCGCGGCCGCGGGCCTATGACGATCCGATGATCGGCGAGGTTGAGGCCGATATCGTGCGGCGGGTCGAAGGCGCCTGGGGCCTTGAGCCGGTCAAGCCGCGCGAGGTGGCGTAACCATGGCGCTCTCAACTCCATTGCAGGGCGCCGTGATGACGCCTCGCCGCAAAGCCGGCACCGATCGCAATGTCCGCCTGCTGGGCGTGACTTTAGCCGTGGCCAGTCTTTTTGCCATCTGGACGGTGCTCTCGATCACCGTCCGGCCCTGGGTGCCGACACCCTATGACACGGCGCTGGCCATGGGCAGGCAATTGGTGTCACAGGCGTTTTACGACAATCTGCTGCTCACCCTCAGCCGGGTCGCGGCTGCCTTTATCGCCGCATCGATCGTCGGCGCGATTCTTGGGATCGCGATCGGCATGAACAGGAAGATCGAGGCTTTCTTCCAACCCCTTTTGGCGCTGGCGCTGGCCGTGCCCGATCCTGTGTTCATCATCTTTGCCATTCTGGCATTGGGGACGGGGGAAGCGGCAGGGTTTGTTGCGCTCACCATGGCGGTGGCGCCGTTCGTCTCCAATATCGTGCGCTCAAGCGTCCAGGCCCGCGACAAGGGGCTGGATGAGATGACCCAGATCTATCGCATCCCGGCCGACAAGGCGTTCTGGGTCAGCCTCGTGCCCCAGCTCGTGCCGGCGCTTCTGACGGCGGCGCGGTTTTCCTTCGCGCTGTCCTGGAAGCTTGTGGTGGTGGTCGAGGCGATCGGGCAACCGGACGGGATCGGAGCGGCGATTTTTCACTCCTTCCGCCTGTTGCGCATGCGCGAAGTTCTGGCCATCGCGATCCTTTTCATCATCTTGATGCAGTTGCTCGAAAAGGGCGTGCTCGGTCGCGTGGAAAAGCGCCTGTTGCGCTGGCGGCAGTGATCCGCGCGCGCTCTTAATTAAATAGACATACGAATAATAATGTGGGTGTGAGGATGAAGACGACAATCAAGACCGTCGGGATCGTAGGTGGCGGCATCGGCGGTGCGGCCCTGGCCGTGAGTCTGTTGCAGCTCGGCTTTGCCGTACAGCTTTTCGAGCGGGCAGACAGGTTCGGCGAAGTGGGCGCCGGCATCCAGATGACCCCCAATGCGGTCAAGGTCATCAAGGCGCTCGGACTGTTTGACACGCTGATGGCCAAGGGCTTTTTGCCCAATGCCGTCGTGGGTCGGAACTGGAAGACCGGCAAGGAAAATTTCCGCATTCCGCTCAAGGGTAGCTGCGAGACGCTCTATGACGCCCCTTACGTCCATATCCACCGCGCCGATCTGCATGCGCTGTTTGCCGACACGTTGCCCGGGGATATCACCCATTTCAACAAGCTCTGCACCGGGGTGCGGCAAGACGAAAGCGGAGCGACGGCGGTATTTGCAGACGGAACCGAATTTACCGCCGACCTGATCGTGGGTGCCGACGGTGTGCGATCTGTCGTGCGGGCACAATTGTTTGGTTCCCAGGACCCCAAGTTCACCGGGCATATGTGCTATCGCGCAGTGGTCCCGGTTGGCGGAGTCGTCGATTACGTGAGCCCCGATTCCTCGTTCTGGATGGGGCCGAACGGCCATGTGGTCACCTATTACGTCAATGGCGGAAGCGCGGTGAACATCGTGGCGGTCAGCGAGACCAAGTCCTGGGTCGAGGAAAGCTGGAACGCCAAAAGCTCGAAAGAGGAAATGCTGGCGCGGTTTCCAGGCTGGCACCCCAATCTGATCAAGCTGTTTTCCAACGCCGACGAGGTATTCCGTTGGGGGCTGTTTGATCGTGACCCCATGGAGAACTGGACGAGAGGGCGGGTTACGCTGCTTGGCGATGCCGCCCATCCGATGCTGCCGTTCCTCTCGCAGGGCGCGGCGATGGCGATCGAGGACGGGTTCGTTCTGGCTTCGGCTTTGGCGCAGCAGCCAGACGCGGACAAGGCGCTTGCTGCCTATGAGGCCGAGCGGCGTCCGCGGACCAGCCGCGTGCAACTCGAAGCCCGCGAGCGGGGCCGGACCTATCACCTGCCGACGCCTTGGGCGCAGTTCAAGCGCGATCTGGACTATCGCCTCCGCGCGATCTTTTCGCCCCAGACCACGGGGATCAAAACCGACTGGGTCTACGAATATGACGCCAGGCGCTTCGGCAATTCGGTGACGCCTCCGCGCGCCGTCAACGCGTGAGGGCAGGACAATGGACACCACGATAAAGATCTACCGCATCGGCCAGATCGTGCCGAGTTCGAACGTCACTATGGAAACGGAAATTCCGGCGCTGCTCCGGGCGCGGGAAATGATCTCCCCCGAGCGGTTCACCTTCCATTCGGCGCGCATGCGGATGAAGCATGTGACCAAGGACGAACTTGCGAAAATGGATGGCGACAGCGACCGCTGCGCGCTGGAACTATCGGACGCCCGGGTCGATGTGCTGGGTTATGCGTGCCTGGTGGCCATCATGTCGATGGGGCATGGCTATCACCGGGAATCTCAAGCCCGGCTCGAGGGCGTTACGGCCGAAAATGACGCAGCGGCACCGGTTGTGACCTCGGCCGGCGCGCTGGTCGATGCCATCAAGGCGATCGGGGCAAAGCGGGTGGCCATCGTTGCGCCCTATATGAAGCCGCTGACCGAGATGGTCGTCGACTACATCGCCAATGAGGGGATCGATGTCGTCCATTGGCGGGCGCTGGAAATCCAGAACAATCTCGATGTGGCGGCGCACGATCCGATGAATTTGCCGGGGATCGTTTCGGGTATCGACACGTCTGATGTCGATGCGGTGGTCCTGTCGGCCTGCGTGCAGATGCCGTCTCTGGCGGCCGTGCCGCTGGTCGAGGCGCAGACCGGCAAGCCGGTTCTGACGGCGGCGATCGCCACGACATGGCAGATGCTCAAATCATTGGAGCTCGATACGCGGGTGCCTGGTGGCGGCTCGCTGCTGTCGGGCGCATATTGAGGGGCGGGGCGATGGCGACCGGATACAACATCACAGCCAACGGCATCCGCCTGCACCTTATCCATTATCCCGGCCATGGCCCCCAGATGTTGCTCGTTCCGGGGATCACCTCGCCGGCGATCACCTGGGGGTTCGTTGCCGAGCGGCTGGCCGAGGCGTTTGACGTGCATGTGCTCGACGTGCGGGGGCGTGGACTGAGCCAGTCCGGGGATATCGACTATTCGCTCGATGCCATGGCGCACGACGTGGTGGCGCTGGCGCGTTCGGGGCATTTCGACAAGGCCGTCGTCCTGGGACACTCGATGGGCGCCCGGATCGCCATCCGGGCGGCGCGGATCGACCCGGAGGCCTTCAGCGGGCTCATACTTGTCGATCCACCGGTCTCCGGGCCGGGGCGGCGGGCCTATCCCTCGGCCTGGCCCTGGTACGAGGAATCCATCCTCATGGCCCAAAAGGGGTGCTCGGCCGAGGATATGAAACAGTTCTGTCCGACCTGGACGGACGCGCAGAACGCGCTGCGCGCAGAGTGGCTGCACACCTGCCAGCTCGATGCGATCCGGACCGCTTATGACGGGTTCCACAGCGACGACATTCACGCTGATCTGCCTGAGATTGCACTGCCCATGCGGCTGGTGGTGGCCGGTGGAGCGCCGGTGATCGGCGACGCGGACGTCGCAGAGATCGAGGCGCTCGCCCCTTCGATAGAGACCCGCACCGTCGATGGCGCGGGACACATGATTCCATGGGACGACCTAGAAGGTTTCCTCGCCGCCGTCATGGATTTTCGGGGCCAAGCGCCCGTCACAAAGGGAGACTTTTAAGATGGATCAAGCCAGCTTCACCGAAATCTGTCTGCACCAGCTCAAGATGAGCGGCGTTCAGAATGGCGAAAAACTCGTTGTGCTGACCCAGGGCAGCGACCGGCTCGATTATGCCGACGCCTTCATGGCGGCCGGGCAGCGGCTCGGGGCGCAAATGTATCATATGCGCCTGCCCGCACCGCTGCCGACCGGCGGCTGGAATGTGGGCGTAACGGGACTTGCTGCGCTGCCCGACGCCGTCGAGGCGCTCAAGAATTGCGACATGCTGATCGATTGTGTGTTCCTCTTGTTTTCGCCTGAACAGTTCGCCATCCAGGCGGCGGGGACGCGGATATTGACGGCCGTCGAGCCGCCGGCGCTTCTGGCACGTATGCTGCCGAGCAAGGAGTTGCGCGAGAAGGTCGAGATCGGGGCCGAGTATCTGGCGAAAGCCACGGTCATGCGGATCACCTCGCCCAATGGCACAGATGTCACCTACAAGCTCAACACCTATCCCACCGTTGCCGAATACGCTTCGACCGACGAGCCGGGACGTTGGGACCATTGGCCCTCGGGGTTCGTCTTCACGGGCGGCGATGATGACGGGGTGGATGGCCAGATCGTCGTGGCGCCGGGCGACATCTTGCTGCCGCAGAACATGTATGTGCGCGATCCCATCACATATACGATCGAAAAGGGCTGGATCACCGACATTCGGGGCGGACTCGATGCCGAACTGGTCAAATCCTATATGGCAGCGTTCAACGACGAGCGCGGCAAGGGGATGAGCCATGTGGGCTGGGGCATGAACCCCAATGCCCATTGGCACGGCATGGTGCCGGGCGAATTCCCGGGCGGAATGGGCATGGAGCCGCGCAGCTTTTACGGCAATGTCATGTTTTCGACAGGGCCCAACAACGAGTTGGGTGGTCCCAACGACACGGCCTGCCATCTCGACATTCCCATGCGCAATTGCTCGCTGTTCCTCGACGATGAGGCGATCGTCATCGACGGCGATCTGGTCGTCAAAGAGATGCAGATGGCGCGGGCCTGATGTGAAGCTGCTCGGCCGGCGGGGGCCGGCGGGGCGACCGGGAAGGATCGAACATGTCACAGGCAGAGATCTATCGAGACGCCGGATTTGGCCACGCGGTGCCGCGCGGCAAGCGTCCGGCGATCGTGGTTGTCGATTTCACTTATGGGTTCACCGACACGCGCTATCCGACAGCGTCGGATGCTACGAGCCAGATGGCCGCGACGCGGCGCCTGACCGATTTGGCGCGGACCCAAGGGTTTCCGGTAATCTATACGACCATTGCCTATCACAAGGGCGAGATCGATGGGCTGGCGTGGCTGCGCAAGGCACGTGGCATGGCCGCCCTGATCGAAGGAACACGGCTTGTCGAGATCGACGCGGCGACGGGTATTCAGCCTGGCGACGCGATCGTCACCAAGAAGGGCGCATCCGCCTTTTTCGGTACTTCGCTGGCGGCGATGCTGACGGGGATGCAAGTCGACACGCTTGTGATCGCAGGTGCGACGACCTCGGGCTGCGTGCGGGCCAGTGTGGTCGATGCCGTTCAATCGGGGTTCAATACGCTTGTGCCGGCCGATTGTTGCGCGGACCGCGCCAAACCTCCCCACGAGGCCGCACTCTACGACATGGACCAGAAATATGCCGATGTTACCGACGCGGCCAGTATCGAGGTTTGGCTGTCGTCCGTTTGATCGCAATTTTTCCTGTGCGAGACGTTGGCCAAAAACTCCGGCTTAGTCAGACGAAGGTTTGCTGGAGCATTTCAGCGCTTCCTTGAATCGCTTCAATTGCTCTAAGTCTTTGTTTTATCGCGCTTCCGAACCGGATAAGTGGTAGCCACTTATCCTGGAAGCGCTCTAGAGCTGTTGTTTTGTCGCGTCCGATAAAGTCCCACCAGCAAAAATTCCCGGGTTAGCGGTCAGGTTCTGTGCGCCAGAACAGGGACCCGGACGCATCCGATAGCCAACGCTGCCGCGCCCAGGGCGATGGAAAAGATTGCCACCGCCGCCTGATAGCTTCCTGTCCAGTCGTGAACCAGGCCGGCGACGATCGGAGCCACCATCGTGCCGGGGACCTGCATGAACATCAGCGCCCCTTGCACGGTGGCAAACCTGTCTTCCCCAAAGAGGTGGGCGCAGAGCAAAAGCACAACCAGCGTCGGTGCGCCGGCCCCGATCCCCAGCGCCAAAACAACAACGAGCATGGTGGCAAACGAGGGTGCCAGCGCAAAACTTGCGATCGCAACGGCTTCGAGGACAAGCAGGATGGCAAGAAAAATCGGCAGGACACTGATCGGCGCCCGGTCGGCCACCACTCCGGCCAGAAGCCGTACCGGCACGGACAGCAGGATCATGCCGCCGAACAGCGTGCCGGCAATTGTGGCGGTCAGACCGTTGTCGGTCATGAGCGGAACCAGGTGCACCGAAAGCCCAGTCACAACCGCCGCCTGTGCCATGAACGCAAAGGCAATCAGCCAGAGGGCCGGCTGAACGAGAATCGAGCGGACCGTGCCTGCCGAATTTTTGGCGATCCCGCTTGCTGGCGGTTGTGGCGGGGTGTGCCTCTCGAACGTCAAAAGCGGAATGGGCAAGAGTGCCAGAATCACCAGCGCCCAGATAAAGCAGGTGTTGCGCCAACCGACGGTGTCGACCAGTACCGTGACGAAGGGGACAAGCAAAGTCGAAACGACCGCAGCCACCGAGAATCGCATGGCAAGCGCCATGCCGCGCGTTTCCCTGATCGACGCGACCACAAGTTTGTCGAGCGCAACCGTGAAGCCCGCAGCCACGCCGGCCGAAACCAGTACCGACCACGCGAGATAGAGGGTAGCTTCGGTCTGGACGAACCCCAGCGCAACAAGTCCGAGCGCCGTCAGCACCATGCCCAAGACAACAACGCCGCGGGCTCCGGAACGATCGGTAGCGCGCCCGACGATCGGCGAAGCGATACCGGACGCCAGTCGGCCCAGCCCGATGGCGGTCGAAACAGCACCGCGACTTGTCTCAAGGTCGAGTGCGATCGGCTTGAGCAGCGCCGAAACGGCGAAGGCCACGAAACCGTGGCCGAAGCCGGTCAGGACCCCCGTGGTGGTCACGAGGCCCCAGCCGCGTTTGGCGGGGGGACTCACAGGCTGGGCAACCACAACACGATGATCGGAAATCCTATCAGCATGGCCACGTGGAGAATGTCCGCCGCAACGAAAGGCAGTGCGCCCTTGAATATCTTTTCAAGTGGAATGTCCTTGACCACTCCTGAAAGGATATAGACGTTCATGCCCACCGGTGGCGTGATCAGTGCGATCTCGGTCATACGAACCACAAGCACGCCGAAGAGAATGGCGTCGAACCCCAAATTCATCATCAGGGGAAAGAAGAGCGGTATGGTGAGCGTCATCATCGCGGAGGCATCGAGCACCATGCCGAGCACGAAATAGACTCCGAGGACGAGAAACAGCACCGCCATGGGCGGCAGACCGCTGTCGGTGACGAAGTTGACGATGTTGAGCGGGATGGTGCTTGCGGTGATGAATGAGTTGAAGACCAACGCGCCAAACAGGATGCCAAAAATCATGCCCGTGGTCTTGAGGGTCGAATAAATGGCGGTCCTGGCCGCAGCCCAGGTCAGCCGACGGCGCGCCACCGATACGACGATAGCCCCGAACGCCCCGATTGCCCCGGCCTCGGTGGGGGTGAACCAGCCCAAGACGATACCGCCCATCACCAGCGCGAAGAGCACGATAACCTCGCCCGTGCGCGTAAAGCTCCAGAGCTTTTCCTTCAGCGTATATTTCGGGCCCCGCGGCCCGGCATTAGGATCGAGCCGGCACCAGATAGCGATGGCGATCATGTAAAACAGGGCCAGCAGGATGCCCGGTATGATGCCGGCGGCAAACATCTTGCCGATCGAGGTTTCGGTTAGAATGCCGTAGATGATGAACATGCCAGACGGCGGGATCAGCGAACCGATGGTTCCGCCGGCCACCACGCTGCCGGACGCCATCGACACGTTGTAATTGTGCTTGCGCATTTCAGGCATGGCCACCAGCCCCATGGTGGCCGTCGTCGCAAGGCTCGACGCACTGACCGCGGCAAATCCTGATGAAGCCCCGACTGTCGCCATGGCCAGCCCCCCGCGCCTGCGGCCAAGCCATCTTGACGCGAAATCATAAAGGTCACGCCCTATGCCCGAGGCGAAGAGGACGTGAGCCATGAACAGAAACAGCGGAATAGTGCCAATGGCTTCATTGGTGGCAAGGTCGTAGGCGGTGACGCCGATCCGCACGATCGCCGCGTCGAAACTGATGATGACGGCAAAGCCGGTGAAGCCCACCAGCCCCATGGCAAAGCCGATCGGCATACCCAGCGCGATGAACGAAAAAAGAATGCCAAGGCCCAGAAAGCCTATGGTGACTGCCATCATTGCGTATAGTCCCCACCGTGTGGATGCTCTTCGACCTCGCGTCCGCTCAAGAGCTTGATGCCTTGAAAAACCAGGACGATGCAGAGCAGGATGATGGCCGTGGCCATGGCCCAGCGGAACGGAGCGACAGGCACGTTGATGATCGGCGAGAGTTCGCCCTGAGCGCCCCGGCGGATGGCTTCCTTGATCGTCGCCCAGCCGATCGCCACCCAGAACAGCGTGCCCAGCAGCGTCATGATGCCATCGAGCCCGCGCCGGATACGGTCGTTTTTGATGCGGTCCACGAACAGGGTTACGCGGGTGTGCTCATTTTGCATGGCCGCGTAGGCAAGCGAGAAGCTGACGGCCGGAATGAGCAGCAGTTCGGCCAGCGAATAGGTGCCCGGAAAGGCGATGCCGATGGCGCGGAAGACAACGGTGACCACCGTCAGCATCATCAGGGCCAGAATGGCGGCGACCCCGACAAAGGCGGCCAGCGCGCACACCCGGCGCAGAAGGGTTTCAAACGAGGTCATGGGTGCCTCTCACAGAGCGTGGATTTGCCGCGCACCCCCTCGGCGCGCGGCAATGCTATGTTCTACTCGGCGTGGGCCGTGCGAACCTTGTCGAGAATCTCGGTTCCCGGCAGGCCATTGGCATCCATTTGCTCGGCGGTCTGCTGGGCGGTCGCGGCAAAGGCGTCGGAATATTCGGATATGACGGCTTCATCGACGGCGTTGAACTCGACGCCCATTTCCTCGCCATAGGCCCGGCCCTCGTCCTCGGCGGCCTGCGACAGCTCGTAATTGGTCTGAGTCCAGAAATCGATATTGTCCTCGAAGACCTGCTGGATATCTTCTGGCAGGCTGGCCCAGACGTCCCCGTTCATGGCACGCGACGGATAGGCGCCGCGGCTGTGGGGGAGTTCGGAATAGTAGCCGATCACTTCGGCAAAGCTCAGAGATTTCAGCGCTTCATAGGGCGCTATCACCCCGTCCAGTACGCCGCGTTGCAGCGAGGGATAGGTCTCGGCCATGGGCATGGTGACGCCCTCGGCGCCAAAGTTTGCCAGCGCGCCGACATAGTCCACAGCAGAGCGGATGCGCAGGCCCTGCAGATCGGCGAGCTCTTCGAACGGCTGCTCGCGCAGCATCAGATGCATGGGCGTACCCACGTTGAACCCCAGAACCTTGACGCCATCGAGTTCCTCGGCAAACTGGGGATATTCTTCCCACAGATCGAGATAGACGCCCAGAACGTCCTGGGCATCCTCATAACCATAAAAGAACTGCGGCGTGAGGCGGCTCAGGTCATAGCCCGAGCTTGCGTAGATCGGGGCAATGAAAGCAATGTCGGCAACGCCGGCGGCCAATTCGTCCACACCTTCACGGCTGGTGATCAGCGAACCGCCCCAGAACGGAGTGATCGCGACGCGTCCGTCGGTTTGGTCCTGGATGCGTTCGATCCACTGCTCGTCCGCGGCGCCATAGGGATGGGTCGGCGAATAGCTTGTCGAGTAGGTGAGCCGGAACTCCTGAGCCGTGGCGGGGCCAGCTACAAGGGCCAGTCCCGTCGCGACGAGCAGCATCGTCTTTATAAGATTGTGGTTCATGGTTTCCTCCCGTTTGAACCCGGTTCATAGTTCGGCGCCAAGGGCGCCAGTCGTCCGCAGGGTCTCGATTTCGGCTTTCGATAGGCCGATGTCCTCCAAAAGTGCTTCGGTGTCCGCGCCAGGCGCACGGCCCAGCCAACGTACGGGACTTTCCTGCCCGAAGCGCACTGGCTGGCCGATCTGGCGCACGGTTCGTCCGCCGGCGCCCTGGTATGAAAGCGCCATGCCCCGGGCCTTGTTGTGCGGATCTTCGAGCGCTTCGGCGATCGAATGGACGGGCGCGAATTGCGTTCCGGCGGCCCCCAGGATCGCGAGCCATTCGTCCAGATCACGCTCACGAAAGATCGCCTCCAGCGCCGACCGGATTTCCGGCCTGCTCTCGACATCGTTCTGCAGCGCGACGAAATCGGGGCGCCCCACGGTTTCACAAAAAATCGCCCAGTAGCGCGGCTCCATGTCGGTCGTGCAGATGAATTTACCGTCCCGTGTGCGCCACAGTCCCATATCGGCGCGACGCGTACCGCGCGGCGGGATCGACGAGAGGTCGGAATGGCGCGACAGGACGTTGACCAGAAGACTCATGGCACAGTCGCTCATCGCGACGTCGACATGGCGCCCCCTGCCCGTCCGGTGGCGCTCCTGGACGGCAGCAAGCGTCGCGAACGCGGCGTGGGTGCCCGTGACGACATCGGCAACCGGTATCCCGGCAAAGCTCGGAGCATCGGGATCTTCCCCGATGCGCGACTGGACGCCGGCAATCGAAAGCGCGACGGGATCGTGTCCGGGCTTGTCTCTATAGGGCCCGGTCTGGCCGCAAAGAGTCAGACTCGTATAGATCAACCCCGGATTGACAGCGCTCAAATCGTCATAGCCAAGCCCGAGCCCGGCCAGAACGCCGGGCCGGTAATCCTCGACGACGATATCGGCACGCCTGGCCAGGGCATGAAGAATGTCGCGCGATGCCGCGTGCCCGATATCGAGCATCATGGATTGCTTGTTGCGCGCCAGAATGTCGGTTTCGCGCAGGCCCGCCCGCTCGGTTTCCGGCAGCTTGTCCCAGCCGAAGATTTTTGCCTGTTTTTCGATCTCGCGCGGATTTTCGATCCGGATCACCTCGGCGCCCATGTCGGCCAGAAGCCAGGTGCAATAAGGCCCGGGCAAAAGGCGCGAGAAGTCGAGAACCACAAGTCCGTCAAGAGCGCCGATCATCGCTGGCTCCATCCTGCAAAGGCCGAAGCCGGGATCGGCTGATCGAGACGGCGCCGCGGCGCGTCCATGTCCCTGTCGGACAAAAACAGCGGCCCCGGCAGTCGCCTCGTTTTGCCCGAGGCCTGATCCTGGACATCGACGAACAGCCCGCGCGCTGCGAGATGATCGCTCGCCAAAACATCCGCAGGCGTGCTGATGACCGAAAGGCCCCAGCCCTTCTCGAGCGACCAGGCGCCAAGCTCGGACTTGTCGTGGGCGGAAAAGAACTCACCCACGATCGCTTGCCAGCGGTCCAGCGTCTCCTGCGCGGTATCGGCAACCAGCGTGTTGTCCCAGTCGATATCGGTCAGCTCGCCGGCAACACCCTTTTCGGCCATCACCGAGACCAGCGCCCGCATCATGGGCGGGTTGTCGATCATCGACCATGTGACGTGGCCGTCCCGGCATGGCCAGACCTGCCGCACGCCGGACTTGCCACGCACCAACAGATTGCCCTGGCGCCGGCCGATCCGGCCGGTCCATTCATACATGATCGCTTCGCGATAATTGGCCAGCGTGGCGCTTTGCAACGCCGAAAGGGAAATCGATTGGCCCTGCCCGGTCCGGCGCCGCGCATAGAGCCCGATCAGGGCCGCAATCGCCGCCTGGATGCCGGCGAGGGCATAAGCCTGTTCGCCGGGAAACCGCAAAGGCGGCTTGTCGGGGTCGCCCGTCACCGTCATCAGCCCCGAAAGAGCCATAAGCGTCAAATCGGTTGCCGGTCGGCCATCGTACGGACCGCCTTCGCTGAAGGGTTTGGCGCGTATATGGATGGTTCGGCCATCTTCGCGCAGATGCCGATCAAGCCCGAACCGGTCACCCTCGCGCTGCCCGTCGATCACGATATCGGCGGCCTTCGCGAGGTTGGCAATGGCATCGGGACTGTCGGCGACGAGCCGGGTCTTGCCGTGGTGCCAGGCCAGGGCCCTGGTGCCGGGTTCTTCAGACTCCGGGGTGACCGACACGACATCGGCACCCAGTTCGGCCAGCATGCGCCCGCCGAAATCGACAAGCCCATCGGAAATTTCAAGGACGCGCAGTCCGGCGAGCATTTTCATGCCAGCACCCCTTCGGCCGCAAGGGCATCGAGCTCATCCTGATCCATCCCCAGCATCTCGACATAGACCGCCCGATTGTGTTCGCCCAGCAGCGGCGCCGGCCTCATAGACCATGGCGTTGCCTCCAGCCGATACGGCGGCGCAGGCATTCTGGTGGCCTTGAGCACCGGGTGATCAATGGCAACGAAATGGCTGCCGGCGGCGAGTTCGTCGCTTTCGAAAACGTCACGGCCATCCTGGACGGCCGACGCGGCAACCCCGGTTGCCGTCAATGCGTCGGCAAGCCCATAGCGATCCCATTCGGCGGTCCTGCCGGCCACGGCAGCTTGCGTTACCGCGCCCTCGATGCCGAGGACCGACCCGACGGCCCGCAACTGGTCTTCGTCACGCGCGGCAATGGCGACCCACCTGTCCTCGCCCTGCGCGGGAAATACGCCGTGCAGGGCGAAGCGCGCATCGTCATTTCCCGATTTTTCCGGCAGGGGATCGGCGGCGTAAAGGTCGGCGATCACATGGATCATCGGCTCTATCTGGGAGACATCGACATGCTGGCCCTCGCCCGTCCTCGCGCGATGTTCGAGGGCGGCCAGAATGGCGACGGTGGCAAACATCGGTGCGACAACGTCACCATAGGCGAGCGGGGGCATGTGTGGCGCGCTTCCGGGCCAGCCGGTCAGCGCCGCATGCCCCGAGTGGGCGGCAGCCGAATTGCCATAGCCCCGAAAGCCGGCCATCGGCCCGCTGCGTCCGGCCACCGAAACGCTGGCCAGGATGATGTCGGGGCGGATCCGTTTGAGCACGTCATAGCCCAGCCCGATCCGATCCATGAAGCCGGGTCCGAAATTTTCCACCACCACGTCTGCCCAGGCCACCAGCCGCTTGGCGATTTCGACGCCGCGAGGATCGGTGAGGTTGATGGTGACACTCTTTTTGGAGGTGTTGGTCTGGGCAAAGAAGGCCGATCCGTCCGGATCCTTGACGCCCCCGGCAAAGGGTGGAGACAGGCGGCCGAGATCGAGGCGTTTGCGGGACTCGATCTTAATGACAGTGGCGCCATTGTCGGCAAGATCCTTGGTGGCGCGCGGACCGGCACCCACCCAGGAAAAATCGGCGATTTTGAGTCCGTCCAAAGCGCTCATCGCGCTTCCTCCCATATCTGCCGGCTGTAGCCAGTCTTGTTATGGACGATAATGGTTCAGTAAATGAACTATGTCAATTCTTTCTCATGCAACACGACGTCGAGCACCGGCGTTATGCGATCGACCACGGCATCGCGGTCCCAATCACGCTTGTCGACCATGTCCGACCAGACCTCGACCACCTTGATTCCCGCCGCTTCGAGCGCCTGTTTGGCATAGAGCGAACCGTGGCCGGAGAACCTGTCATGTTCCGGGATCAGCATCAGCGCGACATCGATGCGATAGCGTTTTGCCTGTTCGACCATCCAGGAATTGACCCAGGGCGGCTGGTGCAATTGTTCATTCATCGCCGAAACCCGAGCCGCGAGAGCCCGCAGCGGATCGCCGTGATCGGCGCGGATATAGCCATCCGCAGCAAAGGGCAGATACATCGACCAGGCAAAAACGGCCCCGTGGCTGTCTTCGAATGCCGCATAAAAGCTCGTGTCGAACCACAACCCGGCTCCGATCCACATCATGCGGATGCGCTCGTTCTCGACAACCGAAACACCGGTCTCGACCCGCTCGTGTATTTCATCGCGAAACCGCCGCGCATGGGCGATGGCCCAATCCGAGCCGCGATGCCATTGCGGGATCATCACGTTGGGAATCTGTTCGGAGATGCGGATCGGGCATCTGGGCGCGTCGGCGATCAGATCGCTGGCCTCTTCGAACAGACGCTCCTGACGGTCGATCGCTTGCATGTAGCTGGCAAATTCCGCCCGGTCGAACTTTCGCACGGTAAGGTTTTCGAGCTCGGCAATGAGTGCTTCGAATTCGGCGACCATGAGGTCGAGCCGATCGCCGTGATAGAGCGCTTCCCAGTCGGTCCTCGCCCGGTTCCACCAGTCGGGGAGCGGATCGGGCACGGCCGGGGCCGAAAGCAACGTCAGCGGCGCGCCGGTCTTTTCCGCCCAGAGCGCAAAGATTTTCTGGTGGTCGTCGGCGCTCTGTCGCGCGCACAACATCGAAGGCACCGGCAATCCGCCCCAGGGCTGGCGCTCGGCGTCACCTTCCAGTTCCGCAATCAGCGGCAGGCTGGAATACCGCGCAAGCCGTTCATGATAGCCGATTGCCTGCATATGATCGAAGTAGAATTCCGAGAGCTGCTTGGCCGCGATCACCGCCGACCACCACTGATTGGTGACGATGGGCATGCCCATGGCGTGGAACAGCTCGTGCGGGGTGTCGGCGTTGACAAACGCATACTGCGCGCCCGAGGTGATCTCGGCCCGCAAACCCTTCAGCCAATCGCGTTGGTATTCGGTTGCAGCACGGGTCGCCCGGAGAGGTTCATAGGTCATGAGCGCGCCTCGGCTGCACGCGCAATCAATTTCCCGGCTCGCGCCAGCCAGGCATCGTCTGGTTGCGCATCCCGAAAGCCGAGATTGACGAACCCGATCCCGCGATCATCCAGCTGACGCGAGAGTTCGGGAATATCCCACCCGAACGTGTCGTCGGTCTGGGCGAGTTGGCAGAGCACCAGTTCGCATCGCGCTGCCACCAGCGCCTCGACCACCCGCTCGCGATAGCGATTTGGTGGCGAAATACGGTGGCAGAAGGCGTCACCGGCCAAAAGCTCGAGCATGGTTTCGACCGTCTCGGCCTCTTCCCAATCGCCCGGCCAGACCTGCCCAAAGGGCTGAAGGTCGCAGACGATGGGCCCGTACTTGCCAAAGGTCGTGTATGCCCGCTCGCTGAAAAGCGGTGAGCCGACGATCCCAAGCCGTACTCCACTGCCCGCGTCGGTTGGCCCGGTCTGGTCCATCGCCTCTTCGAGCAATTGCGCGTGGCGCTGCATCGGCAGGAACCGCCCGGCAATGCGAAACATCATAGCATCCTCCGCGCTTCCCGACGTGGCGGCGAGCGCCTTGTGACGGCGGCTGGCGTGCCGGGCCTGCTGGGCAAGCTCACCGTCGCCAATCCGAGGCAGCCCGATCCCGGCCAGGAAATCCATGAGCTTTTCGATCTGCACCCGGTTGAACGCGCGCACCGGCGCCGTTGCGGCATGTATGGTGTTGAGCAGAAACAAGGGCGGGGTTGCGCCACGGGCACTGCCTTGCCGCACCCATTCGAGGGCATATTGATAGGCCGTCAGCGCCGGCGCGTCATCGCGCACGAACACAATGCCGGCAAACCCATCGAAGGCCCCGCCGGCGAACCGATTGAGGAAAATCCGCACTTCGGGGTCAACGAACGGTTCGATCACAGCGTCCATCGCGCCCGGGGCGGCCTGGTCGAGCCGACCGAAATTCACATGCACCGGCGTCGCCCCGCTTGCGGCGATCAAGGTTTCCGGTGCGCCGTTTCCGAAAATCCCGACGATCGGCGTATCGAGTTTGGCGGCGCCGCCGTCGGCACCAGCAAACACGCGCGCCAGAATTTCCGTGGCGTCCGAGCGCCCCGCACCGATCGAATCCATAAGCGAACTCCTCACTATATAGTTCACTTTATGAACTGATTAGCATCGCGTCAACCGGTTCGGTTTGACTCGGGATGGTTCCGCCGCTAGTCACCGTCAGTCCGAACGCAAGGAGTTCCCATGACCAAGCTGGATGCCGATCAGAGCCAGCCCGCCGGTGTCAACCTAGGGACCCTGCGCGAAAACCTGCCCTTTCTGACCCGCGCGCTGCGCGCCTATATCCGCGTCGAGAACGCCGACTTTTTCGCCGATTTCGAAACCGAACAGGGCGAAATCGCCGTTATCAGCCTGATCGGGCTCAATCCCGGCATATCCCAAAACGAGGTGGCGGCGACGCTGGTGCTCAAAAAATCGGCCGTCACCAAGGTCATCAAGGGGCTAGAGGATCGCGGACTGGTACAACGTGAAAAGGTCGAAACCGACAAGCGCTTCAATGCCCTGACGCTGACGTCGGAGGGCCAGGACAAATATGGGCGCATCAATGCCCGCATGAGCGAGCAGCATGACACCCTGCTCGCCCCATTCGAGATGGAAGAGCGCGCGCAGCTTTTTGGCCTTCTCAACCGCTTGCACCAGCATCTTGTCGAGCGCGACCATCGGCGCACGGGAACGGTGAGCGGAATAGCCGGCAGCGCCGACGACTGATCAGAGCTTGACAGGGTTCGCATCGCTAGTTCATTAAGTGAACTATCGATGGAGGAACCGAACTTGGCTCAACCCCTGGCCGGCGTTCGCATTGCCGATTTCAGTCACGTGATTGCCGGCCCGCTGGCGACCCATTTCCTTTGCCTGCTTGGCGCAGAGGTAATCAAGGTCGAGCCCCCCACCGGGGACGTATTGCGCAGCTACACAAGGCGGCGTGAGTTGCGCGGCATGGCCGAGCCGTTCATCGGCGCCAATGCCGGAAAGAAGTCCATCGTTCTTGATCTCAAATCCGATTTCGGGCGCAAGGCCGCGCACAAGCTGATCGCGACCAGTGACATCATGGTGGAAAATTTCCGCCCCGGTGTCATCGACAGGCTGGGCCTGGGATATGAAGGGCTCAAGCAGGATAATCCCGGCCTGATCTTCTGTTCGATTTCCGGCTATGGCCAGTCCGGCCCGATGCGCGATTATCCGGCCATCGACCAGATTATCCAGAGCGTTTCGGGGCTTATGAGCCTTTCGGGTGAACCCGGCAGCGGCCCCATGCGCGTGGGCTTTCCCATCGTCGATACCTACAGCGCGCTTCTGGCAGCCTTCGCTATTCAATCGGCCTATATCCAGCGCGAGCGCGACCCCAAGGGCGCGGGCCAGCACATCGACATGTCGATGCTCGACGCCTCGCTTGTCATGATGGCCTCGGTGGTCAACCCGATGCTGATCTCGGGCACCGAGCCGCGCCGCACGGGAAATCGCGGTTTCTCTCTGGCGCCCACCGCCGACACGTTCGCCACCAGCGACCAGCCCATCACCATAGGCGCTGTACAGCAGAACCAGTATGAGCGCCTTTGCACGGCGCTCGAGCGCCCCGATCTTGTGGTCGATCCCCGGTTTGCCGATGGCGACAGCCGCATGGCGCACGAAAAGGAATTGCAGGGCGAACTCGCTACCACGTTCAAAACCCGCACCGCGCTGGAATGGGAGCGCATCCTTTCGGCCGCGGGCGTGCCCGCCGGGGCGGTACGCCCGGTCCGCGACGTGCTCGCCCTGCCCCAACTCGAAGCCCGAGACCTTCAGATCGAGCTCGATGTGCCCAATCCGGCTGTCGGGAAGACGTCGATCCTCAACGCCGGCTTCAAGTTCGCCCATGACGGTCCCGCCGTTTCCGAACCTCCCCCGACATTGGGCCAGCACACGAGCGAAATCCTCGCCGAACTGGGCCTTGCCGAACGGGCGCTATAGCAGAGCCATTACCGGCCCGATGCCAGCTGTCTCCACTTGCCCTATGGCGCCCAAAAACCCATCAACCTCCCAGGAAGAGCCGCCATGCGCCAGACATCCCGCGATTTTGGAGCGCAGGTCCCCCAGCGCCAATCCGCCCGTCCGCCATTCCGGCACGCGCTCCACGCATTCGGCGATGGACCGGCCATCCTTTAGCTCCACGACAAAATCGGCCTCGAACGCCGTCGTGTCGACCAACTCCGCCATTTTCACCTTCGCGGCGAGAGCGAGCAGATCCGGGCGCTGCAATTGCGCGGTCGAAAACGCTCCGAGCGCGACGGTCCCAGCGTCCATGGCAGCTGCAAAAACGAAGGGAATGGAGAACTTGGCATCGATCGCGGTCTGAGGCGCGATTTTCGATGCGCGCGGAACAAACAACATGTCGTTGGGCGGCGTGGCGCGGACGCGCACCGAAGCGACGTGGTCTTTCCCGATCCCTCGCCCCCGCAATCGCTCAGCCAGAACGATTGCCGGATGCGTGCCGCGACAGCTTGGCCAGCGCTTGATCGAGACCTCGGACCCCAGAAAATCGCGGCCAACTGCCTCGAAAATTTCGGAACGTGGTGCAGCACCGGTCAGGAGCCGGAACACGCCGCTTTCGCCATCCAGGGGCTCCTCGACAGCCCGTACGCCGCGCTGCGCCAAAAGAGTGGCCTCAACGGCGGCGCGCGCCGCCAGCCCCTCACGCACAGCCCGCAAATGCGAATGCGGTGAGCGCTTGAGTTCGTCGCCCAGCATGAACTGGGATGCAAAAAGGCCCAGCGCATCGACGGATCGCGCGACGGACAGACCCAGCAGATGGCTTACCCCCAGCGTGGCGCCCAGCCCGGAAAGGACGGGCGGGTAATACCACCCGCGACGACCGGGATCGCTATCGAGCGCCTGTGACAGGCGACAGGCAAAGTCGCATCCCACCGCCAGGGCCGAGAGGACTTTCTTGCCGTCCACCCGCTCGCTTTCAGCCAGAGCGAGAATGGCGGGCACGAGCGAGGCATTGGGATGGATCATCCCGGCTTCGAACGTGTCCTCGAAGTCGAGTGCATGCGCCATCGCGCCATTGGCCAACGCTGCCATGGGCGCGTGCGCCTTGCTCTGCTGACCGATTATGGTCGATCTGCCACCAGCACCCAGGGCCAACGCGTGATCGATAAAGGGGCGAACCAACCCGTCCTGCGCTGCCGCCACCATGACGGCCAGCGCATCGGCCAATGCAACGTTCGCAGCGGCCAGCGAGTGGGCGGGCACCTCCCGAATCGTCCAGTAACTGTCGACAATGGCGGGCGTAAAGCTCATGCCCGCGATCTGACCTCAAAGGCGTCGCCCGACACAGCGACCACAGACCCAAGCTCGGCGGTATCGGAAATGTCCTGCAGATAGCGCCCGATGCGCGCGAAATCGGCATGGCCGGGATCGACAATGCGCGGCATGGCATCCTTGCCGATCATGATGGGCACGAACCGCAAATCGCTCACCCCGTCCCGGTCGAGCCGCGCTTCGAGCGCCACGCTCATCGCGGAGTCCGGCGGAAAATTGTAGCGCGAGGAAAAGTCAGGCACCCAATCCGGATTGAGCTTTTGGATCTCCCGGAATCCCTTGGACCTGGCATGGGCTTCGTCCATCACAAGGTCGATGGCGAAATTGGCGAGGCTGTAGGCGATGGTCCTGCCTTTGTAAACCTCGATACCCTTGAGGATATGCGCGTGATGGCCGAGCACGAGATCGGCCCCCGCGTCGATGACCGCATGGGCGACTTCGCGCTGGTAATCGGGAATGACGGCGGGCACGAAATGGATGCCGGCATGGTGGGAAACGATGACGACATCGACAATGGGCCGCAACGCCCTGACGCCCTCGACCAACGCATCGAGATCACCCCGATGGCTGAATGTGTGGATCCGCGCCGGGGTGCCGGGCTGGTCGTGTTCTATCTGCTCGTAAACCGTATGCGCCCGCAACGGAGCGCAGCCCGCGCGCTTGTCTTCTGCCCAATAGGTCATGGGCAGGATCGAATTGACCGCTAAAACGCCGATGGAGACGCCATTGCGTTCGATGATGGCCGGCGCGCGTGCAGCAGAAATATTTTCACCCGTCCCCATTTGTACCGCACCGGCACGCTCCAGTTCGGCAAGCGTATCGAGCAGCCCTTCCTGGCCCCAATCGAGGCAGTGGTTGCCGGCAAAGGATACGAGTTCGAGATTGGCATCGACAAGCGCGTCGGCGATCTGCGAGCGTCCCCTTATCGTATGGCGTGCCTGCGGCAGGCGCTGGCCGCGTGTCGTCAGGTTCACCTCGAGCTGGCAAAAGCCCAGATCGGCGACTTTGAGCCGGTCGCGCACCGCATCGAAGATCGTGGCCGGATCGTCGCGATCGGGTCCTATATCGCCCACAGCCACGAATTTGACGCTCACGGCGCGTAGCCCGGATCGAGCAGATGGCAGGCGGCCACACCGCCATGGGGAGATGCAAGCATTCCAGGGCGCTCCCGAACGCACACATCCATCTTGAGTGGACACCGCGTATGATAGGGGCAGCCCGAAGGCGGATCGAGCGGGCTCGGGATTTCTCCGCGCGGCGGAACGTCCGGCGCCGGCGCGTCCGGATCAGGTGGCAACGCGGCGGCCAGCAGCGCCTTGGTGTAGGGATGGCTCGGCTGGCTGCAAATGGCCTGTGCGGTGCCCCGCTCGATCACCCGGCCGAGATACATGACGATGACGTCGTGCGCCATGAAGCGCACGGTCGCCAGATCGTGCGATATGAAGATACAGCCAAGGCCGTACTCGTCCTGCAGATCCTTGAGGATGTTGAGGATCTGGGCGCGAATGGATATGTCCTGCGACGAGACCGGTTCGTCCAGCATCAGGATCGATGGCCGTGACGCAATGGCCCGCGCGATCGCGATGCGCTGACGCTGCCCACCTGAAAATTCGTTGGGAAAGCGCCTGGCGTCTTCCGCCCGTAATCCGACCGCCTCAAGCACTTCGGCGACCCGGTTGTCGATATCGTCGCGAGACAAGTCCGCCAGGCTCGAAAGCGGTTCGGCAATGATCTTGCCCACCCGCATGCGCGGGTCGAGCGAGGAGAACGGGTTCTGGAACACCGGCTGCACGGCGCGACGGAACTCGGCACGTTCTGCATGTGTCATGTCGGCCGGCAGCTTGTCCTTGAAGCGCACTTCCCCCGATGTCGGCTGATCCAGCAACAATAGCATACGGTTGAGGGTGGTCTTGCCGCACCCGGACTCCCCGACGATGCCCAGCGTGCGCCCGGGCTCGAGCGAAAGGTCGAGACCGGACACCGCATGCAGATCCTGCATCTTGCCCTTGTGCCGCACCTTGAAAATGCGATTGAGCCCACTGGCCGTCAGAATGGCTTGGCTCATGCCGCACCCCGCGCCGCTGCGATGGGGAACCAGCAGCGCGTGCTGTGCTGGGGCCCAACATCGATATTGGGAGGCGCCGTGCGGCACTTGGCCTGTGCATTGGCGCAGCGGGGATGGAACCGGCACCCCTGCGGGCGCGCGCCCACCGTGGGCGGCGAGCCGGGAATGGTCGGTAGGCGGTCGAGGCTGGTGTTGACCGTAGGCACACTGTCGAGCAGGGCCCGCGTGTACCAATGGGCCGGCCGCGCAAAAATGTCCCGCACCGGCCCCTCCTCCACGATCTGGCCGGCATACATCACCGCCACCCGGTCGCACATTCTGGCGACGACCCCGAAATCGTGAGTGATGAACAGCATAGCCATGCCAAGCCGCTTTTGAAGATCCTTGAGCAGTTCGAGGAACTGGTACTGGATGGTGACGTCGAGCGAGGTCGTGGGCTCGTCGGCGATCAGGAGCTTGGGCGCTCGCGTCAGCGAAATCGCGCCGACGACGCGCTGGCGCATGCCACCGCTCATCTGGTGCGGATAGCTGGACAAGCGTGCCTCGGGCGATGGAATCCTGACGCTTTCAAGGGCGCTTATGGCGCGCTCCTGCAAGGTTCCCTCTGCCGTCGCGTTTTTGCGCAAGCCTTCCTTGAGCTGATTGCCCACCGAAAACACGGGGTTGAGCGAGGCCATGGGGTCTTGCAGGATCATCGAAATCTCGCCGCCCCGAAGCGCCGCCAGGGCATTCTTGTCCAGCTCGGCAATATTGCGCCCCTGATAGAGGATTTCGCCCGATAGACCCTTGTCGAGCAGCGGCGGCAACAGACGCATGAGCGCCATGCCGAGCGTGGTCTTGCCAGACCCGCTCTCACCCACCAGCCCCACGGTTTCGCCGGGGCGGATCGACAGGTCGATATTCTCGATCAGCGCCGGCGCATCGCTGCGGGCGCCGAGCCTGACGCTCACGTCGCGCATGTCCAAAAGCGCTGCAGGCTCGGTCTGGTTGCCTTGACCCATCAGATATTGCGCCCTCTCAAAGCGGGATTGATTTTGTCGGCGAGTGCGTCCCCGACCATGTTGATCGACATGACGGTCAAAAGGATCGCCAAGCCGGGCACCATGCACAGCCACCAGGCCGAGGTGATGTAGGACCGCCCGTCGGCCACCATCGATCCCCAGGAGGGGGCCGGCGGCGGCACGCCGACGCCTAGAAAGCTCAACGAGGCTTCCAGAACGATGACCACGCCCACCTGCAGCGTGGCGACCACGATCAGCGAGGGTGCGATGTTGGGCAGAATGTGGCGCCAGATGATCCTGATATCGGACAAGCCCGACGTGCGCGCCAGATCGACATAATCCTCGTTGCGGATCTTCATCGTCTCGCCGCGCGCCATGCGCGCATACTGGCTCCAGAGCACAAGCGAGATGACGATGATGATGTTGGTAAAACTCGGACCGGAAATCGCGCCCAGCAGCAGGGCAAGCAGAATGACCGGAAACGACAGCGCAAGATCGACCAGCCGCATCAACACGCGATCGGTCCAGCCGCCGAAATAACCCGCCAGGGTCCCAACTGTCGTGCCGATGGTTCCGGCGATGGCTATGACCAGCGCACAGACGGTCAGCGATATCCGTGCCCCGGCGATGATGCGCGAGAGAATGTCGCGCCCCAGCCTGTCCGTCCCCAAGGGATATTCGAGACTGCCGCCCTCCTGCCAGAATGGTGGATCGAGCCGCGCCCGCAACGATCCGGCCAGCGGATCGTGCGGCGTGATCAGCGGCCCGAACAGCGCGACGAACACGAACAGCACCAGCAAAACCAGAGCGATCCGCACAGTCCAGCCGAACTGGCCCCAGAAACGACCGATAAACGACACCATGTCGGCGATCATGGTGCCGCGAGCCGAAACGCGTTGAGTTTGATCGGTCATCAGCCACGGCTCCGCATACGGGGGTCGACGATGACATAGAGAATGTCGACGGCGAGATTGGCGAGAATGAACAGCGCGGTGATCACCAGAACCACTGTCTGGACCACGGGGAAATCGCGCGCCAGAATCGATTCATAGGCCAGCCGCCCGATGCCGGGCCATGCGAACACGGTCTCGACCACAACGGCGCCGGTGATCATCACGGCGAAGAACGTGCCCATGAAAGTAATGACGGGGATCAGGCTGTTGGCCAGCGCGTGCTTCCAGACGACGACGGTTTCCGGGAGCCCCTTCACCCGCGCAAGCTTGATATATTCACTGCCCAGAGCCTCGAGCATGCTGGCGCGCACCAGCCGCGTGATCGCGGCAAGGGTGAACAGGCCGAGCGTGGCGGCGGGCAGGACATAGTGGACAGGTTCGCCATAGCCCGAGGTGGGCAGCCAGCGCAATTGCACGGCGAACACATACATCAAAACGATCCCCAGCCAGAAACTGGGTATCGATTGCCCGATCAGCGCGATCAGGCGCGCCAGAACGTCGATTGGCGAGTTGTGCGCCACCGCGGCAAACACCCCGAAGATGATGCCGACGACCAGCGTGAACGCGAGGGCGACCCCCGCGAGGCTAAGCGAAGCGGGCAAGCGCGACAGCACAAGTTCAAGCGCCGGATCGGCGCTGGCCGTGAGTGACTGGCCGAAATTGCCGGTCAGCGCATTGCCGACAAACGTGAAATATTGAACGGGAAGCGACTGATCCAGACCCAGTTCGGCGATCAACGCCTGTCGGTCGGCCTCGGTCGCCCCGTCACCGAGCATCAGCGCCACAGGATCGCCCGTCAGCCGGCTGAGCAGGAAGATGACGACACTCATCAAAAGCAGGGCGATGAGGGATTCAACAAAGCGGTTTGCGATTGCCTTGATCATGTTCGGTCCATGCGCAAGCCTGGAAACAGGCTGACACCGACGCCGCCCCGAAGGACGGCGCCGGCGCCAAGGGAGAGACTATCGGGCCTTTGTGGCCTGATCGAAGTTCCAGACATAGGCGGTGGTGATGTCCCACTCGCCAACCTTGTCGCTCACGCCATAGGGCTCGTTGGCCAGAGCGATGAACACCGCAGCCGCCTCATCGCGCAGATACGCCCCGATCTCGGTAAAGAGCCGCTCGCGGGTTTCGGCGTCTTCTTCACTTGAGAACTGCTGGATCATGGCCTCGAGTTCAGGCGAAGTGAAGCTCGCAAACAGGCTGTCTTGCATGAATCCTGCCTCGAGCCCGTTGGCGGCGCTGGCAAACGGAAAACCGCGGTGGGTCCACACATAGTCATTGGCCTGCCCCTCGGTCCATTCGGTGCGAAGCGACGGCCAGTCAACCGGCTCGATGGTCGTGTTGACGCCCACATCCTGCCAATAAAGCGCCACTGCCTCGGCCATCAGGGGCAATTCCGCTCCCGGCGCCGTTGTGAAGGTCCGAAGCGTGATGTCGAACCCGTCGGGATAGCCCGCCTCGGCCAGCAATTGCCGCGCCATATCCGGATCGTAGGGGTAGGGCTCAATCGCCGACCAGGCTGGAACCGGCGTATCGCTGGAAGCCACAGTCCCCTGGCCCTGGAAGAGTTCGTCGATGATCGTCTGCTTGTCGACGGCATAGTTGAGCGCCTGGCGCACTTCCCGGTTCGCCCACGGGGCATCGGGATTGTGGCGGTTCTCGGACGTCTGGACCAGCCCCCCGAAACGCACCACCGGCGACCAGGTCGCTTCCGCCGAAACGATCCGCAGCCCGGCGCCTTCCACTGTCGGGATGGAGTCGAAGCTGATCGGCGCGATGTCGGCCTCGCCGGTCTGCAGCATGGCGACGCGCGTGGATTCCTCTGGCACGACGCGGAACACGACATTCTGGAATTCCGGCGTGACACGCCAGTGATCGGCAACATCGTCCCGCAAGGTCATGACGATCTCTGAACCGGCCGTCGCGCTGTCGAGGACATAGGGGCCCGTGCCGATCGGATCGACACCAGCGGCATCCGCCCCGACCTCATCGAAATAGGCCTTGGAAACGATGCCCAATTGCTGCGTGGCGCCGAAATAGCCCTGCGCCAGTTCGAAATCGGGAAAATTAAGATGAACGATAACCGTGCGCTCGTCGGGCGCTTCCACCGAGGCGATGGCGCGACGCATGGCCGAAGCCGGCCCGGCCCGGGAATCCTCAGCCGTCAGGCGGGCGATGGAATAGGCGACGTCCTCAGAGGTCATTTCCCCATAGCCGCCGGAAAATTCGACGCCCTCGCGCAGGTTGAACGTCCAGGAGCGCCCGTCCTCGCTCATTTCCCAGGATTCGGCGAGACCGGGGATGGTTTCGCCGGTTTCGGGGTCGATATAGGTCAGATACTCGTAGGCCAGATCGAGATAGGTCTTGCGCTGCCCGCTGCCACCCCACGGCGTCATCGTCTCTTCCGAAAACGTCGAAAGCGCCACGACGAGATCGTCGGCCTGCGCCCAGGCCGGCGTGACCGGAGCGGCGATCACCGCTGTCGCGCACATCAGTGCTGCAACCTTTCCCCTCATCGAAGTCCTGAAATTCCGTTCCATCTCTTCCTCCCTGAGTTATGGCCCGAAGGTTCGTATAGTTATAACACAGAACTAATAAGTCAACAAAATTGTCGACTATATTGTGTTGTGCCGTTTGACTTCCTCCACCCCCGGACGCTAAATTCGCTACCGGCTTTCCGAAACTGGGTGACTCGTTGATGAATGAACGCGCGACTTCCGCCTCCCTCTCGACCGGAGCGATTGCGGACCAGGTCAAGGCCCGCATTCACACAGGCGCCTATGCGCCCGGCCAGCGATTGATCGAAGTGGATCTGGCCGAGGAATATGCGGCCGGGCGCGGCCGCATCCGCGAGGTGTTCAAAACCCTCGTCGGCCAGGGTTATCTCGAATTCGTCGCCAATCGCGGTGTCTATGTCCGCCGCTTCACCCGCGCCGAAATCCTTGAAATGGGCAGAGTCCGTGAAGTGCTTGAAGGGCTTTCGGCCCGCCTTGCCGCCGAGGCCGGGCTCTCGCCCGAACAGCGCGCCGCGCTCTCGAACCACCAGGACAGACTCGACGCCGCCGTCGCCGCCCACAATGTCGATAGCTATAACGCCGAGAACTTCGCGTATCACGCCACCATTTGTGCGATCGCGGGTAACCGGCATGTCGAGGAGTTCCTGCACAGGGTCAGGCTGCCGCTCTACCGCCTGCAGTTGCCGCGCAATTTTTCCTCCGACTCCATGGCGAATTCCAACCGTGATCACCAGGTGATCACCGCCGCCATACTGGCCGGCAATCCCGACGCTGCCGAGGCCGCCATGCGCTCGCATGTCCGTGCGGGCAATGCTCACGTCACGCGACTGGCCGCCCACCATTTCAGTTAGCCTTTCCTGAACCGAACGGGCACCGAAAGCGGTCCGTATTCGGGCCAGGTCGTCATGGGGGTTGGCCCGACGATCTCCCAGCCATCGGTGCGACCCAGCAACTCCTCGAGCGTCACACGCAGCATCAGGCGCGCCAGCGGAGCCCCGGCGCATTGATGTGGCCCCAAGCCGAACGCGACATGCTGTTTGTCCGATGCACGGTCGAGCCGAAAACTATCGGGATCCTCAAAGGCGTCGGGGTCGCGATTGGCCGATGTAAACGCCAGCGCGATCGGCTCGTCCTTCTTGATTGCGCGACGGCCGAGGATGACGTCGGTCTTGGCGGTTCGGGCGAACCCTCGATAGGGCGTATAGAGCCGCAACAGCTCTTCGAGCGCCGCCGGTACGAGGCCGGGATCGTCTTTGAGCATAGCGAAATGCTCGGGATGCCGGGCCAGATGCACCACCATCGACCCGGTGAATGTGGTGGGTGCTATGATACCCACAACCAGAAGTTGCCGGATCGTGCCCAGAATCATCTCCTCAGGCAGCGGCGCTCCGTTCCCGTCCCGCGCCGCCAGCAGGGCGCTCGTGGGATCGGCACCAGGATCGAGCGGTTCGGATTTGCGCGCGGCGATGATGTCGCGGGCGACGTCATAGAGAAACAGGCTGGTTTCTTCGAGCCTGGCCGTATCCTTGACCTGCAGCGCCCTGTTGAAATCCGCCCCGATATTGCGGATCTTTTCGGCCTGCACCGGCGGGATGTGAAAGAACTCCGCCAGAACGAAAATGGGCAAACGGTAGGAAAAGTCGACGCAGATGTCGGCCTCGCCCTTTTCGACCAGCGGGGCGAGCAGACGGGACACGATATCCCGAACGATCGGCTCCCAGCCCGCCATTCGCTCGGCGGTAAACAGCGGCGAGATCGCCCGGCGGTATGGCGTATGCTCGGGCGGATCGAGATGCAGCGGCGGCCGGCGGCCCGACGTCGCCACACGCGGGACGACGTTCTGCTTTGCGGTCGAGAACGTATCGGAATCGGCGAGCACCCTCACCACGTCCGCATATTTGGTCACCACCCAGAAGCCCTCGAAATCCGACGTATGGGCCACCGGACACCGTCCGCGCAGATCGGCAAACACCGCATGCGCGTCATCAAAGCCCTCGGTCACATCGGCATCAAATTCGTGCAGCCGGTTGATTGGGGGAACAAAACTCTTGGGTTTGGGGCGGGTCTCGCTCGACATGCATCTCCCTACTCGGCACGCGTGGTCTCGAACCCAATCCTCGACCCGGCAATTGCGGCGCCGTCATATTGTCGACAATACCGTCGACTAAATTGAAGTCAAGTTGGATTCTGAACCGCAGCGAGGAGGGATTGGCGATGTTCTCCCGCCTGCCCCGGTATGTGGACCCTGAACGGATATCGGTGATCGATACCGAGGCCGCGCCCCCCAGGACACGACCTACGGGCTTTGCCCGGGCCGGGCCAGAGCCTATTTAACGGAAGCGGCGGGCGGCATTGGCCATGGGCGTGACCGCCTCATAGAGCGTTTCGGGCGTATCGCCGGTGACGACGACGCCGACAATTGCGCCCGCTACGCCGACATCCCTGAGCCGGGTCAGGTCATCTGGTACGAACCGCTTCTGGCTCGGCGCGATGACCGGAGCGGTACTTTGCTGCACAATGGCCCGATAGGCGGCGAGGTCGGCGTCATCGAGCGGCTGGCCGTAGGCGGCGAAGGGCATGATCGAAGCCTCGATGATCGCGCAGGGCAGCGCGTTCATCCGGTCAAGATCGGCCTTGGTGCTTGTATCGGCCATGGCCGGCATGGGACGCAGTTTCGATTCCAGAAGATGGGGCTGAAAGTGCGCGAAATAGAGGTTGAAGCCCTCAAATCCCAACTGCGCCAGCCCGTCCATTTCCTCAAGGGTTGGCACCGTCTCCTGCCCTGCCATCACCAGGAGCGGCAGGCCGAGCGACGCGACTTCCCTCAGAAACGGCTCTTCCTGGGCGAACGAGCCGAAGGTCGTGCCGGACGCGCGGTGATAGGCGTTGAGGTGCAACTTGAGCGCGTCGGCGCCAGCGTCCCGCGCCGCCTGGGCGAGCGCCATGTCGTGGCGGGCAAGGGAAACGGCGATGGGAAATTCGCCGCTAGACAATTGTGCATAAAAACGATCGGCCATGGGTGTTGTCTTCAATTCAGCCTGGCGCCGGTTTCGGCGTCAAAGAGATGGATGGCGGTGGTGTCGGGGGCCACGGTTATCGTTTCGCCGGGCGCGGCGGCCACCCGCTCGCGGAACACGCCGATGACCTGCGTGGCGCCGAGCTTCATGGTCACCTGCGTTTCGGACCCCATCGGCTCAACCACCACAATCTCGGCGGGCAGGCCGTCCGGCGACAACGCGAAGTGTTCGGGCCGGACGCCATAGAGGGCCCGCTGGCCGTCGGCTCGTGTGCCGTGCGGCAACGGGAGCGCGACGCCATCGGCGGAAAACCCGTCCGGACCGATCGTACCCGGGATGAAATTCATTGCCGGTGAACCGATAAATCCGGCCACGAACTGGTTGGCCGGTCTGTCATAGAGCTCAAGCGGGGCCCCGATCTGCTCGACATTGCCGCCATTGAGAACCACGATTTTGTCGGCCATGGTCATGGCCTCGACCTGGTCGTGGGTGACATAGACGGTGGTCGTCTTGAGGCGCTGATGGAGCGCCTTTATCTCGCTGCGCATCACGACGCGCAGCTTGGCGTCGAGATTGGAGAGCGGCTCGTCGAACAGGAACACCTTGGGATTGCGTACTATGGCGCGCCCCATAGCGACGCGCTGGCGCTGGCCGCCCGAAAGCTCGCGCGGATAGCGCCCCAGATATTGGCTCAACCCAAGAATGCCGGCCGCCCATTCGACCCGGCTGGCGATGTCTTCCTTTGCGGTGCCGCGATGGCGAAGGGAAAAGCCCATGTTCGCGGCCACCGTCATGTGCGGATAGAGCGCATAGTTCTGGAAGACCATGGCGATGTCGCGCTGCTTGGGCTCGAGGTCGTTGACCACCGTGTCACCGATCTCGATGGTGCCGCCAGTGATGGTTTCGAGCCCGGCCAGCATGCGCAGGAGCGTGGATTTCCCACACCCGGACGGGCCGACGAGCACGACAAATTCGCCATCGGCAATCGATATGTCCACGCCGTGGATAACGGCGTGCTTGCCATAGGATTTTGTGATGCCGGAAAGAGATACGGAAGCCATGGTCAACCCTTGAGCCCGGTATGAGCCAAGCCTTCGACGAACTGGCGCTGGGCGATGATGAAAACGATAAGGACGGGAATTGCGGTCATGGTGGCCGCCGCAAGCTGGACGTTCCACATCGCGCCGCCATAGGCGTCGGTGAACTGGGTCAGCGCCTGGGGGAGCGTGAACAGCTCGGGCGAGGACAGGAACACGATCGGCTCGAGATAAAGATTCCAGGAATGGAGGAACGTAAAGATCGCGACCGCCGCCAATGCCGGACGCGCGAGTGGCAGAGCGATGGTCCAGAAAATCCTGAACCGCCCCAACCCATCGACGCGCGCCGCCTCCTCAAGCTCCTTGGGCAGCGCAATGAAGAACTGGCGCATGACGAATGTTGCGAACACCGAAGGGGCGCCAAAGATCGGCACGAGGACCAGCGGCCAATGAGTGTTTATCATGTCCCAGCCCAGAAAGATCTGAAAGAGCGGTACGATGGTGACTTCCGCCGGAATGAGCAGCCCCACGAGAACCACCATGAACAAGGCGTTTGCGAAGGGAAACCGGATGCGGGCGAAGGCATAACCGGCCATTGCGGAAAACAGCATGGTGCCCGCCGTCACCAGCGCGGCGATATAGGCCGAGTTCCAATATTGCTGCGCGAAGGGCTGGAGTTCGAACACCCTTGCATAGGTCGAAAAATCGACCCGCGAGGGGATGATTTCGGGTGGAAAGGCAAAGATGTCCGAGATCGGCTTGATCGAAGAGGTCACCATCCACCAGGTCGGAAAGACGAAGGGGATGAGCAGTACCGTCATCAGCCCGTAAACGAGCACTTTCATGCGCGGGGAAAGGTCAGTTTTCATAAAAGACGAGCCTCCGGCGCATCTGCCACTGGACAAACGTCAGGACGGCGACAATCGCAAACAGAAGGATCGAGAGCGTCGCGCCGTAACCGAATTTGTGGAACTGGAAGGCCTGTTGATAGAGGTAGTAGACAAGCACCGTGGTCGACATGCCCGGCCCACCCTGGGTCAGAACCGCAATCTGGGCAAACACCTGGAGCGACCCCACGATTGTTATGATCGATGTGAGAAGAATTGTGGGGCTGATCATGGGCATGGTGATGCGCGTGAATTGCGCCCAGGCGGGCGTGCCGTCGACCCGTGCGGCCTCGTAGAGTTCTCTTGGCACACCCTGGAGGGCGGCAAGGAAAAGGATCATGTTGAGCCCGACATTCTTGAAGACCTGCACGACGATCACCGAAATCATCGCCGTTGTGGAGCCGCGCAGCCAGTTGGGACCTTCGATGCCGAACAGGCTCAGGATGGCGTTGATGCCGCCATTGTTTTGCAGCAGGAAGCTCCAAACGATCGTCCATGCCACAAGGGAAACGACGACCGGCGAGAAAAACAGCGTTCGATAGACCGTAATGGCCTTGAGCTTCTGGTCCAAAAGGACGGCAAGCAGCAGCGCCAGGGCCATATTGAAGACGACCAGCCCCAGCGAGAACAGGGCCGTTGCCCCCAGAACCTGGGGCAGGCCGGGATCGGCAAGCAGGGCCCGATAATTGTCCAGGCCCTGGAACCGGAAGGTCTGGGCCAGCACGTTCCATTCGTGGAGCGAATACCAAAAAACCAGACCGAGCGGGATCAGGACAAAGATCGTGATCCCGATCAATTGGGGGGCAATGAACAGATAGCCCGCGAGACTGTCGCGGCGTTCCATGGTCCAGAACGGCCGTTTGCGGGTCTTTTCGTTCGAGGTTTGAGCCGCGACAGTCATTTTTCGTTTCCGAGCCTGTTCTAGAGCCGTTCAGGATTTGATTGAATCAAATCCTTGTCTCTAAACCTTTGTTTTGTCGCGTGTCCGAACCGATAAAGTGGTATCCACTTTATCTGGACACGCTCTAGAGCAACGGCGCTATGCGATCGCAGACCGAAGTCATCACGCCCGCGACGTCAGCATCTGCCTGCCAAAGGGCATCGAGTTCGGCGCGGACGACCTGCTGGATTTCGGCAAAGCCTTCATGACCGGGCAGCACCTGACCATTGGAGATGCCGGCGATGACGACGCTTTCGAGCTGTTCGGGCGAGAGCAGCGGGTTTGTTTCGCCCAGCGTTTCGGCGTTGAGCAGGCTCTGGCGTGCCGGGGGGAAGAATTGGGCAAGCTTGGCGCTGTTTTCGGGGTTGGACATATAGGCAAGAAACTCAACGGCGGTCTCGGCATTTTCGGCCATGGAGAAGACGCCGATCCCCGCCTGCCCGATCACTGCATATTCGCCCGCCGGGCCAGCCGGGAGCGGAACGAGGTCCCAATCGAACGCCTCTTCGCCCTGGGGCAACAGCGAAGCGCGTGAGATCTGGGTGATGGTCATTGCCGCGTCGCCGGCGAAGAAATCGACGCTCTCACCGGGCTGAGGCATTGCGCCCTGCTCGAAAATCGCATCGTGGATGAAGGTCATGGCGTCGACCATTTCAGGATCGGCAAAGGCGCAGGTGTTGCCATCCGCGCTCCAAGGTGACGCGCCCCAGCCGCGCCAGACAGAGGCAAGATTTTGCCAGATCTGATAATTGAAATCGCGAACGATGAGCCCGTTTGCGCCGTTGTCGGCGACCAAAGCGGCGGTCTCGATGGCGTTGTCCCAGGTCCACTCGCCCGCTCCGATCATTTCGGCCGGGGTTTGCGCGCCCGCCTCGGCGATGAGATCGTTGTTGACGAACATGGCAAACGGGGAGGTTGAGAACGGATAGGCGTAGAGTTCGCCATCAGCACGCCAGAGTGCGGTGGCCTGCTCGGAAACGTCGTCGAGATCATAGCCCTCGGTATTGGCAAAGACCTCGGTGAGCGGAGCGAGCGCCCCCGAGTCCACGAAATCGGCGGCCGTCGTTTCAAGGATCCAGGCCAGATCAGGCGCGTTGCCGCCGGCGATCTGGGTGGTGAGGGTCGTTGTGTAGCTATCGAACGGCAACGAGTCGAAGGTGACCGAAACATTGGGATGGGTTTGGGTGAAGCCTTCGGCGATCTCATTGAACATCGCCAGATGCGCCTCGTTGGCGCTCCAGATGGTCATGCGAAGATCGATCTGGTCCTGAGCAAGCGCCGCGCCTGCCATAAGGGGCAGGAACAGGCCGCTCAGAGCGGTTGCCGATTTGAGTATTGTCTTTGTTGTCATTGCAGTTTCCTCCTCTAGGTAGCGATGACGTAAAAGGTCAGTAGCCCCGGATATCCGGCCAGCGGATTTCCACGCCCTCCCGATGCAGACGTTGCTGGAATGCTTCGAGCTGGCGGTCGTCGGCCTGGACGGCATGCGGTGTGGTTTCGGTTTCGAGACAATGCGCGGCCAGGAGCCCCGCCACCTCCCCGATGTTCCATTCGACCGGGTGCAGCCGGTAGCAGCCATTGGTGATGTGCGTGGTTCCGATGGTCTTGCCCGCCGGCAGAAGGTTGGAGCGCTCGCGCGGCAGCAGCGCGCCGAGCGGGATTTCAAAGGGGCACGAGGGCACGTCGATGTAATTGTCGCCGCCCGTCGAAGGGTGCAGGTCGATTCGGTACATGCCGGTGCCCACGCTGTCGCGATAGTGGACAGCCCCGGCCTCGCCGCACACGGCATGGGACAGGTCCTGCTCGACGATCGTGGTTACCGCCTTGATGCGGCGGCTTTCGCGAATATAGGGCGCCATGGCAAGGCCGTGATCGGTGCCGGTGACGTCGCCGCGCAGGCGCAGGCCGGGAAAGCCGTAGCCGCCATCTACACGGGGCGCCTCGGTCTGCAGCCAGTAAAAAACCGAATAGGAAAGCTCGGCAGCCCGCTTGAGGCGATGGGCGTACTCCTCTTCGGTACAATCGATGATTGGCGCCTCGAAATAGTCGATCATCGGCCAGTTGACGAGGCAGATGTCAGATTCGTAGGCGCCGGGGACGAAGTTGCGGCGCGCGGCGATGCGACGGAAGGTCCAGAGGTTGGAATCCCCGGCATTGCGGCGCTGGTCGGCATCGACCTCCAGCGGATCATCGTCCGGATTGGGCGTAAAGCTGCGCTCGGTGATTTCGAGCGTGCGCGGGTGGGGCGCCTTGAACCCGATCAGCGGACCGCCCCAGAAGTCGGGCTGCACAGCCCGCCACTCGTCATAATTTTCGGGCTTGTCGATGATTTGATTGCCTTCGACATGATCGATGGCAAAGCAGATCGAGACGGCCTGCTGGTTTTCGGGCTGTGCGCTTGACGGCGCGGAGGGCTCTCCGGTTTCGGCCTGGCTTTCAAAGCCCGTCACGTAATCGGTGCCTGTCAGGGGGAGCAGGTCGCCCAGTTCCGTGGCATCGATGACGTAGCGTGCGGAAACCGTGAATTTTTCGCCGCTGCGGAGGTGACGGAGTGTCACCGCGCGCACCCGGTCTCCATCCATTTCAGCGGCGACAGGCTTGCACGGCTTGAAGAGCTTGAGCTTTCCCGCGCCGATATAGGGGGTGAGCCAGACTTCCATGATGGCGAGGGGGACGCGCGGCTCGACGCACATGCGGCTGACCCACCCCGCACCGGGGTTGAGATCGTCCCAGGCCCGCGCGGCTTCGGTCAGAGGGTAGTGATCGCGGTAGAACCTGCGGATGGCGGTGCGCAGATTGCGATAGGTGCGGCTGCCGCCAAACTGTTCGATCCAGGAATGTTCATCGGAGGGGACGGCCTGGCTGGTCAACTGGCCACCGATCCAATCGTATTCCTCGGTAAGAATAACCTTGCGGCCCGAGCGCAGTGCGGCGAGGGCGGCGGCAACACCTCCGACACCGGCGCCGATGATCGCGATATCTGTCGAATAGTCTTTCACAATTCACTCATTGGTCTTTGTGGCCCGAGCGTTTCGCCCTCGACCCGTTCACAGGAAAGTAGCGTTTGTTCGAGGCCGGCCCTGCCCTCGAGCCGGTCAACCAGCGCAAGCGTGGCGCGCCGGCCCATCTCCTCGCGGGGGATGGCGTATGTGGTAAAGGCGGTGCCGGTCTCGCCCGGCCGGAGGTGACTGCCGAGCACGACCACGGACATATCGCCGGGGACCGAAAGCCCCTTTGCGATGGCCAGCCGCCTGAAGGGAATGGCGTCGGCCAGTTCGGTGAAAAAGGTCACAGTGGCGCCCGAAGCGCGGACGGCCTTCAAAAGCGCTTCGGGATCGCTGCCGACATCGGGCCAATGGATTGCCAGTTCCTCGGGCGGCAGCGCGCTGGAAAACCCGCTCCAGCGGTCGACGGTGGATTCGGCGCCCTCAGCGGGCCCGACATAGGCAAAGGCGCGATGGCCGTGACCTTGCGCCAGCGCGACGAGTTCGCCGGTCGCAGCGGCGTAGTCGGCGCCCACATAGGGCACCGGCCCACCGGCATCGTCGCGGCGGCCGACGGCCACGAAGGGAAAATCGCCACCAACCAGTTGCGCCAGCTCCTCGCGATCGAAATTGCGCCCGAGAACGAGACATCCGTCAGCAAGCCGCAGCCGGTTGGTCTCGTCGAAAATCTTCTTGCGGCCATCGGCACCGCGGGCCGCGGCGGTCATCAAAAGCAGATCATAGCCACGCTGATGGGCGGCCTCCTCGATACCGAAAAGGAACGGGGCAAAGAAATCGGCCTGGGCGGAGGGAAAGGCCGGCTCGTAGGTGAAAACGCCAAGGATGTCGTTGCGGCCCTTTACCATGCGGCGCGCCACGGGATCGGCCACGTATCCCGTTCTGGCGATCACCTCCTGAATGCGCGATCTGGTCTGCTCGGGAATGCGGCGCGTGTCGTCGGCGCTGCCGTTGAGCACCAGTGAGACCGTGGCCTGACTGACCCCGGCGAGCCTGGCAATGTCCTTCTGCGTCAGGCGTTTTGCCACCATACCAGCGCCTCCTCCCGCGCTAATACGTATTAGTTATGCGTATTAGCTAGCCAATTGTCGGAGACGTGTCAAGTTGGATGTGCGCGTACGGCGGGCGGAATGGACACAGGATTAGGCATGGTCGCTTGTTTGGTGGTGGCGTGGGGTTGTGCGGATCGTCGGGTCGAAGCGACCCTCCCGGGTCGAATTCCCGGCCGAAGGGCGCGAGGCCGATCTAAAGGCCGTGGGCCTTGACGGTGGTTCTGCAGCCGCCACGGGGATCGGAATAAATTGTCTGTTCGCAGATGCTTTTTAGATCGCGCATTCGCCTAGCCCCGTCGAACCAGCAAAGCGCAATCTCTATGATCATGGTCAGGTTAAACACACGGAGGCATTTCGTGAAAAAAGTTCTTCTGGCTCTTGCCCTTGCAGCCACCGCGACACCGGCTGCGGCACAGCCCACCGACATTCTCAACGTCTCCTACGACATTGCACGCGAGCTTTACGCATCGATCAACGAGGCGTTCATTCCCTATTATGCCGAGCAGACCGGCACTGAACTGACCGTCAACCAGTCGCATGCAGGATCGTCCACGCAGGCGCGGGCCATTCTCGAAGGATTGCAGGCGGACGTGGTAACCTTCAACCAGGTGACAGACATCAATGTTCTGGCTCAGAACGGGTTTGTGGCCGAGGACTGGCAATCGGCGCTTCCCAACAATGCATCGCCCTATTACTCGCTGCCGGCTTTTCTGGTGCGCGCGGGCAATCCCAAGGGTATAAGAGACTGGGACGATCTGGTGCGCGACGATGTTGCCGTGATTTTGCCCAACCCCAAGACCTCGGGCAATGCGCGCTATACATATCTGGCGGCACGGGCCTTTGCCAATGATGCGTTCGGGGGCGACGAGGCGCAGGTCGCTGCGTTCCTCACCAGCTTTTTCGGTAATGTTCCGGTGTTTGAAACCGGGGGCCGGGGCGCAACGACCGCTTTCGTCGAACGGCAGCTGGGCGACGTCCTAATTACCTTCGAGGCCGAAGCGCTGGCCATTGCCGCGCAGCAAGGGTCCGATTACGAAGTCGTGGTGCCCAGCGTATCGCTGCTGGCCGAATTTCCCGTCGCCGTGGTCGATCGGGTTGCCGAGGCACGCGGTTCGCGTGAGATCGCTCAGGCCTATCTCGAATTTCTCTATTCGACACCGGGCCAGGAAATCCTGGCGCAGAATTTCAACCGCGTTCACGACGAGGCAGTGATTGCCGAATACGCCGATAGCTTCCCTGAAGTGCGACTGGTGACCGTCGAGGATGAATTCGGCGGCTGGGATCGGGCTTCCGAAGAACATTTCGCCGAAGGCGGATTGCTCGACCAGGTATTTTTGAACCAGTAAGAGACTGGCATTTGCAAAATCGGGCGGCGTGGCTGTTTCAGCCACGCCGCTTTGGCGATTTGGAGAGACGGGTTGGGACTGGCGCAAAGACTGCACAGAAAATCGATCCTGCCGGGCTTCGGTCTGTCGCTGGGCATAACGCTGACCTACGCGACGATCATCATTGTCCTGCCGCTGGCCGCGATGTTTCTCAAAACCGCCAGCCTGGGGTTCGACGAGTTTGTTCGGGTAACCACATCCTCGCGCGCCCTTTCGGCCTATTGGATCACCTTTTCCTCGGCCGCGCTGGCCGCGCTTATCGATGCGGTGATCGGGCTGCTGCTGGCTTGGGTGCTGGTCCGCTATCGCTTTCCCGGCCGGCGGGCGCTCGATGCATTGATCGATCTGCCATTCGCGCTGCCAACGGCTGTGGCCGGGCTTATGCTGGTGACGCTTTTTGCACCCAATGGCTGGTATGGCGGACTGCTCGAGCCATTGGGACTGCAGGTCAATTACACCCAGATCGGCATTGTCATCGCCATGGCCTTTACCAGCCTGCCGTTTGTCGTGCGCTCGGTGCAGCCGGTGCTCGAGGCATTCGAAGGCGAGTTCGAGGAGGCGGCAAGGAGCCTTGGAGCAACCAATTTCCAGGTCTTTGCGCGGGTGATCTGGCCGGCCATCCTGCCGGCGTTTCTTACCGGAACCGTGCTCAGCTTCGCGCGCTCTCTGGGAGAGTTCGGCGCCGTTGTGTTTATTGCGGGCAATATTCCGGGCATGACCGAAATCGTGTCGCTGCTGATCTATATCCGCCTCGATGAATACAATTATCCCGCTGCCGCAGCGCTGGCGAGCGTGTTGCTTGTGGCCTCGTTTGCGACGCTGCTGGTGACCAACGGGTTGCAGACTTGGCAGATGCGTTATGCGGAGGGCTCGCGATGAGTGCGATACCAATGGCCAGAAGGCACCAGCGAAGCGCTGGCGAACGGGTTCTGATCGGCGCCGGGCTGTTGACGGCCGCGCTGGTGCTGGTCGTTCCGCTCGCCCTGATTTTCGCGTTTGCGTTCCGTGAAGGCTGGAGCGCCTATCTGGCCAATGTGCTCGAACCCAATACGCTCCATGCGGTGTGGCTTACTGTCCTGACCGCGCTGATCGTCGTGCCGATCAATATGGGATTTGGCATCGCCGTGGCTTGGCTGGTGACCCGGCATCGCTTTGTGGGTCGCAGCCTGCTCATTACCATTGTCGAATTGCCGTTTTCAGTGAGTCCGATCGTTGCCGGGGTCACCTACCTGTTCCTGTATGGTGGGCAGGGCCTGCTGGGACCGACGCTGATCGCCGCGGGCTTTCCAATCATGTTTACGGTGTTGGCGATCTTTCTCGTGAGCCTGTTCGTTACCGCGCCCTATGTGGCGCGTGAGCTGATCCCGCTCATGCAGCAACAGGGAACGGCGGATGAAGAAGCGGCGCTCTCACTCGGAGCGAACGGACGGCAGATGTTCTGGTTCGTGACCCTGCCCAATATCCGCTGGGCGCTTCTTTACGGGGCGATCCTGTGCAATGCGCGGGTGATGGGAGAGTTCGGTGCCGTATCTGTCGTCTCGGGCGCCATCAGGGGCCAGACCAATACGCTGCCGCTCCAGATTTCCCTATTGTTCAACGATTTCAACGTGACGGGCGCCTTTGCCGCCGCGACGCTGCTGGCCATGTTGGCCGTGTTGACCATCGTTCTCAAGGCCCTGCTGGAGTGGGGCGGCGAGACGGCGCACTGATCGTCCCCCCGTTCCATCACGCCGCAAAAACACTCCAGCGCCTTGGCTTGAAGGCAATGCGCGATTTTGCCGTCGCGGGGTGATCGGCCGGGATTTCGATTTCGACGCGCTCCTTGGCACCGCCGACTTCGAGTTCGACCTGACGCGTGCCCGCAGTGCGTCGGCTCGATGTCACGGTTCCCGCGATAGCGGTTTCCTCGCCCGAGACGATTTCGACATCGTGAGGGCGGAAGAACAATTGCCCCTCACCGTCGGCGACGCCGTGTGAATCGAGACCCAGCGGACGATCGGCGAAATAGAGCTGGCCGCGTTCGATGGTGACCGGCAGTTTCGAGGATTCCCCGATAAAAGAAAAAACGGTCGGGGAATTGGGCGTGTCATAGACCTCGTCGGGCTTGCCGATCTGTTCGATCCTGCCCTGACTCATGACGACGACACGATCGGCCAGTTCAAGCGCTTCTTCCTGATCGTGGGTGACAAAGACCGTGGTGTGGCCGGTGGAATCGTGGACGTCACGCAGCCAGCGGCGCAACTCCTTGCGCACCTGGGCATCGAGTGCGCCGAACGGCTCGTCGAGCAGCAGGACCCTGGGTTCGATGGCCAGCGCCCGGGCCAGCGCGACGCGCTGGCGCTGGCCGCCGGAAAGCTGATTGGGATAACGCTTTTCGAGCCCTCGGAGCTGGACAAATTCGAGCAGGTCGCGCGCCCGCTTTTCGATCTCGGTTTTCGAGGGGCGCTCGCTGCCTTTTCGCACCTTGAGCCCGAAGCCGACATTGTCGAGCACGCTCATGTGACGGAACAGGGCATAGTGCTGGAAGACGAACCCCACATTGCGCTCCTGGACCGATTTGAGCGAGGCGTCCTCATCACCGAAATAAATTGCGCCTTCCGTGGGGAAATCGAGCCCGGCGATCAGCCGCAACAGGGTTGTCTTGCCCGACCCTGACGGGCCGAGCAGCGCAATCAGTTCACCCGATCTGATGTCGAGGGAGACATCGTAAAGAACGGGGAACTGCTCGAATTCCTTACGCACGTTTTTGACTTTTACTTCCAATGGTGTCGTCCCCAAGGTTCCCGGGCCGCCTCATACCCATCCTCGACTGTTGGGCGGATGGGGGCGAAGTATCACATTTCTATACCGGATTTCACCGCCCAGGGCATGGGCCGACATAGTACCAGTGGGCCTTTTGACGGCAGGCGCGCTTTTGACAGTCGATTATTTCCGCATCGAGCCTTTCAGGCAGCGCGGCTATCGCCGATTGCTCTCAAACTTTGCCAAAATATTTCAGCCCGGCTGTTGCTCCAAACTGTCGCCAAGACTGGCAATAAGGGGGAAACGGCTTTAGCTTCTGGCTGCCGCAGATAGTCTGGTCGAGGGGTACATGGCATCACACGAGCTCAACCTGCGCCATTTGCGACTTGTGCTTGCCGTTGCCCAGACCGGGTCAGTTACCAAGGCGGCCCAGATCTGCAATATTTCCCAGCCGGCGGTGACCCAGGCGCTCAAGAAGCTCGAGGCTCATTTCGCCGTCCCGCTGTTTGACCGCAACCTGAACGGCGTCTTCGTCAACGCCACCGGCCGCATTCTCGCCTCGCGGGTTGAGCGGGCCATGGAACTGCTTGATGCTGCGGCGGGGACGCTTGGCACGGTGCCGAGGCTGACGGCGAGCACGGCCCGCCTCAAAGCGCTGGTCGAGATGGCCCATGCAGAAAATTTTTCAATAGCGGCGCGCAATCTGGGCATAGCGCAACCGACAATTCACCGGGCGATCACCCAATTGGAGGAAGAAGTGGGGCGCACGCTGTTCCAGCGCACCCAGTTCGGCTCGATCCCCACACGATCGGGGCAGCTGCTGGCCCAGGCGGCGCAGCTGGCCTTTGCCGAACTGACGCAGGCCGAGATGGAGATTGCCGAGGCTATTGGACGGGGCACGCTTTCGATCACCATCGGGGGCATGCCGCTTTCGCGCTCCTACGTCCTGCCCGAAACGATCGCAAACTTTCAGGCCAAGCACCCGCAGGTCCATTTCAGAATTGTCGAAGGGCCATATGAAACGCTGCTGGCAGGATTACGCCGGGCGGAACTCGACTTGCTGTTCGGAGCCCTGCGGTCTCCGGCACCTGTCGACGATGTATTCCAGGAACATCTCTTCAACGACGAACTGGTGATCGTCGCGGCGCCGCAACACCCTCTGACGCGGATCAAGGCCCCCGACTTTGCGCAGGCGCTGGAGTTTCCCTGGGTGGTGGCCATTCCAGGCACACCGGCCCGCGACCAGTTCGATGCGCACATTCTCAGATCAGGAGCGTCCCTTCCGGCGACACTTGTCGAGACAAGTTCGATGATCCTGATGCGCGAGCTGCTGCACAAGGGACCCTATCTGGGCGCGGTTTCACGATTGCAGGCCGAAAGCGAAATCGGCAATGGGCTGATGACCACGTTACCGCTTTCGATCGAGGAAAGCCGGCGCACCATCGGGCTGACCGTGCGCGCCAACTGGAAGCCAACCCGGATGCAAGACGATTTTCTCAATCTGGTTCGGGCCGAGTTCAAGAGCCGCTAATGCCCAGAGCGTTTCGGCGCGTTTTTGAATGGCTTTAAGTCTGCAAGTGCTTGCCCTAGAACACCATCCCATCGGCCAGCTTTCGGGCCGTGCGCAGCACGCCGGCCGACAGCAGATCGCCATTGGCGTCAAGCTTTGCAATGACGGTAAACTCGCCCGTCGGATGTTCGACCGACATCGACTTTTCCTGTCCCTCGACAATCCGGGCATGTCGTGCAGCCGGGCCCTCGGGCAGGAGGCAAGCGCTGGCAACACTGACCGCAGCCAGAACGCCGATGGCATCGTGGCAGCGATGGGGAATGAAGCTCCGCGTGGAGATGGCTCCGCCATTCTGCGCGGGGCTGACCAGGGTCATCTTGGGCACCGATTTTGCCGAAACATCGCCCAGATTCATCATGGGGCCAACGGCAAGCCTGATCTCTTCAATTTTCGCCTTGAGCTGTTCGTTTGCGTCAAGTTCAGCCGGGGTTTCGGTGCCGGTGATGCCGAAATCGGCAGCATCGAGAATGACGCAAGGCATGCCGTTATCGATCATGGTGACCTCTACGCCGTTGACACTGTCGACGGCATTGCCGGTGGGCAGCAGCGCGCCGCAGGTCGAGCCCGCCGTGTCCTCGAAAACGATGGGCATGGGGGCCGATGTGCCCGGAACGCCATCGATGCGGGCGTCGCCGGTGTAGCCGACGATACCGCCGGGGGTTTTGACACTGGCGGTCGCGACCTGGCCGGTGTTTTCCATGAAGATGCGGACATCTGTGACCCCGTCCGCTGCCGCAACCAGCCCACGCTCGATTGCGAACGGGCCGACCCCGGCAAGGATATTGCCGCAGTTCTGGCCGTCGGTGACGATGGGCTTGTCGACGAAAACCTGCAGGAACAGATAGTCGACATCGACACCCTCACGCGCGGAGGGCTTGACCACCGCGACCTTTGAGGTCAGCGGGTTGGCCCCGCCCATGCCATCGATCTGGCGCGGGTCGGGCGAACCCATGATCGCCAGAAGCAGCGCATCGCGTTCGGCGGTGTCGGCGGGCAGGTCCGAGGCAAGGAAATATCCGCCCTTGGAGGTGCCCCCGCGCATCCACATGACGCGCGTGCCTTCGGCCCGATCGTCGAACGCGATTGCTTCAGACATATTTGAGGCCCTTTTCCTTGAGCCGTTCGCGCATGCCATAGATGTCGAGGCCAAGTTCGCCGGCGGCCAGACGCTTGCGCTTGGCATCCTCGTTTTCCACCCGCTTGCGCGACGCCTCGAGCACCTCTGCCGCTTCTTCGCGCCGGACAACGCAGACCCCGTCATCATCGGCAACGATGATGTCACCGGGATTGACCAGTTCGCCGGCGCAGACAATCGGCACGTTGACCGAACCGAGGGTTTCCTTGACCGTCCCCTGCGCAAAGACCGCCCTGGACCAGACGGGGAAGTTCATTGTCGTGAGGTCGGCCACGTCGCGGACGCCGGCGTCGATGATGAGCCCCTTGCAGCCGCGTGCCATGGCCGAAGTGGCCAGAAGGTCGCCGAAATATCCGGCGTCGGAGGGCGAAGTGGGCGCGAGGACGAGGATATCCCCCTCTTTGAGCTGCTCGATGGCCACATGGACCATCCAGTTGTCGCAGGGCGGGGCCGAAACCGTGACGGCCGATGCTGCCAGCCGCGCGCCGGAATAGATGGGGCGCATATAGGCGGCCAGCAGACCCTTGCGGCCCTGGGCTTCATGCACAGTTGCCACGCCGCACTCGGCAAGGCCGGCAACGATGGCGGGATCGGCCCGCTCGATATTCTGGACGACGACACCCATCAGAGTTCATCCACCGTGCGCGGGTAGATCGACTGGAACCCTTCGGCGTATTTTGCGGCCCGGCCACCGGCCTGTCCGCCCGAATTCCGCGCGAAATGATTGGCGCGGTTCTGGGCAACGTTTTCGTAATAGTGCCAAAGGTGTTCCTGGCCCTCCATGCACTGGATGGCCGCCCACTTCTTGTCCCACACAGGGGTGATGTCGAGGAAGGTGTCAGGCTTCCACTCCATCTGTTCGGTCTGGTGCGGCTCGAACAGATAGACCTGCGGCGCGCCGAGAACCTTTTCGCCCGGATTGTGACCCCAGGCCTGAGCGATGGCGCGGCATTCGAGCGTCCACTGGGACACATACATGTGGTCAGTGTTGTAGGGATCGTATTTGGAATGGGTCATCATGAACGATGGCTGCACCTTGCGCATCACATCGACCAGGCGATCCTTGGCTTCGCGCGTCATCTCGAGCGGATAGTCGCCAAGATCGAAAAATTCGATGTCGTGGACGTCCAGCGCCTTGGCGGCGTTTTCAGCTTCCTTGCGGCGCTCGGTCTTGACCGTTTCAAGGGTCATGCCAGCGTTCTTCCAGAGCTTGGCGCTCTCGCCGCGCTCGCCATAGGACAGGCAAACGACTGTGACGTCATAGCCGAGCGAAGCGTGCAAAGCGATGGCGCCGCCGCACCTCCAGACGAAGTCTGCAGAGTGCGCGGAAACGATGAGAGCTGTCTTGTTTGCCATTTGTGTCCTGTCCTTGATGTCCTGGAGCGTTCAGCTCCTAAATCAAATCCGCTTTTCGCTTGCGCGGCCCTTCGGGTCATTGAATCGCGGACTTGATCTATAAGTCCTTGGTTTGTCGCGCTTCCGAACCGGATAAGCGGTTTCCACTTATCCTGGAAAAGCTCTAGCTATTTTTCTCCACGGGCGGCGTGCCGTGGGTGTGGAAAGTCTCGATGGTTTTCAGGCCCCAGGCCTGTCCCTTTTTCCGGTCGGCCTCGGTCCAGACCACCGGCTTCCAGTCGGGCGCCAGAATCAGGCGAGCCCCGGCATTGGCCAGTTCCACCCGGTTGCCGGCAGGCTCCCAGACATAGAGAAAGAAGGTGCCCTGGATGGCATGCTTGTGCGGGCCGGTTTCGATATGCACGCCGTTTTCCAGGAAAATGTCAGCGGCGCGCAGAATGTCCTCGCGCTGATCGGTGGCGTAGGTGACGTGATGGAAACGCCCCTGCCCGCCGCCATGTTCTTCTGTACAGGCCAGGTCGTAGGTCTTGTTGTTGACGGTGAACCAGCACCCGCCGAGCCGGCCATTGTCGAGCGCGATCATCTCGGTGACGCGGCTGCCCAGACAGGTTTCCATGAAAGCGCGGAATTCGGTGACGTCTTGGGCCAGGAGATTGATATGATCGAGCCGACGCGGACTGCAGCCCTGCCCGTGATACCGACTGGCCAGGTTCTTGAGCGCCGAGGCATCGCCCGGCGCAGGCTCATAGACCCTGGTGTCCCAGTAGATCTCGAAGACGTGCCCGAACGGATCTTCGAACCTGAAGGCCCTGCCGTGACCGATATCGCCCTCGACCCAGCCAATCGATTTGAACCGGCTGGCCTTGATCGCCTCGACGCGTCGCATGAGCGCCGCTTCGGACGACGCACGATAGGCAACATGGCCGATGCCGGTGGTTTCCGAACGGGTCAGCTTGAGGGTGTGGAACTCATAGTCGTCCCAGGCACGCAGATAAACACTGTCGCCCTCGCGCCCGCTTTCCTTGAGCCCATAGACCCGCGTGAAGAAATCCAGGCTCTCCTCGAAGCGGTCGCTCAGGAGTTCAACGTGGCCCAGATGGGCAATATCGTAGAAAGGCTCGGACAAAAAGACTCCCTTGGCTGAGGACCAAATATGTCCGCACCCTAGTGGAGGTAGCTCGATCCGTACAAATTGATTTCGGAGCCCGTCGTATAATTTCGCGCTATATGCAGTTGCTGCAAGTGCGGGGGCGAAGCATTGGTCGGGGCAGCAGAGCGATGGCAAGGCGGTAGCAATTTGCTCTATCAGATATTGAATCTGGCTATTGGCTATTGCGCATGGACTGGCCTATGACGCTACCGGACACGGGATGGCGGGCGGAGAAATAAGAGACAATGGGATCGACCGAGAGAGCCCTTGAGGAAAACCCGGACGCCAACGCATCGGGAAACCGGGCGTGGTAACCGCATCTGACCGCGAGCCCGCGGGCCGATTTGCGGCATTTTCCAACCGAGGATACCGGTTCTACTGGTTCGCGCTGATCCTTAACGGGTTTGCCGTTCAGATCCAGACAGTTGCCGTGGGCTGGTATATCTACGATCTGACCCGCAATCCCCTGGATCTGGGCATTGTGGGGCTGTCGCAATTCATGCCGGCTTTGCTTCTGGTGCTGGTGACGGGACAGGTGGCCGACCGCTTCTCGCGCCGTTCGATAATGGGCGCGTGCATGATTGCCGAGGCGGGGGTGGCGCTGATGCTGCTGGCTGCAGCGATGCTCGGGCTTGCCTCCCCGCTGCCGATCTTTCTTATCATCGCGCTGTTTGGCGTGGCGCGGGCATTCTACAATCCGGCGCGGCAATCGATCGTGCCCAACCTCGTTCCTGCCTCGCATCTGCCCAATGCCATAGCGGCCAATTCGACCGGAAATCAGTTTGCGACAATCTGCGGCCCGGTGGTCGGGGGACTGCTTTATGCCATCGGGCCCGAATATGCGTATGGGGCGACAATGGGCCTGCTGATCGTGGCCTCGGCGCTGGTTTTTATCGGCGTACCCCGGCTCAACAGCGCAAGCGGCCGGGCGCCGGCGAGCTGGGCGACCATCAGCGCGGGCTTTCGCTATATCTGGAACAACAAGCCCCTGCTGGGCGCGATTTCGCTTGATCTGTTTGCAGTGCTTTTCGGCGGCGCCCTGGCGCTCCTGCCGGTTTATGCGCGCGATATCCTGGAGGTGGGACCCGAAGGGCTGGGGCTGTTGCGGGCGGGACCGGCCATCGGCGCCATCGTCATCGGCATTGTCTTTATGGCCCGCCCTATCCGCAACCATGCGGGGCTCATAATGTTCTTTGCGGTGACCTGTTTCGGGTTGGCAACCTGGGTGTTTGCGGTCTCGGAGATTTTCTGGCTGTCCTTTGCAATGCTGGTCCTGATCGGGGGCTTCGATATGATCAGCGTCAATATCCGCTCTATCCTCGTTCAGGTCTGGACGCCGGACGACGTGCGCGGGCGGGTCAATGCCGTCAACCAGGTGTTCATCGGCGCCTCCAACGAACTGGGGGCCTTCCGGGCCGGCGTCATGGCGGTCTGGGTAGGGCCGATCGCCGCCGTTGCCATCGGCGGCGCTGCGATTGTCGGGATTTCGGGCCTTTGGGCGGTGATGTTCCCGCAACTGAGGCGCGTCAAGCGGCTCGGGGACCAGCCCGAGCCGTAGGGGGCTCCCAGCGGCATAAGAACGGATGCCCCAGCTTATATCGCCAAGGCGGGCCAGCAGTTCGATTTTGGAACCCAAGGCATAACCCTGGGCTATAAGCTGTTGGCAATTTCTCTCTATTGCAGCACCGTTCCAGGCACCAGAGACTGGAGGAAGCATGACCGATAATCAGGGCAAATTCGGCCTCGCGCTGCGCGGGTTCGGCGAAGCAGCGGCGGCCTTTTCATCGGGATGGAACCGGGAAACGTTGCACTCGGTCCGCGCGTTCGATGAAAAGATCGATGTGGCGTCCGAACGCGATGCGATCCTGGAACGGTGCGATCTCAACGCCGTCACCTGTTGCGATACGCCGCGCGAGGCCTATGGCGAGGCCGATATCGTGATCAGCCTCGTTTATGCGGACCGGGCGCTCGATGCGGCGATAGACACTGCGCAATATCTAAGGCCGGGCACGCTCTATATCGACGGCAATTCGTGTTCGCCCCAGACCAAGGCCCGCGCCGCGAGCGCGCTGGAGCCGGGGAAAACCGACTATATCGACATGGCCATCATGGCGCCGGTCTATCCCAGAAAGGAAAAGACGCCGATCCTGCTGGCCGGGCCAAAGGCCGAGCAGGCTGCAGCGATCCTCGTAAAGATGGGGATGGAGCCGCGCGTCGTGGGCGAGCGCGTCGGACAGGCTTCGGCCATCAAGCTCACCCGATCAGTGATGATCAAGGGCATGGAAGCGGTCGTTGCCGAATGCTTTCTCGCGGCGCGGCTGGGGGGCGTCGAAGAGGAAGTTCTCGCTTCGCTCGAAGCCAGCGACCCCGAAATCGACTGGCGGAAAAAACGAGCCTATACGATGGATCGCATGACGGTGCATGGACGCCGCCGGGCCGCCGAGATGGTGGAAGCGGCCAATATGGTTGCCGAACTGGGCCTGCCCGACGACATGGCGTGCGCCACGGCGAAATGGGAGCAACTGCTGGGCGATCTGCCCATCGAGACAGACTCGGTCGATGAGGTTCTTGCGGCGCTGGGCAAGATCTGAAATCTCCTCCCGCCCGGCATCTCTGGCTGACAGATGCGCAAAGAGCGGGTTTGCCCGATTGCAGCCGGCATGCTCTATCTGACGCCAACTGTGCTGAGTTGACCGTCATGGCAATCTGCCATGCCTGAGGAGGAACCATGAGCTTTACGACGCGGCCGGAACTTTCGGGCACCTTTGGCATGGTCGCATCGACGCACTGGATCGCGTCGGCCACCGGCATGTCGATTCTCGAAAAGGGCGGCAACGCCTATGATGCGGCGGTCGCAACGGCGTTCGTGCTCAATGTGGTCGAACCCCATCTGAACGGTCCGCTCGGCGATCTGGTGGGAATGATCTGGCCAAGGGGTGAAGACACCCCGATCGCCGTTTGCGGACAGGGTACGGCACCGGCGGGAGCGACCATTTCGCACTACCGGTCCGAGGGGCTTGAACTGGTTCCCGGATCGGGGCTGCTGGCGACAGTCATCCCGGGCGCGTTCGATGCGCTCATGCTCATCTTGCGCGACTACGGCACGATGGGGCTCGAAGAGGTCCTGTCGCCGGCGATCAGCTACGCGGAAAACGGTCATCCCATGTTGCCGCAAGTGGCCAGTTCCATCGCGAGCATCGCCGATTTCTTCCGCGAGGAATGGCCCAGTTCGGCAGCGGCCTGGCTGGCGGGAGGGGCGGCACCCAAGGCGGGCGAGCGCTTTTCCAACCCCGACCTCGCCCGGACATGGACCCGTCTCCTGGAGGAAACGGCATCGGTTGGGGATCGGAGCGAACGGATCGAGGCCGCGCGGGAGTGCTTCTATCGCGGGTTTGTTGCTGAAACGATCGAGAACTATCTGAGCGACGCCTGCGTCATGGATGCGACGGGAGAGCGACGCAAGGGTGTGCTCACTGCACAGGACATGGCAGGCTGGCAGGCCAGTTTCGAGCCGGCGATTGCGGGGTCCTATGGCCAATGGGCGCTCTGGAAATGCGGGCCATGGACCCAAGGTCCGGTGCTGCTTCAGGCGCTCAACATGCTCGAGGGCGCCGGCGTCGCAGATGTCGACCCGCGCGGGCCTGACTTCGTTCATTTGGTTACCGAAGCGCTCAAACTGGCATTCGCGGACCGGGAGGCCTATTACGGCGACCCCAACCATTCCGATATTGCGCTCTCCACCCTACTGTCGAAAGACTACGCGGCGCAGCGGCGGGCGCTGATCGGCTCAATGGCATCACTCGACATGCGGCCCGGAACCATAGGGGGCCAGGAAGACCTAGCCCGCGCCGCGATCGCGCGCAACGATATGGAGGCGGTTATCGGAGACGGACCTGGGGTCGGCGAGCCGACGATGGCTCATCTCACCTCGCGCCGCGGAGACACTGTTCATTTCGATATCGTCGACCGCTGGGGCAACATGATTTCGGCCACGCCCTCGGGGGGATGGCTGCAATCTTCCCCGGTCATTCCCGGTCTGGGGATGCCGCTCAACAGCCGGGCACAGATGTTCTGGCTCACCGAGGGCCTGCCAACCTCGTTGGCGCCGGGGCGACGGCCGCGCACCACTCTGACCCCGTCGATGGCGCTAGGTCCCGATGGGCGGCGACTGGCCTTCGGCACGCCCGGCGGCGACCAGCAGGACCAGTGGCAACTGAGCTTTTTCCTGCGGCTGGCCGATCATGGCATGAATTTGCAGGAGGCCATCGACGCGCCACTGTTTCACACAGGGCATTTGCAGGCCTCATTCTATCCTCGCCAGTTCAAGCGCGGGCACCTTCTGGTCGAGCCGGCTTTCGGGGAGGACGTCATTGGCGCGTTGAGAGCCAGGGGGCACCGGATCGAAGTTTCCGCGCCATGGGCGGCGGGGCGTCTTACCGCTGTCAGCCAGGAAAAGAACGGAATTTTCAGAGGTGCTGCCACGCCCCGGCTGATGCAGGCCTACGCCATTGGCAGATGAATAATATTCACTGATCTATGAGATCAAAGAAATTTTATAATACATGCGCACGTGGCAGTCTGTCGCAGTCCGTCGAGGAGGACGGACCTGTCGTCCGAGGCACGGGCCTGGGACGTGCAGAATTTCAGATCCATAAGTACCCGCAGTCATGCCGGGTACCGGGAGGAAGACATGAAAGCACTCAACTTGGGCCGCGGGGCCCTGGGACCTCTTGCGCTTGGCCTGATGGCGACTATCGCCCTGCCTGCCGCCGCGCAGGACCTTTCGGGAAAGACCGTCGAATTCGTGATCCCGTTCTCTGAATCGGGTGGCTCTGCAGCATGGGCCAACTTTTTCGCACCGCTGTTGCGCGAACATTTGCCCGGCAACCCCACGACCGTGGTCCGTTATCGTCCCGGAGCGGGTTCCACGGCTGGCGCAAACTGGTTCCAGGAGCAGACCATCAATGACGGCACGCTGATCTTTGGCTCTTCGGGCTCGACCCAGTTCCCCTATCTGCTGGGTGATCCGCGCGTGCGCTATGAATATCGCGACTGGCAGCCGGTCCTTGCCTCGGGCACCGGTGGCGTTGTCTATCTGCCGCCCGATCTGGGCGAACGCTTCGACGGCGATTTCGATGACCTCAAGGACGAGTTCTACATTTACGGCTCGCAGGGCGCGACAACGCTCGATCTGGTGCCGCTTCTCTCGTTCAAGATGCTTGGGCTCGACGTGGAACCAGTGTTCGGCGTCGAGGGGCGCGGCGATGGACGCCTGATGTTCGAGCGTGGCGAAGCCAACATCGACTATCAGACATCTTCAGCCTATATCCAGAGCGTCGAACCGCTCATCGAGCAGGGCCTGGCCGTTCCCGCATTTACGTTCGGCGCCCTCGATGACGCGGGCAATATCGTTCGCGACCCGACCTTCCCCGACCTTCCGAGTTTCAAGGAAGTGTGCGAAGCGACGGCGGAATGCGAAACATCGGGCGTTGCCTGGGATGCGTGGAAAGCGTTCTTCGTTGCGGGCTTCGCCGCACAGAAGATGGTCTTTCTGCCCGGCTCGGCCTCGGACGAAGTTGTCGAGATGTACTACGCCGCTTTCGAGGAAATGACAGCCCGCGACGACTTCGCCGAACTGGCTGAAGCCGAACTGGGCGTCTATCCGCAGCTCACGCGCACTGCCGGTCAGGGCGCGTATGAGGCGGCGATTTCGGTGCCCGCAGAAGCCAAGCAGTATGTGCTCGACTGGCTTGCCGACGACTATGGCGTGACGATGGAATAAGTCACTGGGCTTCCGGGAACACCCGGAAGCCCGTTTGCCCTCGCTTCTCAGCGTCGACAAGAGGCCGCCATGGAAATGTTCTCAACCGCGTTGCCCCAGCTCGGCGACGCTCTCGCCCTCGTCCTCCAGCCCCAGCAACTCATGTTCATGCTGGCGGGCGTTCTTTTGGGCCTTTCGGTCGGCGTGCTTCCCGGCCTGGGCGGTATTGCCGGACTTTCGCTGGTCCTGCCCTTCGTTTACGGCATGGACCCGGTGTCGGGCCTTGCCCTCATGGTCGGGCTGGTGGCGGTCATTCCTACCTCCGACACGTTCTCGTCCGTTCTGATGGGCATACCGGGTTCGTCGGCATCCCAGGCCACGGTTCTCGACGGGTTTCCGCTGGCCAAGAGGGGCGAGGCGACAAGAGCGCTGTCCGCTGCTTTCGTATCGTCGTTGTTCGGCGGACTGTTCGGCGCTCTGATCCTTACATTTTTCATCTTCATCGCCCGCCCGATCGTGCTGAGTTTCGGGTTGCCCGAAATGATGATGATGACGTTCCTTGGCATGTCCATGGTCGCCATTCTGGCCGGCCGCGTGCCCCTCAAGGGCGTTGTCGCAGGCGGGTTGGGGCTGATGGCGGGAACGATCGGCGCCGCCGGCGCGGGCGGCAGCCTGCGCATGACAACATACGACATTCCCTATCTCGTTGACGGGCTGCAACTGGTGATCGTGGGGCTGGGCATCTACGCCATCCCCGAAATCGTTTCACTGCTGCGCCAGGACCGGCCGATCTCCAAATCTGGAACGCTTGGCGCCGGCTGGATGGCTGGATTGCGCGACTGGTGGGTCAATCGCTGGCTTTCGCTGCGCACGGCAACCATCGGCGTGCTGATTGGGGTGATCCCCGGCCTCGGCGGCTCGGTCGTCGACTGGATTGCCTATGGGCACGCCGTCCAGAGTTCGAAAAATCGCGAGAATTTCGGCAAGGGCGACATTCGCGGCGTCATTGCGCCGGAATCCTCGAACAACGCCAAGGAAGGCGGCGGGCTGGTGCCCACGCTCATGTTCGGCATCCCCGGTTCTGGATCGATGGCGGTGTTTCTGGGTGGGCTGGCATTGCTCGGGCTTTCGCCCGGCCCGCACATGGTGCGCCAGGATCTCAACATCACCTACACGATCGTCTGGTCGCTCGCCATCGCCAACGTGATGGGCACGGCGCTGTGCATTGTCGCTTCACGCCAGATTTCTCGTCTGACCACGATCCGCTTTACGCTGCTGGCGCCCTTCCTGCTGCTCGTGATCACATTTGCCGCGTTTCAGACGCAGCAATCGATCGGCGATCTCATCACGCTGGTGATCATCGGCGTTCTGGGCATCCTGCTGCGCCGGTTCGACTATTCGCGCCCCGCCTTCCTGATCGGGTTCGTGCTGGCCCATCAGGCCGAAAACTTCACCAATTCGGCGATCCAGATTGCCGGTGCACGGTTCCGGCGTGATCTGGAGACCGGGTTCGAATATATCTTCACCCCGATCACCATCACGCTTCTGGTCATTACCGTTGCGTCGATCTTTATCGGGATCAGGCAATCCAAGAACATTCGCGAGAACCTGGAAACGCCGACCGGCACCAAGCGGGCACCGTTGATCTTTCTTCTGGCGATCACGGCCTATCTGGCGGTCGCGGTGGCCGATGCCTGGTCGATTTCACGGCTGGGGGACAAGGTTTTCCCGCTGGTCGTCGGCTCGATCACGCTTCTGGCCAGCATCGCGCTGCTGATCCGCATGCGGCTCAAGCCCGAGAGCGATGACGTCTTCATCGACTACGAGCTTGGTCAGGACGACGGCAATGCCCCGCACGGATTGTGGCGTACGCTGGGCTGGTTCCTCGGACTGCTGGCTCTGACGGGGTTGTTCGGGTTCATAATCGGGCTGATCCTGTTCCTGCCGCTGTTTTTCCGGGTCAGGGCGGGCGTGAGTTGGCTCAAGACCATCCTGCTTTCGGCTGGCGGCATCGCGTTCATCCTCGCCCTTGCCTACATATTGGGCCGAGATTTTCCCGGCGGCCTGCTGCAGGCCTATACAAATTTCCCCTGGCCGTTCAGATGATCGGCAACACCATGCGCTAGACCGGGAGAGGCAGACACTGCCTGCCTCTCCCCACACAATACCAAACCTGCCGGGACAGACCTGCCCACCGCCTTACGCGGCGAGTGGAGACTCAGGCCCGGTCTGCGACCAGAATAGAGTGAGCAATCGATGAGCACCCCCAAGACCTACGAAGTTCTCGCAAGGGCCTTTGCACAGGAACAGGTCGAAACCTGCTTTGCCTTGCTGGGCGATGCAAACATGAACTGGGGCACGACGCTGGCCGGGCTGGGCACACGCATGATCTACGTGCGTCACGAACATTGTGCCGTTGCCGCAGCGATGGCGTATGCACGCAAGAGCGGAAGGACCGGTGTTGCCACTGTAACTTGTGGCCCGGGATTGACCCAGCTTATGACCGCCCTGCCCGCTGCCGTGCGGGCCAACCTGCCGCTTGTGGTGTTTGCGGGAGAGGCACCCTTGAAATCGGGTTGGTACAATCAGGGGATCGATCAGGCGCCATTCATTCGCGCAACCGGGGCAAGCTATCATTCGCTGCATCATATTCCACGAATGCCCGAAGCCATTCGCGATGCATTCCTGGAAGCCCGGATGACCCGAAAGCCGGTTGTTCTGGGCATTCCTTTCGATCTGCAGGATCGCGACTGGCCGGGCGAGGTCACCCTACCGGTCCCCTCGGCCGACCTCGTGCCCGATGTCGGGCCGATGCCACCGCATCCAGACGACATCGCGCGCGCCGCAAAACATGTCGGCGAGAGCAAAAAGATCGTCGTGATGGCCGGCATGGGGGCCGTGCTGGCCGATGCGGGCGAAGCGTGCAGGAAACTTGCCGCAAAGTGCGATGGGCTGCTGGCGACGACATTGCCGGCGCGGGGGTTGTTTTACGACGACGATTACTGCCTGGGAGTCGCCGGGGGCTTTGCCACCGAAGCGGGGCGCAAGCTTCTGGCTGAAGCCGACCTCATCATTGCGGTTGGCACAATATTGGCGCATCACAATGCCGATGGCGGCAAGCTGTTCGGCAAGGCCCATGTGCTCCAGATCGACGTCGAGCCGGTGGCCGTGAGCCAGGGACGCGTTGCAGCGCACAGCCATGTCCGGGCCGACGCGCGGCTGGGCGTGGAAGCTCTGACCGATGCGATCGAGGCTCGCCCGGGCCAATGGCGGGCGGAAGAAACGGCGCGCCTTATCCGCGAAACACCGCCCGATTCCGAACCGTTCCCGATCGAGGACGGCATTGTCGACCCCCGGGCCGTGGTCGATGCGCTTGAAGCGCACCTGCCGGTCGAATGGGAGATGGTCAATTCATCGGGCCATTGCTCGTATTTCTTCGCCCAGATGCCCTCGCGCCCGCAACACCGGTTCCTGACCATTCGCGAGTTCGGGGCGATCGGTAACGGCATCTCTTTTGCGATGGGAGTGGCTGCCGCGCGCCCCAACGATACAATCGTGCTGTTCGATGGCGATGGCAGCCTGATGATGCATATCCAGGAGATCGAGACCATTGCGCGGCACGGTCTCAATATCCTCATCTGTATTCTCAATGATGGCGCCTATGGCTCGGAAATCCACAAGCTGCGGGCCGAAGGCATGTCCGATGAAGGTGCAGTGTTCGGACGGCCCGACTTCGCTTCGATCGCCAAAGGGTTCGGCATTGGCGGGCAAACCGTTACCGACCTTACAATCCTTCCGGCTCTGATCGAGGATTTCCGCGAGAGGGGTGGCGCGGCGATTTGGGATTTTCCGATTTCCGATCAGGTGGTTTCGCCGGTGATCCGCCGGGCCCACCCGCCCGCTTCTCACGCATGAGAACTGTCGACTTCCGAGAGCCGCTCGCGGATCATGGCGAGCAGGCTTTCGGCCGCGCCTGACAGGGGCACGGCGCGTCGCGTGACGGCGACAACGGCGCGTGTAAGATCGACATCCTCGAAACTCAGGCCCACCAATTGGTGGGGAGCCTGATACATGGTCAATCTGGGCAGCACGGTGATGGCGGTTCCCGCCGCAACAAGGTTCATCGCGGTTGCCGCATTTTGAACCTCGAAGCGCCAGTCGAGCTGCCTGCTGACGCTTCCCAGGGAGTCCTCGATCAACTGGCGGTTGGTCGACTGGGTGCGGATGCGGACAAGCGGCTCGCCGAGCAGATCTTCGCGGCGCACGGACTTGCGCCCCGCCAGTTTGTGGTGGCGGTTGACCAGCAGGACGTAGGGCTCCGTGCACAGATATTCGGTTTCCACGTCCCAGGGGGTGGCTCCGGTAATGGTGATGCCGAATTCGGCCTCGCCGCGTTGCACTGTGCTGACCACCGCTCCCGCAGGCTGATCGAGCAGAATGATGCTGAGGCCCTGATTGGCCTCAGAAAAGGTTCGCATCAGGCCCGCCAGATAATAGCCGGCAATGGTCGGAACCGAGGCAAACACGACCTTGCGCATTGCTTCCCGGCCGCTGTCACGCACCGCGCCGTAGAGTTCGGCGAGTGTTTCCAGGCGTCCGCGCACCTGGGGCAACAGAGCCTGACCTGCTATGGTCAGCGAAACTTCTCGGGACGTGCGCACCAGCAGGCGCGTCCCCAGATCCTCCTCGATCTTTCTGATGCGGTGGCTCAGCGCTGTCTGGGTGAGGTTGAGCCGTTGGGCGGCACGGGAAAAACTGCCCAGTTCCGCCACGGCAACGAACGCTTCGAGCCCAAGATAATCTACGCGCATCGCCACCCTCCAGATCCGGCGTGTGATGCAGCTGTGCCCGCAAAACGGGACATCTGCAAGCGCAGGAGGTTACACCTTGAAAACCCACAATGGCAGATTTTTTGTTGACTCGCACAAGGTATTTGTACATTTGTACAAGAAGGGCGTACGAACGTCGAAAGCGGGAGGTTCATTTGTCTCGAGGCAATGTGCGCGAAGCGCTGCTTGGTGCTGCGGTCACGCTGTTTTCATCGAACGGCTACAACGCTGTGTCGCTGCGCGAGATCGCCAAGGCAGCCGGAGCAAATGTCGGGAGCCTGACCTATCATTTCGGATCCAAGGCCGCGCTGCTGCGGGAAATCTACCAGCGTCATACCGAGCCGATGAACAATCGGCGTACGGAATTGCTTGGCGAGGCCCGGCGCATCCACGACCCCGAGGAACGCCTTATGGCGATCCTGCGCGCCTATGTGCTTCCGGCCTTTTCGTCCTCTTCGGATTTCGACGGTGGCGGTGTCGCGTTCACCCGCATGCGGGCAGTTCTGTCCGCCGAAGGCAATGAGGATGCGCGCACGATTATCGCTGGCGCATTCGACACCACGAGCCGGGCCTTTCTCGATGCAATCGCCGATTGCCTGCCAAATGCCGAGCGCGAAGGCCTTGTCTGGCGCAGCCATTTCCTGCTCGGAGCGCTCTATTACGCGCTGATCAATCCCGAACGTGTCACCCGCCTTTCAGACGGCGCGGTGGACGGAAACGACCGCGATACTGCGGTCAACCAGATCGTGGAGGCCAGCTTTGCGAGCTTCCGCTCTCTGGACACCAAGGGCCGTGCAACGCGGCCACACCATGCGGCCTGAGGGCCGATTTTCATCTCTATGGGAGGTTCCACGATGAACTTTAAAAAACTGCTCGCCGGCGCGGGCCTGGCGATCGGCCTTCTGGCCACGCCGGCTCTTGCCCAAGAGCGCGTCTCCATCGGTACGGGCGGCACGGGCGGCCTGTTCTACATCATCGGCGCCGGCATGGCCGAAGTGCTCAACCAGCACATGGACGACACAACGGCACGTGCCGAAGTGACCGGGGCATCGGTCGAAAACATCCGGCGGGTCGCGGCCGACCAGATGACTTTCGGCTTCTCGTCCTCCTCGACGCTCTATGAAGCCAGTGTGGGCGAAGGCCCGTTCGAGGAAGCGCTTCCGGTGGCGGCCATGGCCTATCTTTACCCCGCCGTTCTCCAGATCGCGACCACCAGCGATACCGGCATCACCACCATGGAAGGGCTTGCGAGCAAGCGCATCAACCTCGGCCCTCCGGGCTCCAACTCGGCGGTTCTGGTTCAGCGCCTGATGGAGGCCTATGGCGTCTTTGACCCGGCCAACGTCCAGTTCCTGTCTTACACGGAAGGTACAGCGGCGCTGATGAACGGTCAGCTCGACGCCACAGTAGTCTTGGCCGGAGCGCCGACCGCCGCCCTTATCGATCTGGGCGCGCAGCGCGACATGGTGCTGATTTCCATCGACGAGGAGACCGTCGCTCCGATGCTGGCCGAATATCCATTCTACCAGACCTACGAGATGCCTGCGGGCACATATGAGGGGCAGGATGAACCGGTGATGGTCATCAACGATCCCGCGACGATCTTTACCAGCCAGTTCGCAACCGACGAGCAGATCTATGCCATCACCAAGGCGCTGTTCGACAATCTCGACGAGCTGGCCCAGGTCCATCCGGAGGCCGCCAACATCACCGTTGAAACTGCCGTTAACACGCCAATCGGCCTGCACCAGGGCGCTCAGCTCTATTTCGACGAACAGGCCCAGTAACGGAAAGCCTCGATCATGTCGTTCCTGTCCCAACTCTACAGCAAGATCGCGTTGCCCAATGAGCATGGAACCGAGAGGGAGGCGTTCATCGCCTCCCTGCTCTATACCATCCTCGCGGTCGGCGTGACCGCCATCGTCATCTGGGGCGCCTATTTCGGGGGTATCACGGCCCTGGTCCTGCGCTCCATGTTTTACTCGATGGTGGCCATGGCGGGCCTTCTGGCTGTGAGTCTGGAGACACGGTTCGTCCCGACGCGTGTGATCTTCTACATTTTGGGGATCATCGCCCTGGTGCCAGGGATCTATCTCTGGCACTCCTATTTCGACATCGTCATGCGCGGCGCCCTCTCCACCCAGTTCGACGAGTGGATGTTCATCGCGCTTGTGGTCATCACCCTTATCCTCGTGCGCAAAACACTCGGCTGGGCCCTGCTCATCCTCTCGGTCATCGCCCTGCTTTACGCCTATTTCGGGTATCTCATCCCCGGAAAATACGGTCATGGCGGCTATGATCTGGCGCGCCTTGCGTCGACCCTGTTCCTGTCCACCGAAGGGTTCTTCGGCGCGCCGATGGGTGTGGCGGTCGAATACATCTTCCTGTTCGCACTGCTCGGCATCCTGCTCATGCAGATCGGTACCGGCGAAGTGTTCGTCGATGTGGCCCGCGGGGTCACGGGACGCATTCAGGGCGGACCGGGCCTTTCGGCCGCAGTTTCAAGCACGCTGGTCGGCACGATCAATGGCAGCGCCGTTGCCAATGTGGTGACAACGGGTACGTTTACGATTCCGCTGATGAAACGGGTCGGTTATTCGGCCAAACTGGCCGGAGCCATTGAAGCGGCAGCATCTTCGGCGGGGCAGATCCTGCCGCCGGTCATGGGGGCCGCGGCCTTTCTGATGGCGGAAATCATCGGGGTGCCCTATTCGACCATTGCATTGGCGGCCCTGGTGCCTGGCCTGCTCTATGTCCTGGCCCTACTGATCGCCGTACGGCTGGAAGCGGGCAAGCTGGATTTGGCGCGCGACACGACGGGCGGCATGGCGTTTCTCATCGAGACACTCAAGACCCGGGGCTACCTGCTGCTGCCGCTGATCGGCATCATTGTGCTCCTGTTCATGGGGATGACCCCGACCCGGGCCGCCGTCTATTGCATCGGGTTTGCGCTGCTCATCAGCCCGTGGCGCAAGGAAACGCGGATCGGACTGACGGGGCTCCTTGTCGTCTGCCGCAATACGCTGTTCGCAACACTGCCCATCGTTGCCGCCGTTGCGGCTGCGGGGATCGTGATCGGCGTGCTCAATCTCACCGGTATGGGACTGATGCTCTCGAGCCTCATCGTGGAGGTGGGCGCGGGCAATATATGGGCAATCCTGTTGCTGACGGCCCTTGCCTCTTTTGTCCTGGGCATGGGGCTGCCAACTTCGGCCGCCTATTTGCTGCTGGCCGTGCTTGTTGCGCCTGCGTTGACCCAGCTCGGTCTGCCGGCGATCTCGGCCCATATGTTCATCTTCTATTTCGGGCTGGTTTCGGCCATCACGCCGCCAGTCGCGCTCGCGGCCTACGCGGCGGCTTCGATTTCAGGCGCCGGTGCCAATGAGACGGCGGTTGAATCGATCCGGCTTGGCTTCGTCAAACTTCTGGTGCCGTTCCTGTTCGTTACCATGCCGGGCATCCTGATGATCGGAACGCCGCTGCAGATCGTGCTTGGCATCGTTTTCGCAGCGATCGCCGTAACCGCCATAACAATTGCCTTTGCCGGCTGGATGGTTCGTCCCATTTCCGGGCTAGAGCGGGGCGCGCTGTGTGCGGGTACATTGCTGATCTGTTGGCCGACGCCGGTCGATACGACCGACCCGATCACTCTGATCGCACGGCTGGCGGGGCTCGGTATTGTCGGCCTTGCCGTCTTCCGCATGGTCACGGCAACGCCACGACCTGCCATTGAAGTTCAACCCAACTAAGAGACGCCCATTCATGTCCTTGCCTCCCCACCCGTCTCCCAAAACGCCCGACCTGGTTCTGCCCGAAGGCGCGTGCGATGCCCATTGCCATGTTTTCGGCCCTGGAGACGTATTTCCCTATTCCAGCTCGGCAACTTACCGGCCCCAGGACGCGCCAAAAGAAAAGCTGTTTGCGCTGCATAAACATCTGGGGCTCTCGCGCTCTGTGGTGGTCCAGGCGAGCTGCCATGGGACCGACAATCGGGCGATGGTCGATGCGCTCAGGGCCGGCAATGGCAATTACCGTGGCATCGCCATGGTGGAGCGCGATGTGAGCGACGCCGAGCTGCAGGAACTCCATGACGCCGGCGTGCGGGGCGTAAGGTTCAATTTCGTTGCCCATCTGGGTGAAGCCGCCGATCAGGATGCGGTGCGCGAGATCGTTGCCAAGATCAAGCCGTACGGCTGGCATATCGTCGTGCATTTCGATTCCCACTGGCTGGCGGATTTGGCGCCATTCCTCAAGGATCTCGACATCGTCACGGTGATCGACCACATGGGCCGTATCGATGCCAGCGCCGGTGTCGAACAGCAGGCATTTCAATTGCTCTTGGAGCTGCTCGAGGACAAGCGGTTCTGGGTCAAGGTGTGCGGTTCGGAACGCCTGTCACGATCCGGACCGCCCTTCCATGACGCCGCTGAATATGGCCGGTTGTTGGTGGAGAAATTCCCCGACCGCGTGTTGTGGGGCACCGATTGGCCCCATCCCAACATCAAGGCCAATATGCCCGACGATGGGGAACTGGTGGATCTGCTCAAGATCATTGCGCCGACGCCCGACAGCTTGCAGCGACTGGTTGTGGACAATCCGACCCGGCTCTATTGGCCCGAAACAGTGTAATCGAAAAGGGCCGTCCGACTGTCTCCGGGCGGCTCTTTGCTTCGATTAATGGTCGTGCGTCGGTTCGGACAGGGGACAATCCTTTGGATGGTTGGCCCAGTTGATTTCAACAGTGGCGTGGCCGATGGCATAGCGCTGGGCGAGGGTTCTTTTCACGCGTTCTGAAATTGTGCGGTAGTCGGCTCTGGGCTTGAGCGAAACCTCCATGGTTGCCGCGGGCTTGCCCGAAGTGATCGACCAGACGTGAACATGAGAGATGTCCTCGATGTCGGGCACCGTATCGAGGACATGGGTGCGCAGGGCATCGATCTCGATGTTTCCGGGCGTCCCTTCCATCAGGATCTGCACGGCATTGCGCAAAAGAGCCCAGGCGGAGCGCAGGATCAGCATCGAAAGCAGCACCGACAGGATCGGATCGATCGGCGTCCAACCGGTCAAATAGATCACCACCGCCGCGGCAATCGCCGCAACAGAGCCCAGCAAATCGCCAAGGACGTGCAACAGCGCACCGCGAATGTTGACATGGCTGGTGTCGCCCTGCCGGAGCATGAAAAACACGGCGATATTGACCACCAGACCCAAGACAGCGACGACCATCATCGGTCCGGCCAGAACCGGATGAGGGGTAAAGAGGCGCTGGATAGCCTCGTAGGTGATCCAGGCGACCAGCCCGAAAAGCGTTATGGCATTGACGAAACCGGCGAGCACTTCGAGACGCATATAGCCGAATGTACGCCTGGAATCCGAGAGTTTTCGGCCAAACCTGAAACCGGCCCAGGCGAGCGCCAATGCCGCAGCGTCCGTCAGCATGTGCCCGGCATCGGCCACCAGCGCCAGAGAGCCCGACAGGATGCCGCCGATGAACTCGGCAACCATGAAGCCAAAGATCAGGGCGAACCCGGCAAGGACCACCCTTTCGTTATTTTCGCCAATCTCGGGCGCATGGCTATAGTGCCCGTCGCCGTGATGATGGCCGGCGTGATCGTGGCTGGTGTGATACCTGGTCATTGCATTCAAAATCGCTCGTAAACGTCTTTGGCCAAACATATCAATATCTATTCATTTGTAAATACATAATGGAGCAAGCCTCTGGCGCGATGTGGCTGTCCCATGGCGGGCAGGCTTGACGAAAGCGCTCCGCTCTGCTCTCATGACAGAACAATGATATGTATTACATAATTATGTATCATTGAGCAAAGGGAGCATCGTTATGAAGACTTTTATCAAGGCAGCGACCATCGCTGCCCTGGCAGGCATTTCATTGCCAAGTTTTGCCGTCGCGCAAACCGAGGGTGGCGCGATCGACGTGGCCACCATTGGTGAGCCGCCCACCCTCGACCCCATGACCTCGACAGCCGACCTGGTCGGCATCATCACCCAGCATATGTTCGAAACGCTCTACACGTTCGATGCCAACTGGGCCGTCGTGCCGCTGCTGGCGGCGGACATGCCCGAGATTTCCGAGGACGGCACTGTCTATACAATCGCGCTGCGTGAGGGCGTCACCTTCCATGACGGCTCGGACATGACCGCCGAGGACGTCGTCGCATCGCTCGAACGCTGGCTGCGCATCGCAAGCCGCGGCATGCAGACCGCGGAAACTGTCGAAGGCGTCGAGGCCGTGGATGATTACACCGTGCAGATCACGCTGAGCGGACCCTATGCGCCGCTGCTGTCCCTGCTGTCGCTCAACAACTCGGCGGCCATCGTCATTCCATCCGAAATCGCGGGCGAAGACGTGATGGAGGATTTCATCGGCACCGGGCCCTATCAATTGGCCGAAAGGCGTCCGGACCAGTATATCCAGCTTACCCGGTTCGAGGATTACGCGTCGCGCGCCGAGGATTCCAGCGGCTATGGCGGGGCGCGCCACCAGTATCTCGACGAAATCCGCTTCGTGCCTGTCCCCGATCCCAACACCCGCATCGAGGGCGCTGTCGCTGGGCAGTTCGATTATATCGATTCCATCGCGGTGGAAGCCTATGACCGCATCGCCTCGGGCAATACCGAACCGGTGATGCTGGCTCCGTTTGGCTGGCCGGTGTTCGTGATGAACACCGCCGAAGGCGTCAATTCCGACATCGCCGTGCGCAAGGCGATCCAGGCGGCCCTTGCGCCCCAGGACATGCTGCTGGCCGCATTCGGATCGGAAGATTTCTTCACCGCCGATGGGGCGATGTATCCCGAAGGCTATGTCTGGCATACCGAAGCCGGCACCGAACCCTATAAGCCCATGGGCGATACCGAACTGGCCAGCCAGTTGCTCGCGGACTCCTCTTATGACGGATCGCCGCTGCGCATCCTGACCTCGCGTCAGTACGAGTTCCATTACACGATGGCGCAGGTTGCCGAGGCCTATCTCGAAGCTGCCGGGTTCGACGTGCAACTCGACGTCGTGGAATGGGCAACCTTGACCCAGCGGCGCACCGATCCGGCGCTATGGGACATCTACATCACCCATTCGCCCTTCCTGCCTGAACCGTCGCTCACCGGTATCATGTCGGATTCCTCGCCAGGTTGGTGGGTGTCCGACGCCAAGCACGCCGCGCTCGGCGCGTTCAACGCCGAAGCCGACCCCGATGCCCGTGTGGAACTGTGGGGCGCGGTGCAGGAAGCTGTCTATGAGGAAGTGCCCGCTTTCAAGGTCGGCAATTTCAATGCCGTTGCCGCCCAATCGCCGGCACTCGAAGGCATGAACCCGGCGCCATGGCCATATTTCTGGAACGCATGGCTCGAAGAATAAGCAATCCTCCCATGGGCGCCGGCTTTGCCTGTCCTCCGGACAATGGCGGCGCGCGGGGAGATCGCGAAGGGAGGGACATGGCCAGCGATGTCCCATTGCCAGGTCCTTTCCGGCATGGCCATCCTTCCCTTCGCGCCCATTTTGGAAAGTTGCCAGATGCTTAGTGCTGCGCTCAACAGACTGATCGGCATGCTCACGGTGATGGCCATCGTCGTGACGATCGTTTTCATCATCGTTCGGGTGACCCCGGGCGATCCGGCTGCTGTCATGCTCGGTCCCGATGCCACCGCGGCCGATGTCGAGGCGTTGCGCCAGCGGCTGGGGCTCGACGGCACGATCCTCGAGCAGTTCATCTCCTATGTCGGGGGCATTTTTCGCGGCGACCTCGGGCAGTCGATCTTTCTGGGGCAGCCGGTAACGACGGCTCTTTGGCTGCGGGCCGAGCCGACCTTTTTCCTCACCATTTTCTCGCTGGCCATTGCAACGGTGATCGCACTGCCGATCGGCGTCGCTTCGGCCTATTGGCGCGGGTCGTGGTTCGACCAGACTATGACCTCGCTTGCGATGTTTGCCGCTTCAGTTCCCAGTTTCTGGCTGGGGCTGATCTTCATCCAGACCTTCGCTGTAAGCTTTGGCTGGTTCCCGACCTCGGGCTATGGCGGCCCTTATTCGTCGTTGGGTGAAAGGCTTTATCACCTCGTTCTGCCCGCAACGACGCTGGGGATCGTTTCTTCGGCGCTCATCATGCGCTTTACCCGTGCGTCGATGCTCGACGTGCTCAACGACGATTATGTGCGCACTGCACGGTCCAAGGGGATGAGCGAATGGCGGGTCGTTGTCCGTCACGCGCTCAAGAATGCGCTGATCCCTATTCTCACCGTGATCGGGCTGACGGCGGCGCTGCTGATTTCGGGGGCGATTGTCACCGAGACGGTGTTCGCGCTGCCCGGCGTCGGCAATCTGATCGTTTCGGCGGTATTGCGGCGCGACTATCCGGTGATCCAGGGGGCGCTGCTGATCGTTGCCGGGCTCTATGTGTTGGTCAATTTCGTCATCGACATGCTTTACCTGCTCGTCGATCCGCGTGTGAGGTACTGATGGCCGCGCTCGCTTCTTCAGTACAGGGCAAATCGCCCAATCTTTTGATCCGTCTTCTGGCGCGACCGACTGCTGCGGCCGGGCTGGTCGTCATAACGCTGGTCGTGCTTGCAGCAATCTTTGCGCCCCTGCTCACGCCGCACAGTCCGAGCCAGCTGTCGATCGTCAACCGGCTGACCGCCCCCAATGGCCAGTTCTGGCTGGGCACCGATGAATTGGGCCGCGATATCCTCACCCGAGTGCTTTATGCCGGGCAGACCTCGCTTTCGGTGGCGTTTTCGGTTGTCATCGTCTCGTCGCTGATCGGCATCGTTCTGGGGCTGGTGGCCGGTTTCTTTCGCAAGGCCGATGCGCCGGTGTCGCGGGTCATCGACGCGATGATGGCGTTTCCCGATATCCTTCTGGCCATTGCGCTGGTGGCGGCGCTGGGGGCTTCGGCGTTCAATGTAGTGCTGGCGTTGGGGATTGTTTATGCCCCGCGCATGGCGCGGGTTGTGCGCGCCTCAACGCTGGTGATCCGGGAATTGCCCTATGTCGAGGCGGCGCGCGCGCTGGCCGTGCCGACCCCCGTTATTCTCGTGCGGCACGTTTTACGCAACGTCACTTCGCCGCTCCTGGTGCAGGGCACCTTCATTTTCGCGCAGGCCATCCTGGCCGAAGCCGGACTGTCGTTTCTCGGAGTGGGCATTTCACCCGATATTCCGACCTGGGGCACCATGATTTCGGCTGGCCGCCAGTTCATGAATTCGGCAAGCTGGCTTCTGCTTTATCCCGGTCTCGCCATCGTCATAACCGTTCTGGCGCTCCAGCTTCTGGGCGACGGTTTGCGCGACCTCCTCGACCCCCGTCTTGCAAAGGACATCTAGATGATCGGCAATCAGTTTCCACTCGCCGAAAAACCGCTTCTGATCCGCAACGCGAAACCGGTCGGTTTTGCCGGCGTCACCTCGTCAGCCATCGATATCCTTGTCGGCCGGGACGGGAAGATTATCGAGACCGGAACCGCCATCGCCGTGCCCCACGATGCGGAAATTGTCGATGCCGGGGGCAGTTATCTTTCGGCAGGGTGGACCGATATCCACACCCACATCTGGTATGGCGGCACCGACATTTCATTGAGGCCCGAGCAGTGCGGCGCGCGGCATGGGGTGACCACCATGGTCGATGCCGGCTCGGCGGGCGAAGCCAATTTCCACGGCCTGCGCGAATTGATGATCGAGCCGGCCCTCGAGAACGTCTACGCATTCTTAAACATCGGCTCGATCGGCCTAGTGGCCTGCAACCGGGTGACCGAACTCCAGGACATGCGCTCGATCGATATCGACCGGATCGCGGCGACCGTCGAAGCCAATCGCGACGTGATCGTCGGGCTCAAGGTCCGGGCCAGCGCGGTGATTTCGGGCGGCTGGGATCTGGTACCGGTCAAGCTGGCCAAAAAGCTCGGGCGCGTGCTCAAGCTGCCGATCATGGTGCATGTGGGCGAACCGCCCCCGCTCTATGACGATATTCTTTCGCTGCTGACCGAAGGGGACATCGTCACCCATTGTTTCAACGGCAAGGTCGGTGGCTCGATCCTCGAAGATGAGGACCTCTACGCCCTTGTCGAGGATGCCGCGGCGCGCGGGGTGGTGCTCGATGTCGGCCACGGCGGCGCTTCGTTTTCGTTCGAGGTCGCCAAGGCAGCACTGGCAAAGAACATGCTGCCGCAGACCATTTCGACCGATCTGCACAATCGTTCCATGGACGGCGCGGTCTGGGACATGGGCACCACGATGTCCAAGCTGCTCTCGCTCGGCATGGGCTTTGAAGATGTGATCCGCGCAGCAACCATAGCCCCGCGCAAGGCGATTCGGCGCGATCACACCGACCTTCTGGCCAAGGGCAAACCGGCCGAGTTTACGATTTTCGACCTCGAAAGGAGCGATATCGAGGTCAAGGACTCCAAGGGCATCGCTTCGACGCTGCATGAGATCTTTGAGCCGCGCCACGCCATCCTTGGCGCGCGGGCCATAAAAGCGCACCGCTACCAGCCGGCACCGGGCGCACAACTGGCCAACTGCCCCCATTGCGGTTGGGCGCTATGAGAGAGCTCGCTCCCGATACGATCCTTTCGGTGCGCGACCTGCGCACCTGGTTCAAGACGAAGCGGCTGACCGCCAAGGCTGTGGACGGGGTGACATTCGACCTTAAGCGCGGCCAGACGCTGGCCGTTGTCGGGGAATCGGGATCGGGCAAATCGGTGACGTCGCTCTCTATCATGGGCCTTTTGTCTCGCCCCGGCGAAATCGAAAGCGGAGAAGCCCTGTTCAGGGATTCCAATGGCATCGTGCATGACCTTGCACGGACCTCGGCGCGCGGGTTTCGCAAGTTGCGCGGCCGGGAAATCGCCATGATCTTCCAAGAGCCCATGACCAGCCTCAACCCGCTTTATACGGTGGGCGACCAGATCGGGGAAATGATCGCGCTGCATGAAAATATCGGGCGGGACGAAACCCGCAAGCGGGCGCTCGAAATGCTCGGGCACGTGGAAATTCCCGACGCCGCCAACCGGCTCGACGATTACCCCCACCAGATGTCGGGCGGCATGCGTCAGCGCGTGATGATCGCCATGGCACTGGCCTGCAATCCATCACTGCTGATCGCCGATGAGCCCACAACTGCGCTCGACGTCACCATCCAGGCGCAAATTCTCGATCTGTTGCGCCGGCTACAGGAACAGCTTGGGATGTCGATCCTGTTCATCACCCACAATCTTGGGGTGGTGGCTGAAATCGCCCATGAGGTGGTGGTGATGTATGCCGGGCGCGTTGTCGAGCAGGCGCCGGTCGTCCCATTGTTTCAAAAGCAGAAGCATCCCTATACCGAGGGGCTTCTGGCCTGTACGCCAAATGCGGGACGCGATCTCGAGCCCGATGGCGAGCGTCGGGCGCTTTATTCCATTCCCGGCTCGGTGCCGCCCATTACCGCCCTGCCACCGGGTTGCGCGTTCGAGCCGCGCTGCCGCTATGCCATACCGGCCTGCACCACGCTTCCACCCCAGCTCGAAAGCGCCGGCGCCGATCGGCTGTCGCGCTGTCTAAGGAGTGCCGAGATATGAGCGCTGGTATGGAAACCGCTGCGCCGCTGCTGGCCGTCGAGGGACTGGTCAAACGCTTTTCGGGCCGTGGCGGCAGGACTGTTCATGCAGTCGAGGACGTGAGCTTTGCCATAAAGCGCGGCACGACGGTCGGGCTGGTGGGTGAATCGGGGTCCGGCAAAACGACGGCCGGGCGCACGTTGCTGCGCCTGATCGAACCCACGGGGGGCAAGGCGGTGTTTGACGGGGTCGACATCTTCGCGCTCCCGGAACGAGAGATGCGGGCCTATCGCCAGCGCATGCAGATTATTTTCCAGGACCCGTTTTCCTCTCTCAATCCGCGCATGAGGGTCGAAGCGATCCTGGGGGAAGCGCTCGATGCGTGCAATTATCCCAAGGGGGAAAAGCGCAAGGATCGGGTGGCAGAGCTTTTGACGCTGGTGGGGCTGACTCCCGAGCACGCACGACGCTTTCCGCACGAGTTTTCGGGGGGGCAGCGTCAGCGCATCGGGATCGCGCGAGCGCTTGCCGTGGAGCCCGAATTCGTGGTGGCCGACGAGCCGGTTTCGGCGCTCGACGTGTCCGTGCAGGCGCAGGTGCTCAACTTGTTGAGCGATCTGCAGAAGCGGCTGGGCCTGACGCTGCTGTTCATCGCCCATGATCTTTCGGTCGTCGAATATCTTTGCGACGAGGTGGTGGTCATGTATCTGGGACGGGTCATGGAACGGGGACCGTCGCGGGTCGTCTATGCCAATCCGCGCCATCCCTATACCAGGGCCCTGCTGGCCACGGCGCCGATTCCCGATCCGACGCGGCGCCGCGAACACGTCCCTCTTGGAGGGGACATACCAAGTCCCATCAATCCGCCATCCGGATGCGTATTCCGTACGCGCTGTCCATACGCCATCGGGGCGTGCGCCCAAACCATCCCGCCCACCGAACATCTCGGCGGCGACCACCACGTTGCCTGTATCCGCCATGAAGAACTGGCGCAGGCGTCCTGAGTTTTTGTTTTGTCGTGCGATCGAACCGGCAAGGTCTGCAACCTTTCGCTTCGCGGCCCTCGGGTCCTGATCGCATTCTAGCTGGAGTTTCCCATGACTGTCTCCGAGGCGAAAAAGCGCGCGGATCAGGGCCCCCATGAACGGCTCGCCGCGCTGGGGCTCACCCTGCCCCCGGCCGCGCCGCCAATCGCCAACTTCGTCACCCATGTGATCGAGGGCAATATGCTCTATCTCTCGGGCCAGGGGCCGACCTATCCCGATGGCCGGCGCCACTCGGGCAAGGTGGGCGATACGGTCTCGACCGAGGAGGCTTATAAGCATGCCAGGCTGACCGGGCTTAACCTGATTGCCGTCATGGCGGATGCGCTGGGCGATCTGGGCCGGGTGCGCCGCATCGTCAAGGTTTTGGGCATGGTCAATGCCACCACCGACTTTACCGAGCACCCCCAGGTCATCAATGGCTGTTCGGACCTGTTCAATGCGGTATTTGCCGAAAAAGGCGTCCATGCCCGTTCCGCTGTCGGCTTTTCCTCGCTCCCCAATGCGATCACTGTAGAAATCGAAGCCATCGTCGCCATAGACAATTGAGTACAATTCAATGACCGATATCCGCAAAACACTCGGACTGCGCCCCGTCATCAACTGCTCGGGGACCATGACGTCGCTGGGCGCATCGATCGTCGTGCCACGCGCCGTCGAAACTGTGGCCGCGGTCCTTTCGCAATGGACCGAGATGTCCGACCTCCAGCGCGTTGCCTCGCGTACGATTGCGCGGTTGACCGGGGCGGAAGCGGGGTGCGTGACGGCGTCCTGCTCGGCCGCCATCACGCTCGCCTGCGCCGCCACGATGACCGGCAAGGATCTGGCCGCAATCGAGCGCCTGCCCGACGCCAATGGGCTCAAGGACGAGATCGTCATCCAGACAGGGCACATGGTCTCCTACGGTGCGCCTGTCGAACAGGGCATCCGGCTTTCGGGCGCCAGAGTGGTGCCGGTGGGCCAAGCGACCAGCGCACACGCGTATCAATTGGCCGGAGCGATAACCGACAAGACCGCAGCGGCGGTTTATGTGATTTCGCACCACGTTGTCGATTATGGACAGATCGCGCTCGAAACGTTCTGCGAGGTCGCCCATGAAAAGGGCGTGCCGGTGATCGTAGACGCGGCATCCGAATACGACCTGGAGAAATTCTTAAAGGCGGGTGCCGATCTGGTGCTCTATTCGGGGCACAAGTTTCTGGGTGGGCCGACATCGGGCATCATCGCAGGCAAAAAAGATCTCGTTGCCGCATGCTACCTGCAGAACCGGGGCGTTGGCCGTGGCATGAAGGTGGGCAAGGAAGGCGTGGCGGGGGTTATCGCAGCACTCGAAGCCTGGGAGACACGCGATCACGCCGGGATAAGGGCGCGCGAACAGAAGGCGCTCGATCTCTGGCAATCGACGCTGGAGGGACGCGATGGCGTTACGGCCATCATCGATCCCGACCCCACCGAAAACCCGCTCGACCGCCTCAAGGTGCTGATCGACCCGCAAGGTGCCAACATCTCGGCCTGGGACCTGGCCGATCGCATGGCGCAGGGAGAACGACCGGTAATCGTGCGCGATCATGAAGTGGAACACAATTACTTCTATCTCGACCCCTGCAATCTGCATCCGGACGAGGAAATTGTCGTCGCCGAGCGGCTGACCGAGGAACTCGATGCGGCGCGAAAATCCAATACGCCGATCGTTTCCGACTTGCGGCTTCGCATGCTGGCCCAGGAAAGAGCCATCCTGAACTGGCCCGACTGAAGACGCCGTATTTGCGCGCCGGGGAGAATAATGCAAACTGAACCGGGCGCGGCACCCGCGGGAGGATCGCCAAATGAGCACATTGGAAACGTCCAAGGACGCGGGGAAGGCAAAGCGCACGCGCACCAGCGCGCTCGACCGCATCCTGCAGGTGTTCGATTTTCTCCAAAGCAACGACGCGCCCGCCACGGCTTATGAAATCGCCCGCGCTGTGGGCGCGCCGCTCTCGACGGTCTATACGCTGGTCGAGGGCCTTGTCGAAAAGGACATGCTGGACCGGTTCGAGGATGGCACGTTGTGGTTCGGGCACCGGCTGTATCATTACGGGCTGACCTATGCCCGCCATGTCGACCTTCTGGATGCCGCCAACCACGAAATGAGCGACCTCGCACTCGCGTCGGGAGAAACCGTGCAGATTTGCGGGCGGGACGGGGATTTCATGGTGGTTCTGGGAATGGTGGATGGGCCCGACCATTTCCAGGTCGCCTCACAGGTGGGAAGCCGCACACCGCTCAACTGGTCGGCTTCGGGGCGATTGCTGGTCGGCCATTTGCCAGAGGAGGAGCGGCGCAGGATATTCTTGCATGCAAGTTGCCCCTCGCCGACTGGACGGGCGGAAACCGATATAGAGGTTCTTACGGCAAGCTCGCGACAGGCGCTCGATGCGGGACTTTCCATCCAGGCCGGAGAATCGGCCTATTCGATTGCCTGCATCGCCGCGCCGATCCTTGATACGGCCGGCGCGTGCCGGGCCACCATTTCCATTGTGGTTCCAGATCAGAAAGTCGAACAGAGCGATCCCGATCTCAAGGAACTTGTGCGCCAAAGCGCAATCAATATTGCAAGGCGACTGGGGTGGTCACGCTGACCAGCGCGATCATCGTCTCATGATCGATTGCTATTCGACCAGGCCTTTGCCGTAGAGCAGGACGGAGGCTTCGCAGGCCGCCGATTTGAGCCGGTCGATGGCGCTGTCTAGAGTTTCGCGATTGATGCGCGATGTTGGGCCGAACATGGAGAGCCCCGCCACCATGCGCCCGCCCGAGGTGAGCACCGGCACCGCAATGGCGGTTATGCCCTCTTCACGTTCGCCCATATTGTAAGAAAAGCCACGCTGGCGCGCGAGATCGATTTCCTCTTCGAGCCCGGCCCGGTTGGTGATGGTGCGGTTGGTGAACGCTTCGAACTTGAGCGAGGAAAGGTATTTTTCGCGCTCACGCGGCGAAACGTGAGCCAGCCACATCTTGCCATGGGCGGTGCAATAGGCCTCCAGCCGGTCGCCTACCCTGATATCGACCGAAAGCGAGCGCTGCGGCGTGGCCCGGGCAACGCAGACCACCATACCCGTCTGGTAGATGGTGGCCATGGACGCTTCCTTGAGGTCGCTGGTGATCTCCTCGAGCAATGGCTGCAAGAGTTGGCCGAGGCGATCCTGTTCGAGGGCACGGTCGCCGAGGTCGACAAGCATATAGCCAAGGCGGAAACTGCCCTTGCTCACCTGAACGAGCGCGCCCTCCGCTTCGAGCGTCTTGAGAAACCTATGGGCCGTGATGGCGTTCATGCCGAGCTCGCGCACCACGTCTGCCGCTGAAACACGCTGTCGGCCGCGTCCGAAAAGGCGAAGGATGTCAAAAGCCTTGGAAACCGAATTGTTGAGTTGCGTGGCCAATCCGACCCCCGTTGCCGCCTACCCGATAAGCTTGGGAAAGAACAACACTATGGCCGGAAATGCCAGCAAAAGTGCGACCCGAACGATCTCGGCGGCAAAAAACGGCAGGGCGCCCTTGAATGTCTCCCACATCGGAATGTCGCGGGCCATGGAATTGATGACAAAGACATTCATGCCGACCGGTGGGGTTATCAGCCCGAGCTCGACCACGATCAGGGCCAGGATGCCGAACCAGACCTTGGTATCATCAAGACTCATGCCGAAATCGAGCTGGGCAACGACCGGCCAGAAAAACGGCATGGCCAGGAGGATCATCGAGAGCGAATCCATAAGGCAACCAAGAACGATGAGCGCCACGAGGAGCAAGATGAGGATCATCATCGGCTCAAGTCCCGAATTGAGCATCATATCGGCTGCCGCCTGGGGCACGCCACCGCGCGACATGAAGATCTTGAGCAATTCGGCACCCAGAACGATGAGGTAGATCATGCCCGCGGTCTTGGCCGTTTCGAGGATGGAATCGAGGACGTCGCGCCAGCCGACGAGGCGTCTGACGACGCCATAGGCGAGAACCAGAAATACGCCGATGGAGGCTGCGGGGGTGGGCGTGAACAGGCCAGCATAAATGCCGCCAATGACCAGCCCGAACACGACGACGACGGGCAGGACGCCAATGGTTGCTTTAATCAGTTCGTCACGGCTGACCTGACCACCTCGCGGCCCGGCCTCGGGCACGAGCCAGGTATAGATGGCGATAACGATCATAAAGAATATGACCGCGATCAGGCCTGGAACCAGCGCTGCTGAGAACATCGTGACGATATTGGCTTCAACGATCACCGCGTAAACGACGAGGACCACCGAGGGCGGAATGAGAATGCCGAGCACGCCGCCAGCAGCGAGCGTTCCCGTCGCCAGGGCGGGTGAATATCTATAGCGGCGCAGTTCGGGGAGAGCCACCTTACCCATGGTCGAGGCGGTTGCGAGCGAAGAACCGCATACGGCGCCAAAGCCGGCACATGCGGCGATTGCCGCCATGGCGACGCCACCGCGCAACCGGCCGAACCAGGCGTTGGCGGCGCGGAACAGACTCTGAGACAGTTGGGCCCTGGTGGCGATATGGCCCATCAGGATGAACAGGGGAACTACCGAGAGGTCATAATTTGAGAAGGTGCCATAGGCCAGCGTCTTGAGCTGGGAAAGCAAAATGGCGGGGCCGGAAAGAATCAGCACACCGCCCATGCCGACCGCCGCCATGGCGTAACCTATGGGAATGCGGATGGCGATCATGCCGATCAGAACGGCCAGACCAGTCAATCCGACCAGCAATTGTGAAGTCATGGAAAATGATCCGATCGGGTTGAGACGGTTCAGGCGGATTCGGCTTCTTCCGGGATAATTCCGGCGGTGGCCTGAATAAGGTTGGCGATGCCGGAAAGCGCCAGGAGGACCAGCGAAACCAGGATGGGCAGGAAGGCATACCAGAGGGGAAACTGGTAGATGGCGGTGGTTTCGCGATAGGTCATCTGATCGATCAGGCCAAAGCTCATGCGCCAAAGAAGGATGGCCGCGAAGGCGATGGCGCAAAGCGCACCGAGCCCAGCCAGGGCCACGATCGCCCGGCGGCCCATGCCCGAGGTGAAGATGTCAGCAGTCACGTTGGCGCCGGTGATCTGGCAATAGGGCAGGAACATGAACATGCCGACCGCGGTGCCCACCTGAACGATCTCATAAACGCCCGGGAAGGGCCGATCGAACAGCATGATCAGCGCCACGCTATAGACGTTGACGGCAACGACGCCGAGGATGATGAGCCCGCCAAGCAGGGCCCAATAGCGGGTGAGATCGCGGATGATCCGCACCGCAGCCTGTCGTTTCGGCGTCGCTGCCATTGCGGTTCCCCTATTCGGTGTGCGCGGCGACCGCTGCGCGCGCAGCGTCGACGATGGCCTGGGCATCGATGGAGCCCTGCCCGCCAACTTCGTCGACCCAGCGCCCGACAACCGGTTCGACGGCTTCAATGAACGCTGCGCTTTCCTCTTCGGAAAGCGTGATGTGCTCATTGCCCGCCTCGGTGGCGATGGCGATGCCGGCCTCGTCGATATCGCGCCAGATCTGACCCACCTCGCGCAGCCAGTCTTCGTCCGAATTGTCGAGGAATATCTGCTGGATATCCTCGGGCAGCGAATTCCAGCGATCGAGATTCATCGAGACCTGGAAGACGCTGGCGCCCAGACGGCCCTTGTCGGCCAGTTCGATCTGGTAATCGGTCAGGTCCTGGAGCTGCAGGGCGGGAATGATTTCCCAGGGAATGAGCCCGCCATCGACCACGCCGCGCGAGAGAGCCTGCGGGAAATCGGGAACCGGCATGGAAACGGGGTTACCGCCCAGAGCCTCCACAACCCAGGCACCGGTCCGCGTCGGAATGCGCAAGGTTGTGCCAGCCAGATCGTCAGGCGAGCGGGCCTCCCTGGACGCCATATGAATGGCCTGACCGGCATGGACGTGCTGGAACAGAACCTTAACGCCCACATGCTCTTCAGCGAAATATTGGTCGAACAAGTCGGCGATAGCCAGATTGGTGGCGATGGGGTCGTTGATATGGATATTGGGCAGCTCGAACACTTCGGTGCGCGGGAACAGCCCCGGCGAATAGCCGTTGAGCGTCCAGATCATGTCGACAACGCCATCGCGCGCCTGACGGATCAATTCGGCGGGCGTGCCTCCGAGCGACATCGAAGGATAGATCTCGATATCGACGCGGCCACCGGACGCTTCTTCGATACGCTCGGCCCAAGGCTCGAGCATCTGGGTCTGCGCCGGTGCGCCCGGCCCGAGAAAATGATGAAGGGTGAAGGTGAACTCGGCCTGCGCGAACGCGGGGCCGGCCAAAGCCGTGGAAACGAAAAGTGCTCCAGCACCGAGAGCCGCCCGACGGGTTAATGATGTCATGGTTATCTCCTCCTGGTCCCTCTCCAGCGGGACGATGTGAACCGATGTCTGCGCATCGGTATTTCATATTTAGCAATATATGATTCGTATTGTAAAATAACTTGCTGCGCTGAACTCATATGCCATGGGTTATGAGTGCGATGAAGAACCCAAGAAGTTCTGGACTTATCCTCTCGAATTCCGTTCTGCTGCTTGCTCCTGTTCGCAATTTTCACGCCGCACCCGGGATTTGCAATTGACTGCCAACGACACAATCGACATGCTAAATGATGAAAATCTAATTTCATATATAGCAGTTTTCTATGAACCAGCAAAAGCAGCTTACTCTCACGGCAGGCGGGGCCTTGCTTGCGCGGCTCAAAGCTGTCGGCGTCGACTATATCTTTGCTAACTCCGGCACGGATTTCCCGCCCATCATCGAAGGGCTGGCTGAAGCGTCGGCCAAGGATGTACCGTTGCCACATGCTCTCGTGATGCCCCATGAAAGCGCGGCGATGGGCATGGCGCACGGCTATTTTCTTGCGACCGGGCGCGCACAGGCCGTCATGGCCCACACCAATGTCGGGCTCGCCAATTGTGCGACCGGGGCCATCAACGCGGCGGTCGAGAACATCCCCATCATGCTGTTTTCCGGTCGAACACCGGTGACCGAGGCGGGGCGCTTTGGGGCGCGGACGGTCCCCATCGGATGGGGCCAGGAAATGCGCGATCAGGCCGCGCTGGTCCGCGAGGCCGTCAAATGGGATTATGAGCTGCGGTTTCCCGAACAGGCTGGCGCTCTGGTGGACCGGGCTTACGCCATTGCAAATTCAACGCCGAAGGGTCCTGTCTATACGGCGCTGCCGCGCGAGGTGCTGTGCGAGCCCTACAAACCCGACGACATCGCCGCACCCCTGAGCATGCAGCCGGCCCGGATCGGCGCCGATCCGACGCAAATCGGGCAGGTAGCAAGAAAGATCAAAGAGGCAAAGTTCCCGGTCATCCTTGCCCAGCACGGTGCGGGAAGCACCGAGGCTTTCGCGGCGCTCGGCACCCTGGCGGAGCGCTGGGCGGTACCGGTATGCCATTATTGGGCCGTGCAGATCGCCATTGCCACCGATCATCCGATGTACGCAGGGATCGACCCCAAATGGCTTCTGGAACGAGCCGATCTGGTGATCGTGCTCGATTCGCTCGCGCCGTGGTCGCAGCAGGCCCATGCGGCGCGCGACGATGCCACGGTGGTTCATATCGGCCCCGATCCGCTCAAGGCGCGCATGCCGATCCGCAATTTCCGCTCCGATATTTCGATTGCTTGCGAACTGTCGGACGGTGTTCTGGCTCTGGCGGCTGCGATGGACGGAATTGAGCCGGGCCAAGCGGTGACTGCCCGCCGGAGCGAAACTGTCGAGCGCAACGAAACAACGCGCAAGACGGCGATCGAGCACGCGGAGATCGGCCGAGAGGGGACCATGACCGCCGATTATGTCGCCCTGAAAGTGTCGCAGGCGCTGGTGGGGCGCGAAGCGGTTCTGTTGTCGGAGCGGGGATGCCCGATGCCGGCCATGACGCTGGACCATCACCACGCCTGGTATCAGGAACCGCACGCGGGCGGGCTGGGTTGGTCGTTCCCGGCAGCGCTCGGCATGCAACTGGCCGATCGTGAACAGCTTGTCGTCGCGACGATGGGGGATGGCTCCTACATGTTCGCCAACCCCGTTGCATGCCACCAGATCGCCGAAGCACTGGAGCTGCCGGTTCTGGTTATCGTCATGAACAATGCCGAGTGGGCGGCGGTGCGCCATTCGGTGCTCGACATCTATCCCGAAGGGTATGCCTCAAAGACCAATCAGATGCCGCTGACGGCGCTGTCGCCAATTCCCGATTTCATCAAGGTGGCTGAAGCGAGCCGGGCCTATGCCCGCAAGGTCGAGAACGCCGACGAGCTGGAGGTGGCGCTGGCCGAAGCCATCGGCCATGTTTCGCAAAAGCGCGGCCTGGCGCTGCTCGATATCACAATCCGCAACTGAACCGGGCCCAACCCTGGAGGAGATATATGCCTGAACTTGCCAAGACCGAATTCTGGAAGGATTTGAAACCCATAACCAAGGTGTTCCAGCCTGACGCGCTGCCCGAAGTCTATCTGGAAAACGCGCCGACCGAGGACGAACGGTACTATGTGCCGTTTACCGAAACCGTCTCATCGCGGCCGCTGTGGATCTCGCCCACCCAGAATAAATGGTGCGATATCCTGATGGCCAAGGAGGCGGGCCTGGTCAACCGTCACTATCACCCCCACGAGGTTTTTGCGCTCACGCTTTCGGGGAAGTGGGGTTATCTCGAGCACGAGTGGACGGCGACCAAGGGCGATTTCGTTTACGAAACCCCCGGCGAGGGCCATACGCTGGTGGCCTATGAGCACGAAGAGCCGATGAAAGTGTTCTTCACCGTCACCGGTCCGCTGATCTGGCTCGATGAGGATGGCGAACCCAACGGGTATTTCGACGTGCACAACTATATCGAGATGTGCCGGACCCATTACGACAAGGTCGGTATCGGCGCCGACTATGTGAACTCACTGTTCCGCTAGATCAAATCCGCTTTTCGCTTGCGCGGCCCTTCGGGTCTTCGAAAGGCGCCCCTCGGGGCGCCTTTTCCTCAAGACTTCAAGCAGCCCCGTGGGTCAGATGGGATAGTGGATGTGGCCGTCCTGCACGGTCACCCAGCGCAACTCGGTGAATTCGGCAATGCCCCAATTGCCGCCAAACCGCCCATATCCTGAAGCCTTTCCACCGCCAAAAGGCATCTGGGCTTCGTCATGGACGGTGGGTCCGTTGACATGGCAGATGCCGCTTTCGATGCGGCGTGCCACGGCAAGAGCGCGGTTGGTGTCCTTGCCGAACACGGCTGAAGACAGGCCATATTCGGTATCGTTGGCGACGCGGAGGGCTTCATCGATGCTGCCGACACGAACCACCGTTACGACCGGGCCAAACGACTCCTCGCCATAAATGCGCATCGAGGGGGACACCTTGTCGAGCAAGGTCGCATCCATGATGGTGCCTTCGATACGTCCACCGGCAGCGAGGACGGCGCCCTTGCCCGTCGCGTCCTTGATGAGTTGTTCGAGGCGCTGGGCGGCGCTGGCATCCACTACCGAGCCGAGAGGGGTGTCGCCCTTGCGCGGATCGCCGGCAACCAGCGTGCGGGCCTTTTCGGCCAGCTTGGCGACGAAGGCATCGGCAATGCTCTCCATGACCACCAGGCGCTCGGTGGACATGCATATCTGGCCCTGGTTCATATAGGCTCCGAAGGCGGCCGCGGCGACGGCTTCATCGAGATCGGCATCGTCGAGCACGATGAAGGGCGCCTTGCCGCCCAGCTCGAGCAAAGCCGGCTTGAGGTGACGTCCGGCTGTTTCACCGATGATGCGGCCGACGCGAGTCGAGCCCGTGAAATTGACGCGGCGCACCGCCGGGTGTGCGATCAAGGCTTCAACGATCTCGGCGGCGTCGTCGGGTGCATTGGAGACGGCATTGAGGGCACCCTTGGGCAGGCCGGCTTCAAGCAGTGTTTCCACAATCAGACGGTGGGTGCGCGGGCAGAGCTCGGAGGTCTTCATGACCACCGTGTTGCCGCAAGCCAGAGGCGTGGCCAGTGAGCGCACGCCAAGAATGACCGGCGCATTCCAGGGCGCCATGGCAAGGACAACGCCAGCCGGCTGGCGCACCGCCATGGCAAGGCTACCCGGACGGTTCGAGGGCACTATCTCCCCCTTGATCTGGGTCACGAGGCTGGCGGCCTCGCGCAGCATGTCGGCGGCGAGCATGACGTTGAACATCGCCCAACCGGCTGTCGCGCCGATTTCGGCACCCATGGCTTCAACAAATTTCGGGCCTTTTTCCTCAAGCAGGTCGGCGGCTTTCAAAAGGATCTTGCGCCGTTCCTTGGGCAGTGTCTTGGACCATTCGGGGAACGCCGCAGCGGCAGCATCGGCAGCCCTGCGGGCGTCCTCGACGGTGGCAGCCGCGGCGCGGGTCGCCACTTCGCCCGAAATGGGATTGAGGCGCTCAAAGACCGCGCCTCCGGTCGCTTGGTGATCCTCGTTGGCAATAAGCAGGCCGAGCTGATCCATAATTCTTCTCCTCTTCAATCAGGCGGCGGCGCCGCCCAGGAATGCCTTTTGCACCGCTGTGTCGGTCTTGAGCGCTTCCGCGGTGTCTTCGCCAACGATCCTTCCGGCTTCCATCAGATAGCCGCGATCGGAAATCGAAAGCGAAATCGATACGTTTTGTTCAACCAGCAGCAGTCCGACACCGGTCTGCTGCACCTTGCGCAAGGCCGAAAACAGCTCGGTCACCACGATGGGCGCAAGACCGAGGCTGGGTTCGTCGAGCATGAGGTATTTGGGATTGCTCATCAAAGCCCGGCCGATCGCCACCATTTGCTGCTCGCCGCCCGACATTGTCCGAACCATCTGGTTCCTGCGCTCTGAAAGGCGCGGGAACAGTTCGAAAATCAAGGCGTGGCGCTCTGCTTGGGTGGCCCGGGCCCGCTTGGGATTGGCGCCCAGGGTCAGATTTTCCTCAACCGTGAGATCACCAAACACGCCCCTGCCCTCGGGCACCAGCGCAATGCCGGCTTCTGGAATGCGGTGCGGCGGCGTGCCGATCAGCGAATTGCCATCGAGCGTGATGGTCGACTTCCCCTCGGGTTTGACCAGCCCGGCGGTGGCCTTGAGCAGGGAAGACTTTCCCGCCCCATTGGCACCCAGGATCACCACGGTCTCACCCTCGGTAATCGAAATGGAGATGTCGTCGAGCGCCAGATGGCGGCCATAGCGCAGTGAAAGATTATTGATCTCAAGCATGGCCTTCTCCCAGATAGGCAGAAATCACCGCCTGATCGGCAAGAACGTCTGCAGTGGGGCCGTCGGCGATCTTTTTTCCGACATTCATGACCACCGCGCGGCTGCAGAGCGCGCGCACCGCCTCCATGATGTGTTCGACGAGCAATATGGTCATGCCGCGTTCGCGCAGCGAGACGATGAGATCGATACCGACGCGAAGTTCGGTCGGGTTGAGCCCGGAAAGCCATTCGTCGAGCAAGAGCAGGCGCGGCTCGGCGGCAAGAGCGCGGGCCAATTCCATGCGCTTTTGATCGATATAGGTCAGGTCGCTGGCGTATTCGCCGCCACGCCCGCCCAGGCCCGCCTGAATCAAAAGCTCTTCAGCCTTCTCGCGCGCGGCACTCCCCCAAAGCGGGTGGGGTTTGAAGGCCAGCGCTGCGATGACGTTTTCGGCCACGGTCAGCGAAGGGAGTATCTTGACGAGCTGGAAGGTTCGGGCGACGCCCTTGTGGGCTATGCGATGCGGGGACAGCCCTGAGATTGTATCGCCGGCCAGCGCGATGGTGCCCGATGTCGGGGAAAGCGCACCCGAGATCATGTTGAGCACCGTCGTCTTGCCAGAGCCGTTGGGCCCGAGAAGCGCTGCAATCTCGCCCTCAGCGACAGAAAAACTCACCTCGTTAACGGCGGTCAGCCCACCGAACTGTTTTTTGAGGCCGGTTATTTCAACGAGCCGGGTCATTGAATCGCCTCCCTTTCCACCGCCGCCCCGGGCTTTCGCAGACCTCTTGCGCGTTTCCAGAGATCTTCGAGCAGCGCCAGCACCCCGCGCGGCACGATGAAGACGATGGCGATGAACATAAGGCCGAGGATTATCGAATAATGGCTCGGGAAATTGGCGCTGAGCCATTCAAACAGCAGGAAGAGCGGAATGGCGCCGAGCATGGAACCCCAGAGCCGGTTGGCGCCTCCGAGCAAAGCCATGATGAGCGTGAGGAACGATATGGTGGGATTAAAGACGATCGAGGGTTCCACATAGGTCCAACGCGGGGCCTGAATGGCACCGACCAGCGTGATGATTGTGGCGCTGACGGCAAAGAGAGTGAGCTTGACCCCGGCTATATTGATGCCGGCATGAGCAGCCACCGTCTCATCGTCGCCTATGACTTTGAGGGCCAGACCGATGCGCGAGCGCGAAATCCACCAGCCGACACCGATGGTGATGGCGGCAAGCCCTAAAAGCTGCCAGTAGATCTGTTCGGAACTGATGGGCAGGAAGATATAGCGGCCCAGCGTTCCGGTCACATTGACCTCGTACCAGGTGACGAGTTGGCGGATGAGTTCGGCCAACCCAAAGGTGAAGATCACGAAATAGACGCCCGCCAGCCTCAGAGTGGCCAGCCCGACAACCAGGGCAACCGCGAGCCCGATCAGCGCGGCGACCAGCAGGACGAGCGGATAGGGCAAGGTTTCACTCAGTACGGCAACCGTATAGGCACCGATGCCAAAGAATGCGACGGTGGCCAGGGATACATAGCGCGTAGGGCCGGAAAACAGGGCCCAGGCACTGGCAAGGGCCACATAGCCCGTCATGCCGAGCAGCAGACCGACGCCATAGGCACCAAATTGGGTCGGCAACCAGGCGAGGGCGGCCAGAGCCAGGACGATCAGGACAAGAGCAAGAACTTTTTTCATCGTCCTGCTGCCTTTCCGAACAGACCCGAAGGCTTCCAAAGCAGCACGGCAAGGAAGATGAGATAGGTCGATGCCAGCGTAAGGCCCGGATCGACATAGGTTGCGACGAGCGTTTCAACGATACCCAGCAACAGGCCCGCGACCAGGGCTCCCATGAGATTGCCCAATCCGCCCATGATGACGATCACCAGAGCCTTCATGGTAAAGACCACACCCATCGAGGCGGTGAAGGTCTGGTACATGGAGATCATCACGCCACCGGAGGCCGCCAGCATGGTCCCAAGCGCGAAGGCAAAGCGTGCTGTGCGATTGACATCGATGCCCACCAGCGGCGCGGAACTGGGCGCGACGGCAATGGCGCGGATTGTCGTTCCCCAGCGGGTGCGGGTGAGAAGGAGAAACAACGTCCCCCCGATCACCAGCGCAATGGCAAAGGCCAGAAGACGGTTGGCGGCGATATTGGTGCCCAGAACGTTCACGCCGAAATTGAGGTAGTTGTAGCTCGTGTAGTTGGACCCGAAGACAACGAGCATCACCCCCTGGATCACGAAGAGCAGACCGAAGGTCGCCAGGATAGAGTCCACTTCGAGCGTTCCGCTCTTGGCCGAGCGCTTGACCAGCGGCTGCATCATGACGCCGTAGATCACATAGCCGAAGGCAAAGGCGGCGGGCAGAACGATGACAAGCCCGAGTATGGGGTTGATGGCAAAGTTGGAGAACAGAAAGAAGGCGGCAAACGCGGCAAAGATGATCGTCTCACCATAAGCGAGGTTCATGATGCGCGAGATGCCATATTGCAGGGTCAGCCCCATGGCAACCAGGGCATAGGTGCCGCCGAGCACAAGTCCGGCTATGAGCGTTGTCAACATTGAAAGTCACCTGTTCCCGAGCGCGCGGGCCGGGATGCAACCGGGCCATCGGCCCGGCTGCGGGTTGAAAGACCGACCTAGTTGCTTGTCGGCAACCAGGGTTCCTTGGGCAGGATAGGCTCGACCGCACCTTCGCGGTCGGACGGGGCGACGGCAACGAAATTGCCATCCTGCCACTGGCCGCCGAACCAGAGGGTCCGCAGCTGGTTGTCCTCGAGCGTGGTTTCGCCCAGAACCGTTTCAAATGTCCCTGTCGAAAGCTCTTCGGAGACGGCGTCGCGATCCAGGCCGTGGCGCTTTATTGCTTCCTGGAGCATCTGCAGGCTGGCATAGGTGATCACACTGCCCCACCAGTCGGGTGCCTGACCAACGAATTCCTCGTGGCGCTGACGATAGTCCATCACCGCTTCATTGGTGACGTCTATACCGCCAAGGCTCATGATGCCTTCGGCATTGGGCCCGTTGTTGAGGCCGTAGGCAGGAAAGCCGGTTCCGACGCCAAGATAGAGCACCTTGGGATTGAACTGGGCGACCTGGGCCTGCTGGGTCAACGCAAAGGTGTCGGGCGGATAGGAGAAGGCGACGAAGGTGTCGGCGCCTGTGGCGGCGGATTCGTTGATCATGGGCGTGAAGTCGGTGGTGCCGACGGGATAGGTCACGTCATAGACCATGTTGAGCCCGGCTTCGGCAAAGGATTCGCGGGCGGCGGTGATCAGGTCGATGCCGAAGCCGTCGGCAACCGAAATGACGGCGACGTCATTGTTGATCACACCCGCGTCGCGCTGCTCAACGAGAATGTCGGCCAGCGCATCGGTGTAGTCTCCGCCACCGCCGAGGAGCCAGAAACTGCGATCCCAGCGCTCCACGAATTCGGGGGCGCGGTCGGTCACGGCCGACACGGCGAGCTGGGGATAGCCGAAACGATCGAAAAGCGGTGCGACAGCGAGGTTGAAGCCGGTGCCCCAGGGCACGAGCATGAAATCGACTTCATCCTGGGTGGCGAGACGCTCGACGGCGCGGACCACTTCCTCTGACGAGGAGCGATCGTCGTATTCGATAACCTCGATCGGCAGGCGGCTACCGTCGGGCATTTCAAGGCCGCCGGCTGAGTTCACATCGTATACCCAGAGGTCATAATTGGGAATGGTGGTTATGCCGGCGCCGCCGGCATTGGCACCGGTCTTGGAAACGGCGTAGCCGATCTTGACCGACGTGCGTTCCTGCGCAGAAACGGCAAAGGCGCTGACGCTGGCCATAAGAGTTGCGGCAACGCCGATCGAACGCAGGACGGCCCTGCGGGAAAACAATGTCATGGAAATCCTCCTCTCGCCCTTTTGGGCATGCGCCTTCCGGGAAACGATGTTCCTCCCAGCGCTGAGGTGACGCTATCGCGAAAAGGATAGGCACAAGAATAGACTTTTTTGGGAGAAACTTGTACTTTTGACGGATCGCGGAGGGGATCATGACAAAAACTGTCCAATCCATGCCGATCCGCGTTCGGCTCGACCTGGCGCAGGAAGTAGAAAGCCAGGGCATCGCTTCGACCCTGGACACCACGCAGTGGACGCTGCATGGGCGCCGCAACAGGGTTTTCATTCTGGTCGCCGGCAATGGTATCATTCAACACCGGGGCGAGGATATCGGGCTGCAAGCACCATCGCTGGTCTGGGTGCCCACGGGGCAACCGGCCGTCCTGACCCTCAATGCCGGTTCACGGGGGGCCTGGCTGGCCATCAGCGATGCCGCGCTCAGTCAGGTCGCGCTGCCGGGCAATATCGGGGATGATCTGCGGCGGATTTCGGCCCGACCGCAATTGGGAACGCGTGTCGAGCGGCATGTGGCCAACCGGCTTGCGACGCTGATCGGAACTATCGAAGACGAGTTGCGCGAAGGCCCTGCCGGGTCCCAGGAGATGGTGCGCCACCAGCTTGCGATCGTATCGATCCTTTTGTGGCGCAACTCCGATCTGGTGCCCAACGACCCGCAACCGGCACCGCGTACCGTGGTGGCCAATTTTCTTCACCTCGTCGACCAGCAGATGCGCAGCCATTGGAGCGTTGCCGATTATGCGCGCTATCTGGGCGTTTCGACCGATCGGCTCAATAGCGCCGTTCAGCGCGCGACGGGCCTGGCACCGCTGGCGCTCATCCATGGGCGGCTGATGGCCGAAGCGCGGCAGATGATCGAAACCTCGGGCATGCATATTTCGGAAATCGCCGCCACTCTCGGCTTTGAGGACCCGGCCTATTTTTCCCGCTTTTTCAAACGCCTCACCGGAAAATCGCCGCGCCAGTACCGGATCGAATTCACCCGCAGCCAGATCAGGATGGCGGGTTCGTTTGCGGCATGGCCGTAGGCGCGAATGCGGCGCGGTTGGCGGTGACACGGGTGGCAATATCGACGACAAGTTCGGTGGCCAGCGTATCGGGGGATTCAAGCCAACTCGCGCAAAACGTCAGCTGCGGCATGGTGATGTCGGTCCTGATCAGTTCGAGCCGGCCGGCGTTGAGGTCTGTTTCGACAAGCTCATAGGGGATGACCGCGACCCCGATTCCCTCGAGCGCCAGGTGAACGACCGTCGCCATCGAGGCACTGGCGTGAAGCTTGATGGCTGGAAGATCGGGGCGGTTGAACAGGGATTTGACCAGTTCGTAAGGTTGAGTCTTGCGCGCAAAGGTGATGAGCGGGAATTCGGCAAGATCATAAACGCTGGCCGGATTGGGGACTTTAAGCGCGGGGCTGGCGATAAAACCCAGAGGGTATTCGCACAGCAGCCTGTTGCGCAGCAGCGGCGCACTGAGGGGCCCGAGCAGGAAGGCTATGTCGATTTCCTGGGCCAGGAGCCGGCTGCGCAGGGAGGGGGAAATATCGACCTCGATTTCCACCGAAAGGTGGGGATAGGTCCGGCTCACTTCCTTGATGAAATGGGGCAGCCATGTGTGGACGATGGTTTCTGCCACCCCCAGGCGGATGACGCCGCGAATGGCCGATGCATCGCGCAGGGAGGCCAGCATTTCGGCGCGCATGGCGATCATCTTTTCGGCATAAGCCAGCAATTGCCGGCCCGGCGCCGTGGGCGTGATGTTGCGGGTTTCCCGCGTCAAAAGCTTGGCGCCAATCTCTTCCTCGAGCTGGGCGATGCGATGGGAGATGGCGGGCTGGGTGGTGTTGAGCTTTTGCGCCGCGCCGCGAAAGCTGCCCAGCGACACGACCCAGACGAAGGTTTCCAGCCCCTTGAAATCGACCATCGGCATCCCGTTTCGCGAACCCATTTGCGGATCACAATGCGCGGAACCGGGTCCCCAGCGCAAGCCGGCGGGTCATGTGGGTCATTGATGCGGTCAGCACAAGCGATGCTGCGAGGGCGCAGACATAGGCTGACCATGGGGGCATGGCCAGCAGCGCAACCGAAAGCACGGCGCTGAAGGTTGCAAGGCTCGCGACGCCCAGCAGGCCGGCATAGGCCGTGCGCCCGGCAATTGCGCTGCCATGATCGAGATTGAGTGAGAGCAAAATCACGCAAAAACCGATGGGAAAGCCCAAGAGCGCGCCGGCAAGCGAGGGACCGAGAAGGGGCGAGAGCAGCGTGACCACACCCACGAGAATGCCCGCCGCAACGCCGCGAACAATGAGAGCCGGCCATTGGGTGGGTGTTGCAACAGAGTTGAGCGCAGGCGCCAGACGCCTGCCGACCAAGCGGAACAGGACGGTTGCACCCGCAAAGGCCAGAACACCCAATCCGATGTCATGAGAGACCAGCGCGAGCGGCAGGGCCAGAATGGTCCATCCGGCAATGGCCAGCATTGTCGCTGCGATCGGCCCGACCCGACCCGCTGCCCAGAGATAGACGAACAGGAAAGCCTGGGTCGCAATCATCGAAAAGAGCGTGCCCGCGGCCATATCGGCAACGAAAGACGGGCTCTGGTCGCGCACAAGGAAATAAAAGCCCGGCGCGAGAACGATCGGCAGGCCGGCCAATACACCCCCGATCGCCGGGCCGAGCCGGGCGGCGGACCAGGCGACAAAGACAACGACAAAGCCCGTGGCTGCCGCCCGGATCAGGAATTCGGCCCAAAAGCCCGGATCGATCATGGCGCCAGAAGGGTCTCCATTTGCCGGGCTGTCTCCAGAACCGTCCAGTCGTTTCCGCCGGGGGCGAAAATCATCAGGCCGGTGGCGAGAGGCTGGCCGGCGTGCATGGGCACGCTGGCGGCGCATCCGTCGAGGAAATTGACGGCCGAGGGGTTGCGGAGCATGAGGGCGTTGAGGCGATCAAAGTCGGCCTCCACGTCGGCAATCAATGGCGCGACGGTTGGCACCGTGGGCGCGATGACCACATCGAACGTTTCCGCCTGTGCCGAAAACGCGGCGATGGCGGCTGATCGTTGGGCGTGCGCCTCCGCCCCGTCCTGGGGCGCAAGACTTTCCGCAGCGCGGATACGGCGGAGGACACGCGGATCGCCCTCGGCTTCCATGCGCGCCAGACGGCTGGCGTGAATGCGATGTGCTTCCGAGGCAACGATGATGCGGTTGACGTTGCCAAAACCCTCAAGCATGGGCAACTCGATATCGGAAAGGCTGAACCTTGCGGCGGCGAGCAGGTCGAGGGCGCGCTTGAAATCAGCCGCGACCTGGGCGTCGAGCCCTTCGGTCAAGATGCCGCGCGCCACGCCGATGCGCAGGTTTTCACGCGTTTGCGGCGAGGCGCTTGTTGCCGAGAGAACGGCGTGGACGGCGCTGCACTGCGCCATGGTGCGGGCCAGCGGCCCGATGCTGTCATAGCTCTGGGACAAGGGAAACGCGCCATCAAGCGGCACTGCGGACTGGCTTGGCTTGAACCCGCACAATCCGTTGAGCGCGGCGGGAATGCGCACTGAGCCTCCGGTGTCCGATCCCAACGCCACATCGGCGATGCCCAGAGCAACCGACAGCGCGCCACCAGAGGTCGAGCCGCCCGAGATGCGGGCCGGGTCGGACACATTTCCGGTGTTGCCGAAATGGGGGTTGAGCCCAACGCCCGAATAGGCAAATTCGGACATGGTGGTGCGCCCGCACACGATGGCTCCTGAAGCCCGCAGGAGATCGACGGCCACGGCGTCGCGGCTGGCCGGTTCGGCATCGGCGAGAATGGTCGAGCCGGCGGAGGTCACCTGCCCTTTCTCATCGAATAGATCCTTGATCGACACCATGATACCGGCCAGCGGACCGGCGCGGCGCTCGGCGTCGACATCAAGTGCTTCGGCCTCGGCCATGATCCGGCCGGCATCGAACCGGGTGAACACAGTGCTCAAAACGGTCGGGTCCACGCTCATTGCCGTATCGATGGCGCGACGGGCGCGATCCTTGGCGCGGAACGCGATACGGCCGGCATTGCGGCGGAGCGGGGAGATGTCGGTCATGGCGGGCTTCCTACGAAATGACAGGCAGGGTCTTTGTTTCGTAGCAGTGTTTAATGGTCCGGCCCAGAACGGGATCGGTCATTTCCATGCGGAAAAACCGGGCCGGACGCACGCCGCCCGACAGCACGGCAAAAGTGCCGCACATCATTGCGGTGCCCGGCTGCAGGCGCCCGGAGGACGTGGCGGGTGACGCATCGATCAGTTCGACTAGAGGACGGATCGAGGCCAGCGTGCCTTCCTGATAGGGCGTCCAGGCCTGGCTTTCATCGTCGCGGATGAAAGATCGAACGGCGATCTGGTCCAGGTGGGATACAACCTCGTCGAATACCCACAGAGCCGGGGCCACAGGCTTGGCGCAGATCTGCTTGGAGAGTGCGACCGAATGGGTTTCAAGCTGGCGGTCGGTGTGGTCGGAGCCGAGCCCGAGATAGAGCCGTTCTCCATCGTCGATGACCAGAGGCTCGGCTTCGCCCGAACCGGTCGCATCGACGGTTTCCATCTCACCGTCCGTGGTGATGAGGCTGGCCGCAACGCGGTAAAACAGCGGCACCGTGCTCGGCGGGGGAACGCCGATGGCTTGAAGTTCAGCGATATGATGGTTGACGGCATCGGCATTGCGGCCCGTCCAGCCCGCGATGATGGCGCGTTCGATGGTGATGGTGGCAGGTTCCGATCCGGCCACGTCGAAGGTCAATGTATTGGGCATGATAGCGCCTTTTAGAAAAGGTCTGCGACCGATCAGGCCGGAGCGAAGACAAGTGCGATGGCTGGGAAGGCGACGAGCAGGGCGATCATCACCAGCATGACGAAAACGAACGGGATGGCGCCCACCATAACATCGCCGAGCCGCCCTTCCTTGCGGGCGCCCTGCACGACGTAAAGATTAAGGCCGACCGGAGGGGTTATGAGTGCCATTTCGATCAGGACGATCAAAAGGATGCCGAACCAGACCTTGTCGAACCCCATTTCCACGATGATCGGCACGACGATGGGGATGGTCGCGATCATCAGCGCCAGGGTTTCGATGAAAAAGCCCAGGACGATATACATGAGGATGATGACCAGCAGCATGCCGTACGGCCCCAACCCCATGCCTTCAAGGAAGGTCGTGAGTTGGCGGCCAAGGCCGGTGGCCCCGAGGGCATAATTGAGGAAATAAGCGCCCACGATGACAAACATCACCATGGACGTTGTGCGGATGGTGCCGAGCAGCGCCCCGCGCATGTTTTTTATGGTCAGAGCGCCATAGAAAGCGGCGATGACCATGGCCATGGCAACACCGACGGCAGCCGCTTCGGTGGGGGTGGCCCAGCCGGTATAGATCGAGCCGATAATAACGGCGAAAACCAGAAACACCGGAATGAGATGGGGCAGACCGGCAAAGCGTTCACGCCATGTGAAATGCCGGCTGGGGCCGCCAAGTTCGGGCTTGATGGCGCAGATGATGGCGGTGATGGCCATGAAACCCAGTGCCATCAGCAGCCCCGGCACGATGCCCGCCATGAACAATTGGGGCACGGAGGTCTGGGTGAGAAAGCCATAAACGATCAGATTGATCGAAGGCGGCAAGAGGATGCCCAGCGCGCCGCCTGCGGCGATGGCCCCGGCAAACAGGCGCTGGTCGTAGCCCTGTTTTTTGGCCTGGGGCATGGCGACCGTCGCCACCGTGGCAGCCGTTGCGACCGAAGAACCCGAAGTGGCCGAAAACATTGTCGAGGTGCCGATATTGGCATGGACGAGACCTCCCGGCAGCCAGGAGAACCAGGCGTCGAGAGTGGCATAAGTACGCTCGGCAATCCCTGCCCGCACAAGGATTTCACCCAGCAGGACAAAGAGCGGAATAGCGATAAGAAGGAAGCTGTCGGACGAGGAATAGACCATCTGCCCCAAACCGCGAATGAGCGGAAGCGGAGCAAAAAAGGCATCGAGGCCGAAGCCGAGCAGAAACAACGCGGCTCCGACGGGAATGGAAAGCGCCAGCAGAACGCCAAGGCCGATTGCGACAAACCAGATCATGACGCGTCTCCAGTTTCCGACACGATGCCGGACAGCTCGTTTATAAGGCCCCACTGACGGCCGAGGGTAAGAATGAGCGTGCAGGCAAGGAGAACGGCGGAGGTGATGGTGAGCCATGCCCAGCCGGCGAACCAGACGATCTGTGGAATCCACAATTCGATGGCCAGCGGTGTGTTCGAGCGCGAACCGCGGGCGATGGATTTGGAGAGCACGTCAAAGGCGTAAAAGGACACCAGAGCGGCAACGAAGAGGACGCTGGCCATGGCGAGGATATCGAAGGCGGCCCGCCCGGGGGCGGGCAGCCGGGCGTAGACCAGATCGATGCGCACATGGGCGCGCTCGACAAGCGCATAGGCGAAGCCCCAGGTGGCGATGCCGGCCATGACATAGCCCGAAAGCTCGTCGGCGCCGCCGATGCGGAACAGGGACACGCGCCGGCCCAGGACCTCGAGCAGAATAAGGGCGACAGCCACCAGCAGGACCACACCGCAGATCAGAGCGATCACACGGTTAAGCGTTTTCATGATCCCGGCAAGGGTCATGACCCTTGCCGGTATTGCGGAGCTGTTGTCCATCGTGCCGCCCTCTTTTTCAAGCTACTGGGCGATCGAGACGTTGAGGGCGGCGCCCACAGTCTCGTTCCAGCGCGTGGCCCATTCGGCACCGGCGCGTTCGGCCCAATCGGGGAGGATCGAATCCTCGAGGACGGCGAGGGCCTGCGCCTTGTCCTCGTCGGAGAGCTCGACCAGCGTCATGGACGCTGCGGGGCCTGCTTCACACTCGCCTCCGGTGAGGCAGGCGATGTCGCGGTCGAGGGCGCCGCCGGCATCAGCCCAGGCGGGTTCTTCGAATTCGGCCACGATCTGGTCTTCTAGGAAGGTCTGGACGGCGGGCTCAAGGGCGTTCCAGGCGTCGAGATTTACAGCGGTGATGACCGGATCCCAACCACCGAGCGGCAGGTTGACCAGATGGGTCGAGGATTCGTACCAGCCCGAGGCATAGCCGGACCCCGCGCCGGTGACCGCACAATCGATAACGCCGCGTTCGAGCGCGCCGGGGACTTCGGAGAAGGCCATGGTGATGCCTTCGGCGCCCAGCGCTTCGAGGAACAGCGAGGTCATGCGGCCCGAGCCGCGGATCTTCTTGCCTTCGAGATCGGCAAGGCCGCTGATTTCGGCGTTGCAGAAAACGATCTGCGGAGGATAGGGGGCGATGGCGAGCATGTGGGAATTGAAGCGGGTTTCCATGATTTCGGCGACCATGGGTTTTGCCGCTTCGGTCATGACGTGGGCGGTTTGGGCATCGGTGGCGATGAGGGGGACGTCGAGCCCTTCGAGTTCGGGGGCATCGGCGACTGTGTAATCGCCAACAGTCATGCCGATTTCAAACACGCCATCGCCGAGCATGCGGAACACGTCGGCACCGGCGACGCCCATCTGGTCGAAGGTGGTCATGTTGACGGTGATGGCACCGCCGGAGGCCTCAGGCACGGTTTCTTCCCAGAAGCCGCGCTCGAACTGCTGGTAGAGCGGCAGGTTGGACCAGCTGCCGACCACGTTGAGGGTGGTTTCGGGCAGGTCCTGGGCCAGCGCCGTGGCGGGGGCCAGGGCGATGGAGGCGAGGAGGAGAGGTTTCAGCGCTTTCATTTTCAATTCCCTTTGCGTTGGTTGATATTGCCGCTTGTGCGGTCTTTTGGGTTGTCCGGTCTCAGCCGATATCGGCCCTTAGATCGGTGACGAGCATGTGCCCGGGTTCGTGGGTTATGGCGATGGGGGGCCTTGCGTGGCGGATGGCCGATTGGGGGGTGACGCCGCAGGCCCAGAAGACCGGCACATCGCCCTCACGTATGTCGGGGGCATCGCCGAAATCTGGGGCCGTGATGTCCGAGATGCCGATGGCTGCGGGGTCGCCCAGGTGGACGGGGGCGCCGTGGGCCTGGGGCAGGTATGAGGAGAGGACGATGGCACGGATGGCTTCGGCCGGACTGAACGGGCGCATGGAGACGACCATTGGGCCGCCGAAGGGGCCGGCACGCTCGGTCTCGATATTGGTCCGATACATCGGCACGTTGCGGCCGGCCTCGATGTGGCGGACGGGGATGGCGGCGCGCAGGAGGGCGGTTTCAAAGGAAAACGAGCAGCCCAGAACGAAGGTCACGAAATCATCGCGCCAGAGGGCGTTGAGATCGGTCACGGCTTCGGCGGGCTCACCATCGCGGAAGACGCGGTAGCGGGGGACGTCGGTGCGGATGTCGATATCGGCACCGAGGGTGGGGAGCGAGGGGGCGCCGGGTTCGGAGACGCCGAGAATGGGGGCAGGCTTGGGATTGCGGGTGCAATAGCGCAGGAAATCATCGGCTAGGGCGCGGGGCAGGATGACGATGTTGCCCTGCTGGAAGCCCTGCGCTAGGCCCGATGTCGGGCGGTCCCACGATCCAGCGCGGCAGGCGGCGCGCAGGGCGGCGCCCGTTTCGAAACGCTGGAGGGTGGCGGCATCATCCATACAGGGCTGTTCCCATCTGCGGTGCGGCGAAGCGATCACCAGTTCTGATGGGTTCAGTTAAGCGCCTTGATGGCCGATGAGTCGAATTTTAGTTTTTGATCGATCCCGATCAACTGGATTTATCGATTTTGCGCATCCCCGATCGATATGGCGACATCGGCGTAGCGGCTCTCGGTGAGGGTGGCGCCGGTATTGAGATGGGCCACGAGGTCTTTCGTGGTCGAGGCGCGGGTGAGCATGGCGCAGGTGACATCGCCGGACAGAACGCGGGTGGCGTGCCAGCAGTTTTCGGCCATGACGACCCCCTGCCCCGGCGCGATGGCGAAGGCCTTTACCGTTTGCGGATCGGGCGCGCCACCGGGGGCCGAGCGGGCGACGATATGGACGACGGAGCCGGTCAAGGGGATCAGGGCCTGTTCGGTTGCCGTGTGGGCTTCAAGCCGGGCAATGGTCGGATCGGAACTGCGATAGACCACCCAGAGGATTTCGGTTTGCGCTTTACCGGAGGCAAAGCCGTGCTCGTGCCAGAAGTCGGAGGCCGGGGAAAAGAAGGCGGTTTGTGCCGTGTGGTGGGTGGCGAATCCGAGCGCGGTGCCATAGGGGGCGAAGGCGTTTGGGGTGAGGGGCTCGATGGGGGTCATGGCGCGTCCGGTGGGTTTTGCGCGAGGATGGGTGGAGACACTGGTGCTTACAAGTGGGCAAGAAGGGAATTTTTGTCGTCCGGCCACAGATTCGAGAGGCTCGGAAAGGCCCCTCACCCGGACCTTGCTTTGCAAGCTCCGACCTCTCCCCTGAGGGAGAGGTGGTTCCCGACGCTTGCGCCATTTTCACCTCTCCCTTTGGGGAGAGGTCGGCGCGAAGCGACGGGTGAGGGGGCCTTTCTTTTTCGGACATGCCAATACCTCCGACGGTCAGTGACCTCGGGCTATGAAGGGTCAGACGGCATGGGGCGATGAGCGCTCCGCATGTTTATTTAGTATATGAAGCGATCATCGCCCCACGCATCCGGGGTTTTGGGCTTATGGCGGCGTCTCGGGCTGGGGTTTGTCGTCCAGGATATTGGCATTTTTAGTGGGTCGGTTGGCGAACCGGGAAACCGGTGCCCACTTTCCCTGCCAACCTCCCGTCGGTGCCCCTCTCCCTTTCGGGAGTGCGACGTGGAACGCCTGGTTCCTCGTCCGGCCATCCGTCCGCTTTGGGCCTTCCCTGCGGCGACCCGCATGGAACCCGGATCGGTCTCGCCGGAAGCTCGTATGCATCCTCGTCCCTGGCGACACCGTGGGGGGAGAATGGCATGGGGGTGATGGGGCGGGGATAAGATTTTTCGCAGCGCTTCCACCTTCACCCGCGTCATCCTCGGGCTTGACCCGGGGATCTGCTGCGTCGGGGCAGCCGGTGAAGGGGTTGGGGACCGATGACGCGCCAAGGATCACCACTTCTGCCGCGCTTGCGGACGCCCTGCGGATCCCCGGGTCAAGCCCGACGATGACGAAGGGAGCGGGGTGAGTGGTGGTGATGGAGCTGCGGGGGGCGGGCCCGAGGATGACGCGGGGTGGGTTGATGGTGGTTATGAGCCGACGGCGGAGCCCAACATCCATCGCTGTCCCGGACCCGATCCGGGACCCAGCAGCCGTACCGACACGCCGGTGCGTGCGGAGAGGCACATGGGCCTCGGCCGGAGTTTATCCCGGCGAAAGCCGGGACCGGGGCAGCGAGGGGGAGGGAAACCGGGGTGCACAGCGCCGGGGGCCGCGCGGCCCTGCGTGATGTGACGAAAGGATTTTGGCGCCCTGCCCGCTCAGATGCGCTTGCGGGTTCCGGGGTCGTCCTCGCCGTCAAAGAACATATCCAGCACCTGCCGGAATTCGGGCCGGTCCTGGGCGGCGTGCTTTCCAGCATCTCACGTCCCCCACGTCATCCTCGGGCTTGACCCGGGGATCTGCAACACCGCTGTTGTGCAGCGCAGAAGTGGCGATCCTTCGCGCTTCGGCGGCCCCCGACACCTTCACCGGCTGCCCGATGCAGCGGATCCCCGGGTCAAGCCCGAGGATGACGATGGGGATGGGTGAGTGTTTGGTGATGGAGCCGAGAGCATGACCCGACACCCATCGCTGTCCCGGACCTGATCCGGGACCCAGCTGCCCTACCGGCACTCCGGTGCGTGAGAAGAGGCACATGGGCCCCGGCGTTCGCCGGGGCAGCGAGGGAAGGGAAACCGGAACGCACAATTGGAGCGCTGGGGCCGCATGGCACTGCGTGATGTGACGAAAGGATTTTGGCGCCTTGCCCGCTCAGATGCGCTTAAGGGTTTTTGGATCGTCCTTGCCGTCAAAGAACATATCCAGCGCCCGCTGGAATTCCGGCTGGTCCGGAGCGGCGTGCTCTCCAGCATCTCACATTCCCCGCGTCATCCTCGGGCTTGACCCGGGGATCTGCACCGCCGCTGTTGTGCAGCGCAGAAGTAGTGATCCTTCGCGCTTCAGCGTTCCCCAACCCCTTCACCGGCTCCCCCATGCAGCGGATCCCCGGGTCAAGCCCGAGGATGACGCGAAGGGGGTGGGTTAGCGGTGGGGAAGGAGCCGAGAGCGCACCCCTCCCCATCGCTGTCCCGGACCCGATCCGGGACCCAGCAGCCTTACCGACACTCCCGAGCGTGCGGAGAGGCACATGGGCCCCGGCGTGCGCCGGGGCAGCGAGGGGAGGGAAACCGGGGCGCACAATTGGAGCGCTGGGGGCTAAGACGCCCTGCGTGACGTGACGAAAAGGGGATTGCGCCACAGCCCGTTCAGATACGCTTGAGGGTTTCGGGATCGTCCTTGCCGCCCAAGACCATGCCCAGCGCTTGCCGGAATTCGGGTTGGTCGGGGGCGGCGTGGGCGAAAAGGGTCATGGACTTCGCCGCCGGTCTGCCGACGGCAGATGCAAGGCTCCAGTGGAGCGTTGCAAGGCAAGAAGGCCACGAAGGCTATGCCTGAGTCGCACGGAATTTGAGATTGTCGGGCGCCCGCGGGCTCATACCTCTCCTTCCTAGCGCGGCGATTTGCGGATACTGCCGAGAGGCGTTGGATTGACGGCCAGACCTCCTGACCGCATTCTTTGAGAAAATCGGCCCATGAGAGTCGCAAAGATACTCGCGAGTCTTCTGTCTATTATCGGAAAGCTTGGAAATGAGCGCTAAAGAAATTATTTCTGTTGGCATGTATCTTAACACTGATCTAGTCGAACAGCACAAATTTACTGATCGAATATCTCTTTTAGACGCTGATATTGTCCTTTTTGTTCCAAACATGGAATACTATCATGGTCATTATGACGGAGATTATTTAGGACGTCCCTGCCTGAATGACACAGAGTCATTCAAACTCAAGGAGTTTTTGCAGCACTGGCGACGTGAAATTCGCCAGTGCATGGACGCAGGAAAGACCGTACTGATATTTCTATCTAATTTTCATGATGTGTACGTTGCTACTGGCCAAGTTTCACATTCTGGCACAGGAAGAAACCGGGCGACCACCCGGCACGTTGAGAAGATTGACAACTACGGCGCCCTTCCCAAAAATCTGAAACCGACGCCGACCGATGGACACAAAATCGTGCTGACGCCAGCGGGAAGCGAAATCCTCAAAGAATATTGGGACGAGTTCGCTGATTTTAGCAGTTATCTCGTTACTTTGGCCGAAGGCCAAGGAGTGCCATTGGCCCACACCCAATCCGGCGGCAAGCTAGTTGCATGTATGTATCCGGCCGAAAACGGGAAGGGCGCTTTGATTTGCCTCCCCTATTTGGAAACCAACCCCGATTCATTCGAGGATGAGAACGGGGAATGGACAGAGGAATCAGCGCGTTTTGCGGCTAAACTAATCAATACAGCGGTGTCGCTTGACCGCAAAGTTAAGGCTTCTACTGAAGAAACTCCTGCACCAGACTGGAGCCTTCATCCTGACTTCCTGCTGCGAAAAGAACAGGAAATTTCTGAACAGATTTCCACAGTAGAAGGTCAAATTTTGCGATTAGAAGAAGAAATATCTGTTTTGATCCAAAAGCGACGAGAATGTACCGAAATTAAGGGGTTGCTCTACGAAAAAGGAAAAGCGCTCGAAAAAGCAGTTCTGTCGGCCCTCGGCGTACTCGGTTTCGCAGCAGAAAATTTCGTTGAGGGCGCTTTAGAAATCGATGCGGTCTTCGTAAGTACTGAAGGGCGCTTCATTGGCGAGGTGGAAGGCAAGGACAGCAAGGCCGTTTCGATTGAAAAATTGAGACAGTTGTCCATGAATATACACGAGGATTTGCAGCGCGAGGAGGTATCCGAAAGCGCGAAACCAGTATTGTTTGGAAACGCATATAGGCTCTCACCCCCGCAGGATCGCCAGCAAAATTTCACCGACAAATGTTTGAATGTGGCAAGCACTACGAACGTAGCTCTAGAGCATGTCTGAGCTTGATTGAATCGATTGTGGATTCCCAAATCGGCTTGGATGTGATTCATCATTGATGCTGGATTGGAGGCCAGCATCCATGATCAAGCCCTATTCCGATGATTTGCGCGAACGTGTTGTTGCTGCAGTTGGCACCGGGGAAAGTTGCCGGTCTGTCGCCGCCCGTTTTGGCGTTGCGGTTTCTTCGGTTGTGAAGTGGTCGCAACGCTCGAGGTCCACGGGGTCGGTCACACCAGATCGAATGGGTGGCCGGCGTCCTGTCATTCTCAATGCGCACAGGCAATTTGTTCTTGAACAGTTTCAGCAGACTCCGCACCTGACCGTGCGGGGTCTGCAAGCGCTTTTGGCCGCACAAGGCGTACAGGTATCCCATGATAGCATATGGCGCTTTATCCGGCGCGAGGGTCTGAGCTTTAAAAAAAAGCCTGTTCGCGCTTGAGCAGGCTCGGGCTGCGGTCGCCCGTCAGCGGCAGCGCTGGAAGTCCTGGCAGGCTTGGCTCGATCCATCGCGGTTGGTGTTCATCGATGAGACGTGGATCAAGACCAATATGGCGCCCCTGCGTGGATGGGGTCCAAAAGGGCGGCGGCTCAAGGGCTATGCGCCGCACGGCCATTGGCGCACCATGACCTTCCTGGCCGGATTGCGCATGGACGGCCTGACGGCGCCCTGCGTGTTCGATGGCCCAATCAACGGGCTCTCGTTCCGCGCCTATGTCGAGCAGGTCCTGATCCCCACGCTCAAGCCGGGTGACATCGTCATTCTCGACAATCTGGGCAGCCACAAAAGCAAGGCCGTGCGGGACGCCATTCGCGCCGCGGGCGCGCGCCTATGGTTCCTGCCGCCCTACTCACCGGACCTCAACCCCATCGAGCAGGTCTTCGCCAAGATCAAGCATTGGATGCGTATAGCGCAACAACGCACGATCGAAGAAACATGGCGCCTGATCGGACACCTCGTCTCAACCATCAAACCCCAGCAATGCAGAAACTACTTCAAGAACGCAGGATATGCTTCAATAAAAACCTGACATGCTCTAGTCAGCACATCCGACCTTTTTTCGGCGGTTAAATACGTATTGGATACTGACAATGCAGACTATGCTCGGGCCTGCAGAGAAGCCATCTTGAATTCGGTTGGAGAGGTGCGTTTCCCAACGCCTTAGCTGGGCCCCTCCCTAATGCGCCGCTTCCCAATTCTCTGCAGCCTTCGCATCCACCTGCAACGGCACTGACAATCTCAGCGCCGGTTCCGCAGCCCCCTCCATCACCCGCTTGATGATCGGAATCGCCTGTTCGGCTTTGTCGGCGGGGGCTTCGAAGATCAGTTCGTCGTGGACCTGCAAGAGCATATCGGCGGGGACTTTTTCTTCGGTCAGGATGCGTTCCATGCGGATCATGGCGCGGCGGATGATGTCGGCCGCCGAGCCCTGTATGGGGGCGTTGATCGAGGCGCGTTCGATGAAGGCGCGTTCGGAGGGGTTTTTGGTGTTGACGTTTTCGAACGGGATTTTCCGGCCGAAAATTGTCGAGACGTAGCCCTGCGCTTTGACGATGCGGCGCTGTTCGGCCATGTAATCCTGAATGCCGGGGAAGCGGGCGAAATAGGTCTTTATATAGTCCCCGGCCTCGGACCGCGCGATGCCGAGCTGGTTGGCGAGGCCGAAGGCCGAAATGCCGTAGATGATGCCGAAATTGATCGCCTTGGCGCGGCGGCGAACCATGGGGTCCATCCCCTCGATGGGGACACCAAACATTTCGGACGCCGTCATGGCGTGAATGTCGAGACCTTCCTCGAAAGCGTCTTTCAGAGCATCGATATCGGCGATGTGGGCGAGGACGCGGAGTTCGATCTGGGAGTAGTCGGCGGAAATCAAAAGATTGCCCGGCGCGGCGATGAACGCCGTGCGGATCTTGCGGCCATCCTCGGTGCGGATGGGGATATTCTGCAGGTTCGGTTCGTTGGACGAAAGGCGTCCGGTGGCGACCGAGGCCTGATTGTAGGAGGTGTGGACGCGTTTGGTGCGCTCATTGATATAGGAGGGCAGCGCGTCGGTGTAGGTCGAGCGCAGCTTGGTGACGCCGCGCCAATCGAGAATGGTCTGAGCCAGCGGCACGCCCTGGGCCGCCAGATCGTCGAGCACGGAGGCGCCGGTGGCCCAGGCGCCGGTCTTGGTCTTGGTGCCGCCTTCGAGTTCCATCTTGCCGAACAGGATATCGCCCAATTGCTTGGGCGAGCCGAGATTGAACTTTTCGCCGGCCAGTTCGTATGCGGTTTCCTCTAACGCGGCGGCGCGCTGGGCGAAATCGCCCGAGAGGCGCGAAAGGATCTGGCGATCGACCGAAACGCCACGCGCTTCCATGCGGGCAAGGACCGGGGTCAAAGGCCGGTCGAGGGTTTCGTAAACCGTGGTGACGCCTTCGGCGACGAGGCGGGGTTTGAGGATATGCCAGAGGCGCAGGGTGATATCGGCGTCTTCGGCGGCGTATTTGGCGGCGGGCTCGATTTCGAGCTTGTCGAAGGTGAGCTGGTTCTTGCCGGTGCCGGCGAGGTCGGTGAATTTTAGGCAGGTGTGATCGAGCCAGCGCAGGGCGAGCGCATCCATGCCGTTGTTGCGGGCGCCATCGAGGGCGTAGCTCATCAGAAGCGTATCGTCGATGGGCGCCATGGTGATGGCATAGCGGGCAAAAATGCCCATGTCGTATTTGACGTTCTGGCCGATTTTCAGGATTGCCGGGTCTTGCAGCACCGGGCGCAGCATGTCGAGCGCCAGGCGCATATCCATCTGGCCCTCGGCGCGGCCGCCGCCGAACATGTCGTCATTGCCGGTGGTGTGGCCCAAGGGTACGTAACACGCCTTGCCGGGGCGGGTGGAGAGGCAAATGCCGACCAGATCGGCGGCCTGGTTGTCGAGCCCGGTGGTTTCGGTATCGACGGCCACATGGCCGGTGGAAACGATATCGGCGATCCAGTTGGCCAGCGCGGTCTCGTCGCTGACGATTTCGTAATCGTCGAGATTGCAGGGGATGGCGCGGATGGTCTCGAGCACTTTTTCGGCGTGGGCATCGGGGCCGCTGGCGCCCGAGGCGGGGGCCGGGCCATCGGACACATCGATCGCGCCGGGGATCGAGGCGCCCTTGGCGGCCAGTTCGGCATCGGGTTCGAAATCGTCGGGATCGATTTCGAGCACGCTGGCGACGCGGCGGGTGATGGAGGTGAACTCCATGGCCTTTAAAAACGGGATCAGCGTTTTGGCTTCCATGGGCTGCACCACGAGGTCGTCGAGGGGCACATCGAGCGGCATGTCGCAATCGAGCTGGACGAGCTTTTTGGAAATGCGGGCCAGATCGGCGTGTTCGATGATCGATTCGCGGCGCTTTTGCTGCTTGATCTCCGAAGCGCGGGCAAGAAGGGTTTCCAGATCACCATATTCGTTGATGAGCAGGGCCGCGGTTTTGACCCCGATGCCGGGAATGCCGGGGACATTGTCGACCGGATCGCCGCACAGGGACTGGACGTCGACGACCTTGTCGGGGGTGACGCCGAATTTTTTCATCACCTCCTCGGGACCCATCCAGCGCATGGGGGGCTGGCCGGGGCGGGCGATGGTATCGAGCATCTGGACGTGATCGTCGTCGATCAGCTGCATCAAATCCTTGTCGGAGGAGACGATGGTGACCTTGCCGCCGCGATCGCGCATCTGGCAGGCATAGGTGGCGATGAGGTCGTCGGCCTCGTAGCCCTCCTGCTCGATTGAGGGCAGGCAGAAGGCGCGGGTGGCGGCGCGGGTGAGCGGGAACTGGGGGATCAGATCCTCGGGCGCCTCGGGGCGGTGGGCCTTGTACTGATCATAGAGCTCGTTGCGGAAGCTGGTGCCGGAATAATCGAAGATCACCGCGAAATGGGTGGGGGCGTCATCGCCCTTGAGATCCTCGGTGAGCTTGAAGATCATGTTGGAAAAGCCCGAGACCGCGCCGACCGGCAGACCGTCGGACTTGCGGGTCAAAGGCGGCAGCGCGTGATAGGCGCGAAAAATGAAGGACGAGCCGTCGACGAGGACGAGATGCATTTGGTGCTCCCCGGGGCGCGAGGGCGCGCCTTTACGATTCTGGTTGGGCGGACTTTCGCGCGATTAGGCAAAAGGGGCAAGCGCCGTGGCGATCAGGGACGGCCGGCGGGGGAGCGCACGCCCATGAGCAGGGCCCAATAGGTGCCATAGGTGTTGTAGGCGGTGGAGGGGCCGCGTTCGATAGCGATGCCGAACTGGACGTAATCGGGGTTGACCATTGTCTTGTTGTGCGAGGGCGATTTGAGCCAGCCGGCGATGGTCGCATCGAGATTGGGCGAGCCGCCGGCGAGGTTTTCGCCAGCGCCACCGCCAAAGCCCATACGGCGCAGGCGGGTGTGCAGGGTCTGTTCGGGGGCGGCGGTGTGTGCCACGACCGAATTTTCGGCCATCAGCCGCGCCTGTTCCTCGGCGACCTTTTGCAGGGTGGCGTTGTGGCTCAGGAGCGGCAGATTGCGCTCGGCGCGCATGGCGTTGAGCTTTTGGGTGGCTTCGGCAATCGAGACCGAGGACACCGGGCTGGCGCGCTCGGTGGTCATGATGACGGCACCGGACGAGCAGGCAGCCAGCACCAAGGCGGCGCCGCCGGATGCGGAAAGGGTGAGGAATCGGCGGCGGGTGATTTCGATCATGGGGGGACTTTAGCGAAACGGGCTCACTTTGGAAGCTGTTAAAGTGGCGCAGATATGACCTGATATCCCCCTTGCGCTTGGCGGCCAATCTCCCTATAACGCGCCGTCTCCGGTTGGCCCCTCGGGTCCGCCGCAGATTTCTATTGAACGAGCCGTCCGGCCAAAAGGCATGCCGTGGCAGCTCATGAAAGCGGACGTTCGGGAGACCGGACATCCAAGAAGACCAAAAAGGACCCGCAAAATGCCCAAGATGAAGACCAAGTCTGGCGCCAAGAAGCGCTTCAAGGTGACCGCCACCGGTAAGGTCATGGCTGGCCCCGCCGGCAAGCGCCACCGCCTTATCAGCCACAACGCCAAGTACATCCGCTCCAATCGCGGTACCTCGACGCTCTCCGAGCCCGATACCAAGATTGTCAAGAAGTACATGCCGTACGACCGGTAACGGCCGCTTTCGTTTTGTCGCGTTGTCGAACCGGAAAACCGGGAAGACCACCTTTCCTGACAACGCTCCGACCTTGCTTTGTCGCGTTGTCGAACCGGAAAACCGGGAAGACCACTTTTCCTGACAACGCTCCGAACCGCCAGATTTGAGGATTAAGATATGTCACGCGTAAAAAGAGGCGTTACCGCCCACGCCCGCCACAAGAAGGTGATCAAGGCCGCCAAAGGCTATTACGGTCGCCGTTCCACCAATTACCGCTCCGCCGTGCAGGCCGTCGAGAAGGCCGGCCAGTACGCCTATCGCGACCGCAAGCAGAAGAAGCGCAATTTCCGCGCCCTGTGGATCCAGCGCATCAACGCCGCCGTGCGCAACCATGGGTTGACCTATGGTCGATTTATCGACGGCCTCAGCAAGGCTGAGGTTGCTGTGGACCGCAAGGTTCTGGCCGATCTGGCAGTGCGCGAACCGGCCGCTTTCGAAGCGCTGGTTGCCAAGGCCAAGGAAGCCCTCGCCTATCTGGGCGACGTTGAAGCGACCACGCACGAGCGCATTTCCGCCTAAAAAGGCGTTATTGGCGCTACCAGCCTTTATTGGGTCGCGTTGTCGAACCGAAAAACCGGTTTCCACTTTTTCTGACAACGCTCCAGCCTGCTGAGGCCGAATCTGAAAGCCTTGCGCGACCCCTTTTGGGGTGGCGCGGGGCTTTTTCGTTTGATACCGCTTCGCCCGCAAAAAGAGTTTCCCATGTTAGAGAACATCATGTCCGACGAGATCGCCGACCTCAGCCAATCGATCCATGCCGCCATCACCGAGGCGCATGACGAAGCCGCGCTCGAGACGGTGCGGGTTTCGACATTGGGCAAGAAGGGGTCGATTTCGGCGCTGCTTGCAACGCTCGGGAAGATGACCCCTGAAGAGCGCAAGGAAAAAGGCCCCGCGATCAACGGGCTTAAGACCGAAATCGGGAACGCCATCGAAACCCGGCGCGAAGCGCTGGCGGCGGCCGCGCTTGAAAAGCGGCTGTCTACCGAAAAACTCGATGTCACGCTGCCCCTGCGCCCCGCCCCGACGACAATGGGACGCATCCATCCGGTGAGCCAGGTAATCGACGAGATCACCGCGATCTTTTCCGACATGGGGTTCGCGATTGCCGAAGGGCCGGACGTCGAGACCGATTACTATAATTTCACGGCGCTCAATTTTCCCGAAGGGCATCCGGCCCGCGAGATGCACGACACGTTCTTTTTCGAGCCCGATGCCAAGGGCAATCGCAAGCTGTTGCGCACTCACACCTCCCCTGTGCAGGTGCGCACCATGGAACAGAGCGAACCGCCGATCCGCATCGTCATTCCCGGCCGCACCTATCGCAACGACTCCGACCAGACCCATACCCCGATGTTTCATCAGGTCGAGGGGCTGGTGATCGACAAGCAGAGCCATATCGGGCAATTGCGCTGGGTGCTCGAAGAGTTCCTCAAGGCGTTTTTCGAGGTCGAGAGCGTTACGACACGGTTCCGCCCGAGCTTTTTCCCCTTCACCGAGCCATCCATGGAAGTGGACGTTCAATGCGACCGCTCGGGCAATGAGGTCAAGATCGGGCAAGGCAATGACTGGCTGGAAATCCTGGGCTGCGGCATGGTGCATCCCAACGTGATCCGGGCCGGCGGGCTGGATCCTGACGTCTATCAGGGCTTTGCCTGGGGGATGGGGATCGACCGGCTGGCCATGCTCAAATACGGCATGGCGGACCTGCGTGCGTTCTTTGACGCAGACAAGCGCTGGCTGGACCACTACGGCTTCCGCCCGCTCGATCTGCCGACGCTATTCGGGGGGCTGAGTAGTTAAGCATTACTGGAGATACGGGCAATGGAAATTCTAGCGGTGATTGTATTGGCCATAGTGCTGATAGCCGGATGGGCGATAATGGCTACCAGGGAAACGTCGTCCTTGAATGCCGATCCGGTTCAGCAAGTTTTGGCCGAGTACCTGGCGTCTGCGGCGATTAGCGAAGATGATGCTGTGAGACGCGGCTTGATCCGGAACGTTGAAGACGTCCTCTTTGAACGAAATTATAGATCGGGACAGGTTTCGACTCGGTTAGCGCATGCCTGCTCAATGATTAAGCTAAGTGGAAACGTAGTCGTCTATGAGCGAGCTAAGCGAATTGCTGACTTAGTTGTGCGGGCATGGCCAAATAGAGCTTCGAGAGGGTCTTAGGCGTTCTTGGCATGAGAAAAATTCAGATATTATGGGCCGCATAACATGAAATTCACGCTTTCCTGGCTCAAGGAACACCTGCAGACCACGGCCACCACCGCCGAAATCATCGACACGCTGACCATGATCGGGCTCGAGGTCGAGGAGGTGAGCGATACCGGCGCGGCGCTCAAAAGCTTTGTGACAGCGCATGTGGTGAGCGCCGAGCAGCACCCCAATGCCGACAAGCTGCGGGTGTGCAAGGTGGATGCGGGCACCGGCGAATTGATCGATGTTGTGTGCGGCGCTCCCAACGCGCGCACCGGGATGAAATCGGTCTTTGCGTTTGCCGGCACCTATATTCCCGGCAAGGACATCACGATTGGCAAGGGCAATATCCGGGGACAGGTGTCGAACGGCATGCTGTGCTCGAACGCAGAACTCGAGCTGTCCGACGATCATGACGGGATCATCGAGCTGCCCGAGGATGCGCCAATTGGCGTGCCCTACCCCGATTATGCGGGGATAGACGAGGTGGCAATCGATGTCGCCATCACGCCCAACCGCGGCGATGCCACGGGGGTTTACGGCATAGCGCGCGACCTGGCGGCAGCGGGCTTGGGGACGCTCAAGCAGACGGATTTTTCGCCAGTCGCCTCCATGGGCGCCAGCCCTATTCCACCGCTGCCGCATCAATTTACGCAGGGCGAACCCAAGGCGATCCGCAAATTTGCCGGCCGCTACATTACCGGCATCCGGAACGGCCCCTCCCCCGATTGGCTGCAGCAGCGCCTGCGGGCGGTCGGGCTTCGTCCGATCAATACCATCGTCGACATCACCAACCTGGTCTCGCTGGGCTGGGGGCGGCCGCTCCATGCCTATGATGCGGCCAAGGTCGAGGGCAAGATGGTGCTGCGCAATGCGCGCGGCGAAGCGTTCGATGCGCTCGACAACAAGATATACACGCTCGACGAAACCATGACGGTCATCGCCGACGACAAAGGTCCGCTCTGTCTCGGCGGGATCATGGGCGGCATCCGGTCGGGGGTTACCGATGAGACGGTGGACGTCTTCATGGAATGCGCGAGTTGGGACCCCGAACTGATCGCCCAGTCGGGCCGCAAGACGGGGATTATTTCGGACGCCCGCTACCGGCTGGAGCGCTCGGTCGATCCGGCGCTGACCGAGCCGGGCATGGAGCTGGCGACGCGCCTGGTCCTGGAGCTGTGCGGCGGCGCGCCGATGGAGCCGGTCATTTCCGGCGAGGATGTTTTTCCCGATACAGTCGTGGACTTCCCGCTCACCGAAGTGAAGCGTCTCACCGGGCTCGAGGTTTCGGCCGATCGCATCGGGGATATTCTCGACCGGCTGGGCTTTGCCATGAAAGGCGATGGTCCGGTTCGTGAAGTGAAGGTTCCCTCGTGGCGGCCGGACGTGACCATGAAGGCTGACCTCGTCGAAGAGGTGATGCGGATGGTCGGGGTCGACAACGTTCCGGTCGAACCTCTGCCGCGGCTTTCGGGCGTGGCGCCCAAGATGCTGACCCCGATCCAGAACCGCCGCCGCATGGCGCGGCGGGCGCTGGCGGCGCGCGGCATGGACGAAGCCATGACCTGGTCGTTCATTTCCACCGACCTTGCGCAAGCCTTCGGCGGCGGCAAGCCCGAATTGCGGCTGGCCAATGCCATTGCCTCGGACATGACCGACATGCGGCCCTCGCTGTTGCCGGGCCTGCTTTCGGGCGCTGCGCGCAATGGAAATCGCGGGTTCGACGATGTGGCGCTGTTCGAGGTGGGCCAGGTGTTCCTTTCCGACGCGCCGGAGGGGCAGCGCAATTATGCGACCGGCATCCGCACGGGCACGGCAGGGCTTTGTGGAGCGGGTCGGCACTGGCAGGGCAAGGCCGACGCGGTCGGGGTTTACGACGCCAAGGCCGACCTGGGCGCCGTGCTGGATGGGTTGGGTGTCGATATCGACAAGGTGCAGGTGGTGGCCGAACCGGCACAATGGAGCCATCCGGGCCGGGGCGGCCGCATCCAGCTTGGCCCCAAAGTGATCCTTGGCTGGTTCGGGGAACTGCATCCGGCCATGGTGGAAAAATTCGACCTTAGTGGCCCGGTGGCCGCATTCGAGGTCGATCTCGATGCGCTGCCCGAACCACGGAAAAAGGCCACGAAGGCCAAGGCGGCGCTGGCGCTATCGGCGTTGCAGCCGGTGCGGCGTGATTTCGCCTTTGTCGTGGGTACAAATGTCGAGGCCGCCAATATCCTGCGCGCCGCGAGGGGAGCCGAAAAGGCGCTTGTCACGGACGTGACGATATTCGACGTTTTCTCGGGCGCTCATATGGGCGAAGGCAACAAATCGGTGGCTATCGAAGTTACCTTGCAACCTAAGGACAAAACGCTGACAGACGAGGAGATCGAGATCGTGTCCGGAAAGATCGTGGCTGCGGTGGAAAAGGCGACGGGGGGCGTGTTGCGTGGGTGAGGCGGCCCTGAAAGGGTCGAATATCGTTTCGGTAGAGACCAGCGCGGTTTTTTTGCCGGCTGAAAGCAAGGTGCGGCGCTTGCCAAGGGCACCGCATCGAAAACGGCCCGAGAGTTTTGCCGCGCAATTTGAAGACCGAGCACTTTACTACGATTGCTTTTGGCAGGGGGACGGAAAGGTGCTCTTGGTTGGCCCCCCGGCGCTTAACCTTTTGGAATTGCACCGGAAGGCGGACTATGTCGCGCTCGAGAGCGGCGAGCGTCTGGGAGCCCAGTTGAACATTTCGCGTTCGGTGATGACAACCGCACTGAGCGGCGTACCCAAAGGCACAATGTCCATAAGCATCCGGTTTGGCGACCACCGCTTGGAAGTCCCAGTGCAGGCGCAAACCTCTGCGCCCTTCGCGAGGCGCAACGTTCTTTTCACGATGAACAAAGACAACCCGGTCGAGTGGATTTCGAACTGGGCTGATTGGCACGTCGTCATGCACGGGGCGGATGCAGTCGTCGTATTCGACAATGGATCGACTCGCTATAAGCCACACGAACTCGCCGCCCAGCTTTCCCGGATCCCCGGTTTGGCCCGGGTCGCCGTCATCTCTTGGCCGTTTCGCTACGGCCCGGTCGATAGCAAGGTTTTTTCGCACCCCTATTGGGCAAATTTCCTCCAGGTGGCCAGCTTTACTGTGATGTTGAGGCGCCTGGGAGCAGAAGCTCGCGGCTTGCTCAATTGCGATATTGACGAACTTGTCGGCCCCGGCAATGACGGAGGCGTTTTCGAAACGCTCGCTAACAGCGGGACCGGTTTTGTCAAACTCAGGGGGCGCTGGATCGAGGGCGCAAGCGATAGCAAGGGCGCCGGGCATTTCTCCTACCGCTACCGGCATCGAAATCCGTTGCGAACTGTGTGCGCTAATAAATGGGCAATTGATCCCCAGAGAGAATGGATCAGTTCATTGGATATCTTTCCGATGATGCACCGCATCTACGGCATGCACAAAACACTTGAAAGGCGCTCACCGCGCCTACCGTTTTGGCATTTTAGAGGTGTAAATACCAACTGGAAAGAAACGCGTCGGCTATCGCAAGACCACGTCAAACATTATCACGTTGCCGATGCCGATTGGGAGGCAGCGATCGCTACCTACCAGGGCTTGTCGAACAAGGAACCGAGCGAGCTATGACCAGTACAACAGCCTTGCAGCCCCAGGGCCAAACCCTCCGGCGGCGAACCACCGAAATCGTGTGGTGGGCAATTGTCGCGCAATTGTTCGTGTTGGCTAGTGTCTTGGGCTCTCTGGCATCGCTCATCGTCCTAATTCTGGCGCTGCTCTTGTCCCTGCTCATCGACAAGCCTTCCTGGCTGGAGGGTTCCAGGCAGCCTTTGGGGTACATCTTTGTAACTGCGTTCCTGGTCATGGCTGCGAGCTTTGTGGCAACGGCGCGAGAGCCTTATGACGCCATAAATACCTTCAACTTCATACCGATGCTGCTCGCCGTGGCTATTTACGCCATGGCGCGCGAGAAAGGCGGCGAGCGTCTGTTGCGTATTATCGCCACCCTTTGCCTTGTCGGTGCCGTTGCGGCGATGGTGATCGGAGCATTTGAGGTATTTCTTCTCGACAAGCACCGTGCCGGCGCAATGTTTAATAATGAGATTGTCTATGGGCGTACGGGCCTTCTTCTCGGATTTCTTGCCCTAATTGGTTTTCTGCTGGGCGGAAAGCATCGGCTTTGGTTCTTGATCGGTCCAATCGCGGGGGCCTGTGTTCTCGTTTTGAGTGGAACACGCGGAGGCATGGTGGCTCTCCCCATCATCCTGTTGATCGCGCTGACGGCAGTTTTTGTGGCAACTGGGCGCTCTAGGCGCGTGGCGATTTTCGGCCTTGGCGGCCTGGTCGTCGTCTCCATGCTTGTCGTCAGCCTGCAGGCGATGACAAACGGCCGGCTTGACGTTCTGTTCGATGTGGTGTCGGCAATACTGACGGGAGAAGGCACGGTCGACAACTCCACAGCCTACAGGCTCGAGATGTATGCCGCCGGGATTGCTGCATTTCTTGAGCGACCGCTGTGGGGCTACGGTTGGGCCAACCTCACCGCGGCAGCCGCCGAACATATGGCTCCAGACCGTTTCCGGGTCGTATTAGGAAATCAGAACCATCTGCACAATGACCTGCTGAATTTCGCGGTCGCGGCCGGGCTGCCCGGCATAGCCTGTTTTCTTGCCTTTCTGGGCGCGCCGCTCGTTCAGCTTGTTCGACAATACCGGAAGTCAACAAATGGGCTGATCATGGCCTATGCCGTGACCCTGATCGTTGCGACATACGCCATAACCGGGCTATTCGACATGACATTGGGCTATGATATTTCGACAACCTTTTACGCTTTCGCCCTTGCCATCATCCTAGGAGCGACAGCGCGAACAGAGCCGCCGAGTGCATTGTGAACGCACACCATCCCGTAAAAATCCTCGCGATCTATAAATTCGTCGACCAGCCGGACTTTCAATCCCTCAAGGCGCCGCTGGCGGAATTCTGCTGTGCGCGGGGGATCAAGGGGACGGTGCTTTTGGCGCCCGAGGGGATCAACGGGACGGTGGCGGGGGCGCCTGGGGCGATCGATGAACTGGTAGCATGGCTGAGTGACGGCAACATTTTCGGGGGGCGGTTTGGGGGGGCCGAGATCAAGTATTCGTTTGCCGACAGCCAGCCCTTCTATCGCATGAAAGTCAGGCTCAAGCCCGAGATCGTGACGCTCCGGGCGCCTGAGGCCAATCCGGGGCGGCAGGTGGGCACCTATGTCGACCCCAAGGACTGGAACGATCTGATCGATCGAGACGACGTGGTGGTCATCGATACGCGCAATGATTACGAGGTGGCGCTGGGCACATTCCGGAACGCAAGGGACCCGCATACGGCGAGTTTTACAGCGTTCAAGGATTACGTTTCGGAAACGCTCGACCCGCAAAAGCACAAGAAGGTCGCCATGTTCTGCACCGGCGGGATACGGTGCGAGAAGGCATCGTCCTATATGCTGGCGCAAGGGTTCGAACAGGTGTTTCACCTCAAGGGCGGCATCCTCAATTATCTCGAACACGTGCCGCAAGACAAAAGTCTTTGGGATGGGGAGTGCTTCGTTTTCGATGAGCGCGTTTCGGTGCGCCATGGGCTCGAAATCGGCGATGCGCAATTGTGCCGGGCCTGCCGGCAACCTTTGACGCCAGCCGACCGGGAGCGCGAGGAATTCGTCGATGGGGTGCAATGCCACCATTGCGCCGGTGAGGAGAATGCGTCCAAGCGTGCCGCTGCGGCCGAGCGGCAAAGGCAGATCGAGTTGGCCGCGGCGCGCGGAGAGGCCCATATCGGCGAAGACGTGAGGAAAGCCGCAGAGGAGCGACGGCTGGCCAACAAGGCGCGGCGCGAGGCGGATCGGAAGCGGAACGCAAGGTAAGCGGGGAGGCATGGCCCCCTCACCCGTCGCTTCGCGCCGACCCCCGATCGCGCCGGGGGCAGGTTCTCTCCCCCAAGGGAGAGGTAAAATCGAAACCGAAAGGGATAGCCATGGCGGTTAAACGGATCGTTGCCAATATCGAAGGCACGCCCGAAACGGCGGCGCGGTTTTATGGCGAGTTGCTTGGTCTGGACGTCCTGATGGATATGGACTGGATCCGCACCTATGGCACCGATGGGCAGATGTCGGTTCAGATGAGCGTCATGTCAGAGGGCGGCTCGGGCACGCCGGTGCCCGACATATCCATCGAGGTCGACGATGTCGATGCCGTGCTCGAGAAGGCGAAAGCCATGGGTATTGGTATCGAATACGGCCCGGCGGATGAGCCCTGGGGCGTGCGGCGGTTTTACGTGCGCGATCCGTTCGGCAAGCTCATCAATATTCTTTCGCACGCTTGAATCGGGACAGGCAGGGACAAGGCCCCTCACCGGCCTGCCGGCCACCCTCTCCCCCGAGGGAGAGGGTCAATCCCACCGAACGCTCGGCAATAGTTTCAGTATCCGCGCGGCGGGGCAGGATCGTCGTTGAGGATCAGGTACATGTTGGCCTGATCGAGCCAGCGGCCGTTTTTGAAGCCCGATTGGGGCAGGATGCCGAGCATTTCAAAGCCGTGGCGGGCGTGAAAGCGGATCGAGCTTTCGTTCTTTGAATCGATGACGCCGACCATCAGGTGGAAGCCCTTGGCTTTCGCGTCATCGATCAGGGCAGCCATCAGCGCCGAGCCTACGCCCCTGCCCTGCGCCTCGTCGCGCAGGTAGATCGAATGTTCGACGGTCTTTCTGTAGCCCGAGCGCGAGCGATAGGTGCCGTAGCTGCCATGGCCGAGAATGCGGCCATCCTCTTCGGCGACGAGCACTGTAAAGCCATTCGCGTTGCGATCGTCGAGCCACGCCTTGCGGTCGGCCAGGGTTTCCTCGGTCTCGCTCCAGATGGCGTCGAGCCGGCGGATGGCGTCGTTATGGATATCGAGAATTTCGGGCAGGTCGTTGTCGGTGGCAGGGCGAATGTTCATCGGGCAGTATGTACCTGTTCAAAGTCTTGAAATGGGCTCTTATAGCAGCCGCTCGATGGTCTGGCGCAGCAGGTCGAGGTCGCTGTCGCGCGACAGGCGGTGGTCGCCATCGGGAACGAGAGTGAAAGTCACCGGGTCGGAGACGAGGTGACTGACAAGCTTGAGCGCATGGGCCGGGGGCACGTCGGTATCGTTGCCGCCTTGCAGAATCGCGACGGGACAATGGGTGCGGATGGGGGCTCCGAACAGGAGATGGCGTTCTCCATCCTCGATCAGGGTACGGGTGAGCACATAGGGCTCATCGGAATAGTCGGAGGGCTGTTCCACCCTGCCCTTTTCCCAAAGATCGAGCAGTTCGGCGTCGGTGAAGGTTTCACGCATCAGGTCGCGCGTCATGTCGGCAGCGGGGGCGATCAGCACCATGGCGCGCACCCGTTCATTGCCGCGCCGACGCAGCGCGCGGTTGAGCAGCAAAGCCAGCCAGCCGCCCATCGACGAGCCGACAACGATCTGGGGACCGGTTGTGGTCTCAAAGACCGCCAACGCCTCTTCGAGCCAGAGCGAAATCGTGCCGTCGAGAAAATCGCCACCCGATTGCCCATGGCCTGAGTAATCGAAACGGGTGACGGCGAGACCTTTTTCCGCGCCCAGAGCGTCAAGCGCCTGAGCCTTGGAGCCGGCCATATCGGAGCGGAACCCGCCCAGCCAGAACAGGCCGGGGGCGCCGCCGGGCCGGCGCAGGGTGGCGATTTCGCGCGCCGTGTTGCCCTGGCCAACGCTCAGGGCGGCTTTTTCGGTCATTGCATTTTCCTGCCCGAACACCATATCGGGGATGTAGCCGCTGACCCGCCGGACCGCAAGGGAACACAGTGCGTGATCTTGCGGCAACCGGTGTGACCGCCCGGGCACCAACAGTGCTTTGCCTGTTGACTTTGTGCCAATTTACCAAGATTTTAGGCGCGTTGCGCCAGCCACGAGCGGGCATGCGCAGCTATGGAAAACCACTGAAAGGAAATTCAGCCATTCGTCGTCCGATGAGACCCGTGCAGCCCCAAAAGGATGGGCCGCGCTCCAACAACGAAATCAACGTCCCCGAAATCCAGCTTATCAACGCGGAAGGCACCAATGTCGGTGTCGTGCGGACAAGCGAAGCCATTGCCATGGCCATGGAAGCGGGGATGGATCTGGTCGAGATCTCTCCCAATTCGGCCCCGCCGGTGTGCAAGATTCTCGATCTGGGCAAGTTCAAATACGCCGCCCAGAAAAAGGCGGCCGAAGCCCGCAAGAAGCAGAAGGTGATCGAGGTCAAGGAGATCAAGCTCCGGCCCAACATCGACACGCATGACTATGACGTGAAAATGCGTGCCCTGGAGAAGTTCATCGGCGAAGGCGACAAGGTGAAGGTGACCATGCGGTTTCGCGGACGTGAAATGGCGCACCAGAACATCGGCCTGGAGCTGCTTCACAAGGTCAAGGACCAGTTCGAGGAGATCACCAAGGTCGAATCCAACCCGCGCGCCGAAGGGCGCCAGATGGTGATGGTGCTCGCTCCGCGCTGAGCCCGGCGCTCCATCTGCGTTACGCACATGCAAAGAGGTGGCCGCAAGGCCGCCTTTTGTCGTTTTGGGGCAGCGCGCAAGTGTATGCAAAGCCCTGTGAACCGGCTTGACGTGGATGGGTTGAGCCTAAAACTTGAGCACGGAAAAATTAAGCCTGTGAAAGCGCCGGTTTTGACCCAAAATTGAGCCTTCATTAACCCCGCACGCTCTTACTGGTCCTTACGCAATGTCCCAGAAGGGAAAAGGGGGCCGGTATCATGCTGTCCAGACTTAGCGTGGCGCAGCGCATCTACGCATCATTTGGTGCAATGATCGCGCTCCTGGCCGCAATCGTGGCGTTTGCCTATTTCGGGGTAAGCGCCGTCTCGCAGACCTTTTCAGATTACCGCGCCGCGGCGCGGCAGACCCTGGCCATTTCAGGTTTTGTCGAACAGCTTTCAGCAGCCCGGCTTGCCGATCTCGATTATCGGCTGGAAACCTCGGCCGATACGGCCCAGGCACTGGCCGACCGGATCACAAATCTGCAGTCGCATGACCCCCAGGTGATGGCGCTGTTTGAGGGCGACGCGCAGACCGAAACGGCGATTGCCGAATTTGCCGGTTCCGCGCAGGCCTATGAGGCCGCATTTTTCGAAATGACCGAACTGCAATCGCAGATCGATACCGGTGTTGTCGAATTGCGCGCGGTGGGCGACCAGTTGCGCGCCGATTCGACAGCGGCGCTGCGGGCGGTGAGCGGGAATTTCAACGCCACGGGCTCGGCCGGGTTTGGTGTGCAGTCGACTATCCTCACCCAGTTCGAGGTCGAGCAGTTCCTATTGACCGCCGATCCGGTGCGGCTGGACACAGCGGCCGAGAATGCCGCCCTTGCCAAAGAGAACCTGCAAAAGCTGCACGATGCGGTGATTTCCAATTCCCAAAAGGCGACGGCCAATCGCATGATGGACGGGCTCGATACCTATATGGCCCAGGCCGGCGGACTGGCCGAAGCGATCGACGCCCGGAACACTGTGATGAGCGAACAGCTCGACGTGCTCGGGCCGCAGATGGAACAAGCGTTTGGCGCCATGCTCGCCTCGGTGCAGGCGCGCCAGGACGCGCTGGGGCCTTGGGGTGCCGCCATGGCGGCCACGACGCTCAACGTCGTCCTGATCGCGGGGGTCGCGGCGCTGATCGTGGGCACGGTACTGGCGATGACGATCGGCCGGGGCCTGTCGGGCACCATCAAGCGGATTGCCGGCCGCATGCGCCAGCTGGCCGATGGCGATCTCGATCTGGAGCTCGATCAGCATCAGCGTCACGAAGTTGGCCAGATGGTTGAAGCGCTGACGGTGTTTCGCGACAATGGCCGCGCCATGCGCGACATGGACAGCGAAAAGGCCCGGATGGCCGCCGAGGATGCCGAAGATCATCGTATCCGCGCCGACCTGCAGGCCCGTATCAAGAGCGTGGTGTCAGCCGCCGTGGCCGGGGATTTTTCAGGGCGCATCGCGGTTCGATATGACGACCCTGAGCTCGAAAGCTTCGCGCAAAGCGTCAATATGGTGATGGAAACCGTGGACCGGGGGCTTTCGGAAACCGGACAAGTGCTTTCGGCGATGGCCGACGCGGACCTGTCACAACGGGTCAGCGGGACCTATGAGGGCGCCTTTGCACGGCTCAAGGACGACACCAACGCCATGGCCGAAACGTTTGCCGAGATCGTCGGACGGCTCAAGGACACCTCGCGAGCGCTCAAGATCGCGACGGGGGAAATCCTCTCGGGCGCCAACGACCTTTCGGAACGCACGACCCGGCAGGCGGCGACCATCGAGGAGACATCGGCCTCCATGGAACAGCTTGCAGTGGCGGTGAGCGGCAATGCGCAGAAGGCTCAGGACGCTCTTGAGAAGACACGTGCCGCGTCCACGCTGGCCCAAAAGGGCGGCACGGTGATGGGTGAGGCCAACCAGGCGATGGAGCGGATCACCACATCCTCGGCCAAGGTTTCCGACATCATCAAGATGATCGACGACATCGCCTTCCAGACCAATCTTCTGGCGCTCAACGCATCGGTGGAAGCGGCGCGGGCCGGGGAAGCGGGCAAGGGGTTTGCCGTCGTGGCGGTCGAGGTGCGACGGCTGGCGCAGTCCGCCGCGCAGGCGTCATCGGAGGTCAAAGTGCTGATCGAAGAGAGCGCCAACGAGGTGGGCGACGGATCAAAGCTTGTGGCGCAGGCGACCGAAACGCTGGCTGCCATCGAGAACGCGGTGATCGAAAACGCCGAGATTATGGGCGGCATTTCCAGTGCCAGTCGCGAACAGGCCACCGCTATCGCCGAAATGTCCTCTTCGGTGCGGCTGCTTGACGAGATGACCCAGCATAACGCGGCGCTTGTGGAAGAAACCAACGCAACCATCGAGCAAACCGAGACGCAGGTGACGACACTGGACGGCATCGTGGCGCGCTTTACCATCGATGGGGCCGCTGTCAGCGATGAAGCGATGTGGGATATGGACCAGGAAGTCGAAGCGCCCGCACCCGCGCCTCAAGCTCGCCGCCTGTCCCACGGAAATGCAGCGGTGGAAACCGACTGGTCCGAGTTCTAGAGCATTTCAGCGCTTCCTTGAATCGCTTCAATTGCCCTAAGTCTTTGTTTTATCGCGCTTCCGAACCGGATAAGTGGTAGCCACCTATCCTGGAAGCGCTCTAGGCTGTAGTGACGATTTAATGTTTTGGGATTCCCACATCGCGGCAAATCAGATTCAACGCTGACTTTTGGGAGGTCAGCGATGGATGGCGAGATTTTACGCGACGATCAGTGGGAACAGATCAAGCCGTTTGTCCCGGGCGGTCGCAAGGGCAAGCGCGGCCCACGTAGTGATGGGCGTCGGTTTTTCAATGCGCTTTTGTGGATGGCCCGGTCTGGTGGCCGCTGGCGCGATCTGCCCGAAGACCGGTTCGGTCCTTACCAGACGGTCAAGCGGCGCTATTACCGCTGGATCGAGATGGGCGTGTTTGATCGTCTGTTCGAGGCGGTCGCAAACGCTCCCGATCTCGAATGGTTGGCCATCGACGCCACAGTGATCCGCGCCCAGGCCCAGGCCGCAGGGGCGCGGCGAAAAAGGGGGGAGCGCAAACCCAGGCTCTCGGTCGCTCCCGTGGCGGTTTCGGCACCAAGCTCCATGCCGTAGTTGATGCGCTTGGCCTGCCGGTCCGCTTTGCGCTCGGGCCGGGTCAGCAAAATGATATGGCACCCGCCTGCGATCTGGTCGCCGGACTGGCCGCGGGCAAAGTTCTCGCCGACCGGGCCTATGACGCCGATAGCCTCCATGATGTCATTCTCGATGAAGGCGGCGAGCCAGTGATCCCGCCCCGCCGCCACCGCAAATACCAACATGGCTACGACAAGATCGCCTATCGGCAACGCTGGGGCATCGAAGGTTTTTTCGCCAAGCTCAAGCAGTGGCGCCGCATCGCAACTCGATATGACAAGCGAGCCGCCCACTTCCTCGGCTTCGTCAAAATTGCCAGCGTCATGCTGTGGCTTAAATGATTAAATCGTCACCACAGCCTAGAGCCCAAAAGAAAAGCCCCGCCGGACGCGGGGCTTTTTGTTTCGATGGCCGCTCGGTCAGGCGGCGGGCGTCCGCCGGCGGGCAAAGAACGCGGTAACCGTGTGGTTGTCGCGATGATTGCCGCCCGAGATGGCCGCAAACCAGGCACCGGCTGCACCAATGGCCAGAGACGCGGCGGTGAGGAAGGCGCCAAGGATGCCAACAGTCCGGGCCTGTTCGGCAGCAGCGACAATGTCGTCCTGCACGCTTTGGGCCTGGGCGATGATTTCGTCGACGCGAGCCTCGGCTTCAGCCTGATCGAGATCGGTGCGTGCCGCAACCAGTTGGGCAACATAGGTACGGTCGTCTTCAGAGACGCCTTCACCGGTAACGCCGTCGATCAGGATGCGGCCGACTTCGTCACGGGTGGCCGCGGCGTCGCCTTCGGTTGTCGTGGCGGTGCGCAACAGACGATCGATGCTCGACTGGAACGGGGTTGATTCATCGCTGATCGCCTGTCCTGCGGCAGCGCCCGCACCCTGTGCGGCACCCCCGACAGCTGCGCCAACGCTGGTGGCGAGCGTGCCCAGACCACCCAAAGCGAGAACGGCCGTTACAACGACCGCAGTCGCCCAGACCAAAAGGCCATGGAAACCGTCGCGAATGTCGGATTCGTCTTCGGTGGCGTCATAATTGCGCCGGCGCATGCGGCCGGTAAGGTAGCCGCCGATCATAAGCGCGGAAACCTGAACCCAGATGACCCAGATCGCCATGGCAATGGCGATCCAGAACAGGGACACGCCGTCGCGACCGAACGGATCGGTTAGGCTCAGCCCGATAGCCGACCCGAAGGCCAGAAGGACCAGTGAGATGGCGGCGGCGACAATGCCGCCCGCCAGAATGGCCGGCCAATCGACATAGGAGGAAGTTTCCTGGGCGATATGGGGCTCGGAGGGAGTTATTGTCGTCATGGGCCTGGGTCCCTCGATATGGCTCAAGCGAGGCCGATGAAAGAAAGGATGGCCATGACCACGACCACAAGGCCTACGAGATAGATGATCGCATTCATTGTCGTTCTCCGTATTTCCTGCCCGTGCACCTTGCGGGCAAATTGATGTTGGATGGCCAAGCGCGCGGGCATTTCCGCGCAAGCGCTAGAGCACGAAAATCAGCAATAGGATGACGAGCGGCAGGGGGATGCCGATCATCCAGAGCAAAAGTCCCTTGAACATAAAACCGTATCCCTCACTGCGCTTATTTGTCGTGGGAATAAGACTCATGGCGGCAGGTTGGTTCCGCCCTCGGCCTCGGCACGCGCGAGGAGCGCGCCAAAAGAGCGTGCGTCGAACCATCAAGAATGGGGGAGGCTTAGAGAGTTTCCCCGTTTCCTTGAATCGCCTCAATTGCTCCAAGTCTTTGTGTGGTCGCGCTTCCGAACCGGATAAGTGGTATCCGCCTATTGTGGGAGCGCTCTAATAGTCCTGTTCGTAAAACAGGCCGACGCCGGAATTGCCCGTGGTGCTTGTGGTGCCGCGGGCCCGCAGTTGCTCGGTGATGTCGAGATCGATGGTGACCCGGCTTTCCCCGGCCCCCGCTTCGACGCCGAGATAGATGTTGTCGTCGATATAGGTGCCGGCGCGCACCCCGACATTGCCTTGTGCGTCGGTGACGATGTCGAGATCGTCGAGCCCTGCCGCTTGGCGCAGTGAGCCAAGAAGCGAGCCCGAGCCACTGCCGCCACCGGCCAGTTCGGCCGCCGCAGCAGCCAGTTGTGCCAATTGCAGCGGGGAGAGTTCGCCCACGCCGCGATCGAAAATCAGTCGGGCGAGAACTTCGTCCTGGGGCAGCATGGGATCGGACGAGAACGTCACTTCGGGCGATGATGCGCGGCCCGAAACCGTGACGATGACGGTGATGTCATTACCCTCGGTGCGGGCGACGAGGTTGATGAAAGGGTCGAGATCGCCGATCAGTGTGACCGTGCCTTCATCGAAATCGATACGCTGGCCCAGAATCGAGAGCCGGCCACGGATCAGTTCCAGCCCGCCCACGGGCTGGATGTCTGCCACATTGCCGTTGATCTGTACCGAACCACCGACTTCTGCATCGAGGCCACGGCCGCGGATGAAAACCTGATTGGGCGCGGAAATGGTGATGGCGAGTTCGAGCGGCACGCTGGCTGTCGTGGTGCTTGAGGCACGCTGGTCGATACGGGCCCGCGCCAATGTCGCGGCAACCGGTGAGGGCGGACGGACGTGGTCGACATCAATCACACTGACCGCGCCGCTGAAGCCTTCTGGGACCGTAATATCGGCGCGGGCGATATCGATGTTGCCGGCCAGCCGCCCACCATTGGCGATGGGACCGGTGAGGCGAAGATTGCCGTTCAGCGTGGCGACCACGAGATTGCCGTCGGCATAGCGCGCCGCGTCGAAATTGATCGCGATATCGGAATTGAAACCGGCATCGAGGCCGACAAAGCCGGACGCCGAGACCGAGCCACCCGTGGCGAGATTGGCGGTAAGGGTGTCGATTGTCACCCGCTGGGCTGAAAGCGATGCGCTGCCAGTGATGCCGACCAGGCGCAGAGCGAGACCGGGATCGATGAACTCGCCATTGGCGACGGAGACGGTGCCCGAGAACTGGGGATTGTCGAGGCGGCCGGTAACCCTTGCGTTGAGCGTGGCGGTTCCCGAAATCTGCGCGCCGCGATCGGCCACGAACCGATTGGCGAGCGAAAGGGGGGCCGAACCATTGACCGCGATATCGAGACCGGTCCCTTCAAGCGGAATGGTGCCCTGAGCGGTGGCGCTGAGCCCGCCCGAGCCGTTGGCACGGGCCTGCGAGAGGGTGATGGTATTGTCGGCAAAGCTGCCCTGGGCGGAAAGCGTGAGCGGCGCGATGCCGAATTCGGCAATCGCGGCGGCATTGATGCCGTTGGCCTCGACCGAAAAGCTGGCGCGCGGATCACTGGCCTGGCCCGAGATTTGCGCGGTGCCCGAAACGGTGCCGGCCAGCCCCAGATCGGGAATTATGGTGTTGGCGATGTTGAGCGGGAAGGTCCGAACGTCGAGCGCGATATCGAGAGCTTGTCCGGCGCTGCCGGTGGCGGTGACGCGGCCCGAGCCCACGGCCAGTTCGACTCCCGAAAACGAGACCGTCTCATCGGCGACGGTCAGTTCGGCCGGTTGTGCGAGGCTTGCGGCAAGCTGGCCCTGGGTGAGCCGGAAATTGTCCAGCGCCACCCGGTACCCGTCGGCGATGGGTTCGAGCAGACCGGCCAATGCCAACTCGGTGCCCGCATTGAGCGAAGCATTGCCTGCAAACTGCGTCGTTTGCTGGCTGGCCGTGGCGCGGAGGGAGACGGACTGCACATTGGTGCCCGCCGCAACGATATCGGCGCCATTGATCGACCCGTCGATCACCGGGACGCCGAACAGGTCGACAATCGCAGCTTCGGCATTGGCCGAGCCGATGGAGATGTCGTTGAACCTTACGGCGTTGAACGAAGCTGTGACGTCTGCGCTTTGGGTCTCGCCTTCCGGGTTCAAGATTATATCGGCGTTGACCGCACCGCTCGCGTCGGCCAGTGCAAGGGCTGCTGCGGTTTCGATATTGGGTGCATCGAGGGTTAAACGGCCATCGAGCAGGCCGTCGGCAAAGCGCGTAAGGTTTCCGGAAAGCGCGGTGCCGGGGGCCTCGAAACTGATGTCGGACAGCCTCAAACGCTCGGCATTGTTGTCGATGTCGCTTGACAGGGTGACGCGGAACCCGTCGAGCGATGCAGCACCGGCAAGGGAGCCCACGAGCCCCTCTTGGGTCGAGGTGCCGTCAAAGCCGATATTGGCGTTGCGCAGACTGCGCCCGTCGAGCGAGCCTTGGGCAATATCGAGGTCGGCCGTGAGTGCGATGGTGCCCTCGGCACCCTGGGCGGTGCCCGTCGCCGTCAGGCGGCCCGACATTTGGGGATTGATCAAAGCGAGATCGGCAAGTGCCAGATTAAAGGTGAAATCGGCGGTGCCGGTGGCGTAGGTGCCATCGGCAACCATTTCGATCTGGTTGTTGGCGATGCGGAAATCCTCGGCCTCGAGCCCGGCTTCGCTGCGCGCCACCCGGCCCGAAAGGGCCACGGTGCCTTCAAGCAGATTGTCGGCGATCTCGTCATCGACCGCCAGGTTGGTGCCATTGCCCATAAGCGCAAGGTCGAACCCGCCGGACAGCGGCGCAATCGTTCCGGTGGCATTGAGCGCGATAGCGCCCGAGAGATCGCGTTCGGCCAGTCCCGAAAAGGGGGCAATGGAGTCTGTGGTGAGCGCGAGATCACCGGTAAAGACATTGTCGGCAATGTGACCCGCCGCCTCGAAATTGAGCGCCTGGGCCACAAGGCGAAGCTGGGCGAGGGTTATGGGCTGGCCCGCCTCCCACATGCCGGCGAGGCCGAAACCGATGGAGGACCCCAGCGCCTGGGAAATTTCCTCGGACGAGGACGAGACACCTTCAAGCATGCCGTCGCCATTGAACGTCACGCGGCGGGCTTGTGGGTCATCAAGATCGGCAGCGACGCCGGAGGTGTCGAGCACCAGGCTCTGTGCGGCGAAATCGGGGGTGGAAAAGCCCAGAAGTTCAAGACGCCCCGACCATTGGTCGGAACCCTCATCGCCGTAGTCGACATCGAAGCGGGCGCGCTGAATGCGGGTGGAGGCGCCGGGCACCGGCAGGGTGACCGTATCGCCCGAGACGGGGGAAATTTCACCGGCCACATCGAGACGGCTCAGAAAGCCATCGGCGGTGGTGGCGGCATTGGCCAGAAGCGACAGCTCGCCGCCCGAGAGCGAGAGATTGGAGATTTCAAAGCCACCGGCATCGCGCATCAGCGCGTCCAGTGAAAGTGCGGTCTGTTCGCCAAAGAAATCGCGATAGGCGGCGGGCAGGACGGTGGAAAGCGGGCCGCGCAGATCGGCGACAATTGCCAGTCCCTGGGCGTTCTGATCGAGCGTGCCCTCCCCGGTCAGGATACGGTTGCCATCGGCATCGAAGGTCAGCCCGATTTCGAGATCGTCGATCGGACCGGCGCCCTGAAGACCCAGAGCGATTTCCGGGCGCCCCTCTATATTGAGGAGGTTGGCGACGATACCGTCTTCCGGTTCGACGAGTTCGAGCCCGAGATCGATCTCGCGCGTCTGGTTGGCGTATTGCAGGTCAAGATCGAGCGTGCCGCCAGGGCCATCCAGGCGCTCGATATCGAGCCGGGCATCGATGGCGCCACCCTCGAGCGTCATCGATCCGGCCAGCGAGATTTCCGAACCGAGCCCGAAAACCTGTTCGCCGAAGCGCACATTGGGAACCGAAAGGTTTTCGAGAATGACCGCGACAGGCAATTCAGGAACGGAAAACCCGCCCGCCTCGGGGGACGGGGCGGCGGGGGCAAGGGTTGAAACCGGGTTGCGGATATAAGCGATGGAATCGGCGGACAGCGACTGGATTTCCAGCCGCCCGAACAATAGGGCGCCCTGGTTCCACTGCAATTGCGCGTTTTCGACAATCAGCCAGATGCCTTCGGTATCGGAAATGGTGATCTGGTCGATCGAGGCGTTGGACGAGAGCGCGCCATCGATGCCGGTGAGCCTGATCTGGCGATCGGGCGTGGAGATCTGGTTTTCGACAAAACCGACAAGCGCCCCGCGCTGTTCTGCTTCATTGAGCTGGGTGGCGCGGGCCAGCATGTCCATGAGGCTTTCGCGCTCGGGCTCCTGGGCCAAGGCGGGGACCGGCATGGCGAGCGAGACAACAGCGATTGCGGCCAGAACGCGCATCAGAACGATTGTCCTATACCGACATAGAGCGCGTAATCGGGATCGCCCGGGCTCTTGTTCAAAGGCAGGGCGACATCGAGACGGAGGGGGCCGAGGGCCGTGTAATAGCGGATGCCCACTCCGGCGCCGAGCCGGAGTTGATCGAAATCGGGGAATGTATCGGCGGCGACATAGCCGCCATCGACAAAGGCGACGGCGCCGAACTGGTCGTTGAAGCGAACGCGGCCCTCCACCGAGGCTTCGAGGAGATAGCGGCCACCGGTGATGTTGCCCAATCCGTCATCGACGCCGATGGAGCGATAGGCATAGCCGCGCACCGAGCCGCCGCCGCCGGCGAAAAACAGAAGGTCGGGCGGGATTTCGGTGAGCGCAGGGCCGGCCACCGCGCCGGCCTTGATACGTCCGGCGAGAACATAATTGGCGTCCTCGTCAAAGGCGAAATAGGCGCGGCCCTCGAGCGTCGCGCGGGCGAGGAAATTTTCGTACTCGAACTCATAAAGCGGATCGAGTGTCGCTTCGAGATAGAAGCCCTGCGTGGGGTCGAGATCGGAGTCGCGATTGTCGAACACGCCGCGCCCGTAAAGGCCGGCGGTGGTGAAATTGCGGTTGCCGAAGGTCGCGTCGTCCTCGAAATAGGAGTGCTGGAACTGAAGGCCAACGCTGCCCGAGATATCGTCGGTAAAGAGCTGCTCGATGCCCAGCCGCCCCTGAACCGAGGTTTCGGTATAAAGCGGCAGGACGGAGCGGTCGGCGCTGAGCGAGGCGACAAGGTCGGTCTCGGGGGTAAAAATGCCCGGCTTGGTGAAGGTGCCGCCGAAGGCATAGTCGAATTCTGCGGTATCGATGGGGAAGCTGATGCCGGCCACCTTGGCGTCGAGCCGCAGGCGCTCGGCCTCGCCGAACAGATTGCGGTGCAGCCAATAGCCTTCCACGCCAAGCCCGTCGAGCGTGCCATAGCTGGCGCCGATGCCGAAGCGACGCAGGGCCTGTTCCTGCACGATGATCTGGTAGGGCAGCAACCCATTGGGCTGGACCTGCTGGGCCGCCTCGATGCGCATCGAGCGGAAAACGCCGAGCCGGGTCAGCCGTTCGCGGGCGCGTTCGATATCGTCGGGGTCGTATTCGGCGCCCTCGACCAGCCCGGTCTGGCGGACGATGAAGGCGGGGCTCATATTTTCGGTGCCTTGGACCCCTATGGGACCGATGGCGGCGTAAGCGCCCGGATCGACCACGATCGAGACCTCGAGCGTACGACTGGGATGGTCGGCAACCACGTCGCGCGACGCGATCTGCGCCTTGGGATAGCCGAGCTGTCGCCATGCCTCGACAAGACGCTGTTCGGCCTGGGCGATGATGGTGGCGCGCGCCACCTGGCCGGCTACGAACCCGATTTCGGAGGGGGCCTCGACCATATCGGTCTCAAGAACAGGCATGGGTGCCCGATTGGCAACGCTGAGCGGGCCGAAGACGAATTGGGGGCCAGGCTCGACGGTGACCCGGATCTGGCTCGGTTCGGGCAGGCTGGCGTCGGGTGGGATTGAAGCGGCTTCGCGCCCATTGACCAATATCGATATCGCCCCGCCATAGTAGCCCAGATTGTAAAGTGCGCCGGTCATGCGGGCATAATCGCCACGCGCCCTGGCCAGAAGGCCCGGCGCGCCCGAAGAGGGCTCATCGCGCTCGCCCCAGAGACTGGACGCTCCACGCAGCGCGGCATCGATATCGCCTTCGGTGCCGGTTTCAAATGTCAGGTCATAGGTGCGCGGATCAGCGATCACCGCGTTAGCGTTCTCGGCGTCCGAGCCGAAGAACTGGATACCGAACAGCTCGAATCCGAACGCGGGGCCGGTAAAAAGCGTACCGGCCATACAAAGGGCAATCAGGCTATGGCGCTTGTTGGCTTTCACGGCTGGTACGCAATCCACACTATCCATTCCGCTCAACTGGAGGGCCGAACCGCAGGGCAGATCGCTCCAATTTGATCAAAATCCTAGCACAGGACGGGTTAACGGCAACCCCGCCCGCCCCATAAAGGGCACGATTGTGATCGCAGTGTCGCAGTCCGGGCACGCTCAGCGCTGCGCGCCAGCCATCGAATCGAGCAGCGCGAACGTGCTCGTCACCAGATCGATGGCGGGGCGCAACGGCGCGTCGGCGCCCGAGGCGATGGCGGGCTGGGGCACATCGCGGGAGGCTCGGTATTGCGCGTAAGCGAGCCGCGAAGGCGCTTGTGGAGCCGCACTGTCCGCCGGCCCGGCGGCAGGGGCTTGTGCCAGCGCAATGGCGTCGAGCGCGTCGGCCTGGGCGGGAGCCGGACCGTCGATCTCGAGCCCCAGCGGACGGGAAGGCGGCAGAAATCCGAGCGGGGTGCCTTCGAACACCGCTTCGACCGGCTCGGCCGCGGCGACTTCGATGGTTTGGGCAATTTCAGCGACCGGCGGCGGCGGGGTGACGGCAGCAACTACCGGTGCCTCGAGATGGGGCGGAGCCGGCGCGATGGGCGAGGCCGGGCCGGGGCGCAGTCCGGTCTCCTCGAGCAGGCCGGCGGCCTTGGCCTCATAGTAATAGCCCTTGGCGTAGAGCTGGACGGCGCGATCGTGGCTGCCATTGGCCAGGAGCCAGGCACCGCGCAGATATTTGACGGCGTAGATCAGATTGGTTTCTGCGTTGAGAAGGTCGGCCGGCTCACCGCGAAAGCCCATGGTGCGGGCCGTGGCGGGCAAAATCTGCATCAATCCGTAATAGGGCCCGTTGCGGGCCGCGGGATTGAAGGTGCTCTCGCGGTTGATGACGCGGCGGACGAGTTCGAGCGGGACGCCGTAATATTGGGCGTAGTACTGGGCGAGGACCTCGACTTCGGCGCGTGAATGGCTCTGCGCATTCGCAGGCACGGCCGAAAACCCCAAAATGAGGGCGGCAAACAGCGCGATAAGCCGTCTTGCGATCATTGAGACCCGAAAAAGAAATTGAACCCTGAGCAGCGCGCATAGCACACGGTTCACAATAAGGGGACCGGATGTGGCAAATTAGGGGCGACAATCGGGCAATGCGATAACTTTTCGGCCCGTCCGATTGCTGATAGAGCGTCCGGAATGCTCAATCCCATGCCCAAGACCTTCGATTATAACCCGCCGCGCGAGCCCTGGCTCGACATCCTCCATGAGGATGACGACATCGTGGTGTTCAACAAGCCCTCGGGGCTGTTGAGCGTTCCCGGCAAGGACCCAGCGCTGTTTGACAGCCTGCAAAGCAGGGCGCTGGAGCGGTTTCCGGGGGCCGGCACGATTCACAGGCTCGACAAGGACACTTCGGGCATCATCGTGATGGCCAAGCACAAGGGCGCGCATGGCCATATCGGCAAGCAGTTCGAATATCGCCAGACCACCAAATTCTATGTCGCCCGGGTCTGGGGCGATGTGGCCGAGGACGAAGGGCTGATCGATCTTCCCTTGGCGACGGACTGGGAGAACAAGCCGCGCCAGGAGGTCAATTACGAGCGTGGCCGGGCGAGCCAGACGCGCTGGCAGGTGGTCGGGCGCGAAGCGCGTGCGACGCGGCTAAAGCTCATCCCTATCACCGGGCGCACGCATCAATTGCGGGTGCACATGAAAGAGATCGGGCATCCGATCCTCGGCGATGAATTCTATGCGACCGGAGATGCGCTCGCCGCCGCCGACCGGCTGCAATTGCATGCGGCGGAACTCGGATTCAGGCATCCAAGCGGGGGAGAACCCGTGTTGTTTCGTTCCGAGCCGCCCTTTTAAGGCGTACGAAAAAAGCCGGCCCCCTTCGCGGGGACCGGCCTGTCGTTGCGTTGCCCTCAGAGGCATCCATCAGGCAACGCGACGAATATCGGCTCGCGCCTTGCGCTCGGCGCGCTCTTCGACAAGTCCCTTGTGGAGCGCGATGATCGCGGCGTCGAAATCGGTTTCCTCGACCAGCACCTGCAGATCGACCTTGCGGATCATGTCGGTCAGCCCGATCGGCTCGATTCCCGCCTCATCGAGGGCGGCGATGGCGCGCGGCAGGATCTGGACGCCGCCCAGGTCGCGGCCGATGGCCGAAACCATGGCGAGCTTGCGCAGCGTGGTGCTGGCTGTGGGGAAGGCCTGGGCCAGATCGGTTTCAACCCGCTTGATCGCCTTCATCGAGCCCTTGAGATAATGGGTTATGGTGTTGGCGTTGGAGGTCTTGGAGATGATCCAGACCTTGTGGCGGGTCAGGGCCTCGAGGATCCTGGTGTCATAGCCCTTCACCCCGACCATGTCCTGATCGTAAAACTCGAGGGCAAATACGCCCTTTAGTCCCGTGACGATCTCGGCGCCCGGCGTTCTGGGTTCGAGATCGCTCATGATGACGGTGCCCGGATGATCGGGTTCGAACGCGTTGGTGACGCGCAGCGGGATCCCGGCCTGGCGCAGCGATTTGGCCGCGCGGGGGTGGATGGCTTCCATGCCCATATTGGAGAGCTGGTCGGCGACATCATAATTGGTTTCGCCGATGACCTGCACCTTGTCGGAACCGACCAGCTTGGGATCGGCCGAGGACAGGTGGAATTCCTTGTGGATGATCGCTTCTTTTGCGCCGGTTACGACGGCCACGCGGGAGAGCGTTACTTCGGAATAGCCGCGGTCATAGGTTTTCATGAGCTGTTCGGAGCACTGGGCATAGCCGGTGACGATGGGCAGCTCGGTTTCGAAATCGACGCCCTCGAACTGGCGCGCGATATGCTCGTCGAGCGGCAGTTCGCCATCCTGACGCCAGCCGGTCAGATCGATGAAGCGGGCGTTGACCCCGTTCTGATTGAGGAGCAGGGCCGTATTGAAAGCCGATTGCGCTTCACCCAGGGCCGAGAGCATTTCGCGCACGGTCAAAAGATGGGCTTCGAGCTGGAAATGACCGAACGAGCACAGGCGCGAAAGATCGATCAGACACGAGCGCACGCCTTCGATCCGCTCGCGGATGAATTTGTCGGCCTGCTCGCGGGTCGCGGCGTCCGGGAAAATCTCGGCGTTCTTTTCGACCATTTTCGAGGCAACCGAAGAGAGCGCATCGCCCCATTGCCAGCCGCTTTCCGCGCTGGCAAACAGCGCGTAAACGCCGGGCTCGTCGGATTTTTTGTGTTCGAGCAGGGCGTCGGTCATGCCGCCATAGGCGGACACCACGAAAATGCGATCATAGAGCTCAGGGCCCTTCCGGTCGCCGACGAGCACGGTGCGCAAAAGCTCCTGGCTGCGCGACATCGACGTGCCACCGATTTTTTCGACTGTATGGGTCTTGGCTGTCACTTGTTGCCTCCGATTGGGTCGGGGTGCCCGGCGGGACCGATAAATCCCGCCGAATGGTTGTGGGCGCCTTGTGGCGCTTATTCGAGTTTGCCCGAGGCGATCTCGAACGGGCCCTTGGGGTCGCGGTTCGAAAGGAAATCGGGACGGGGCTTGTTGGCCGCGAACGGCTCTTCGACCCTGTTGGACCAGGCGTTGTAGACGAAGAAGGCGTTCGAGCGCGGGAACGGAGTGATGTTGCCGTTCGAGCCGTGCATTGTGTTGCATTCGAACAGGATCACCGTTCCGGCCTTGCCCGAGGCGTATTCGATGCCGAATTTTCCGGCCAGATCGGACAGTGCCTTAGGGCTGGGGACGCCAACTTCCTGCTTTTTGAGCGAGGATTTATGGTTGTCGTCCGGCGTTTCGCCGGCGCACGACACGTAATGCTTGTGCGAACCGGGCATCAGCATCAAGGGGCCATTGAGCGCGTCATTGTCGGTCAAAAGGATCGAGGCGGAAATGGCCCGCATGCGGGGCATGCCGTCCTCGGCGTGCCAGGTCTCGAAATCCGAATGCCAGTAAAATTCCTTACCGGTAAAGCCGGGTTTGTAGTTCAGGCGGCTCTGGTGAAGATAGAGATCGTCATCGAGCAGAAAGCGGACCTTTCCGGCAATCCGCTCGTCGCGGGCCAGCCGGTTGAACAGGGCGCTCTCGTCCTCAAGCCGGAAAATGGTGCGCACCGCATCCGAATCGGGTTCGGTCACCACATTATCGGAGTTGAGGCCGGCCTCACCGGACCGCAGGCGGCGCGATTCTGCCTGAAGTTTTGCCACCTCGGCGGGGGAAAAGACGTTGTTCAAGACCAGGAAGCCATTCTTGTCGAAGTCTTCGGTCTGGGCGCGGGTCAGGGGCGCCTGGGGCGTCCAGTTGCCCCAGAACACCGGGTCCTTGCGCTCGAGCCAGTTTTCCTCGGCAAGTCGTGTTGGATAGGCGTCCGATCGGGTGTGAACTGCGGAGAGTGTCATTGCTTCCTCTACTCGTTGGTTCGGGGTTTTTTGGGTTCGGGGTTTTTGGGGTGCGCCTTATGCGCTCTTTGCCAACTCGGCGGCCGGGGCGTACGAACCATCGTCGCGATGGACTTCGGTGCCGGTCACCGGCGGGTTGAAGCAGCACGCCATGACCATTTCCTCACGAGCGGTCAGGCGATGCCGGTCGTTCTTGTCGAGTGCGTACATCACGCCAGGCTTGATCTGGTAGACCGTGCCGGTTTCAAGATCCTCGATCTCACCATCGCCCGAGACGCAATAGACGCTCTCGAAATGGTGCTTGTAGTGGAACTCGTGGCTGGTGCCGGCATGGATGCGGGTGATGTGAAACGAAAAGCCCATGCCATCGCCGGCCAAAAGCAGGCGGGTTGAATCCCAGCCGTTGGAATTGACGAGCCGGTCGCCCTGGCGAGCATCCTCGAGATCGCGAACAATCATTTTGTATTCCTTTTCTTTTTCCGGGCGCGCTGGCGATTACTCGGCCGCGGCGCGCGAAACATCCTTGTCGAGCACGGCTTCAAACGCGTCCTCGATGATGTCGAGGCCCTTGTCGAGCTGGGCGATGTCGATAACGAGAGGGCAGAGCACCTTGACCACTTCGTCACGGCCACCCGAGGTCTCGATGATCAGGCCCTTGTCGAAGCATTTGGCGCAGATGTCGGATGCAACATCACCGTTTTCGGTATTGATGCCCATCATCATGCCGCGGCCGCGCAGGGCCAGACCGTAGCGCTTGGCAATGGCGCCAAGACGGGTTTTCAGATGCTCGCCCTTGGCCCTGACCGAATTGGCGAAGGCATCGTCGCGCCAGAATTTTTCCAGCGCCACGCGGGCGGTGACGAAGGCATGATTGTTGCCCCGGAAGGTGCCGTTGTGCTCGGCGGGCTTCCAGATGTCATGCTCGGGCTTGAGAAGCGTCAGAGCGAAGGGCAGGCCCATGCCCGAAAGCGATTTGGCCTGGGTGATGATGTCGGGGTCCAGGCCGAACTCTTCGAACGAAAAGAAATTGCCCGTGCGCCCGCACCCGGCCTGGATGTCATCGAGGATGAACAGCGCGCCGTGTTTTTTGGCGATTGTCTGGATCTTTTTGAGCCATTCGCCCGACGCGGCGTTCAGGCCACCCTCACCCTGCACGGGTTCGACGAGGATCGCCGCGGGGGCGTCGATGCCGCCCGAAGGATCGTCGAGCATCTGTTCGAGCATGCCGGCGGTATCGACATCGGGGCCGAAATAGCCCTCAAACGGCGCGCGATGGACGCCGTTGAGGTCGATCCCCGCTCCGCCGCGCTTGCCGGCATTGCCCGTCGCGGCGAGCGCGCCAAGGGTCATGCCGTGAAAGCCGTTGGTGAAGGCGATCACATTGGTGCGGCCGGTGACCTTGCGGGCCAGCTTGATGGCCGCTTCAACGGCGTTGGCGCCGGTGGGACCGGTGAACATGAGCTTATAGTCCATGCCGCGCGGCTTGAGGATGATGTCCTCATAGGCCACGAGGAACGCCTCTTTGGCCTTTGTGAACATGTCGAGCCCGTGGGCGATGCCGTCGGAGGTGACGTATTCGACCAGAGCCGCCTGCATGTCGGGGTCGTTGTGACCGTAGTTCAGCGAGGAGCAGCCGGCGAGAAAATCGATATATTCGCGGCCGTCTTCGCCGTAGATGATCGAACCCTTGGCCTTGCCGAAGAGTTTGGGAAAGCTGCGCGAATAGGAGCGCACCTGGCTCTCGACGCGATCGAATGTTTCGTGTGTCGTGGTCATCTTAGCGTGTCTCCTTGCTTTTCCCGTGTCGCGCTCCCGAACCGAAAAAGTGGTTGCCACTTTTTCCGGGACTGCTCCGTGCGGGACAGCAGAATTTGGGATCAGGGGGATTCTTGCCTGCATGAGATGCGATGCGCTGCCGGTCCGCAGTTAGTGGCGGCAGCGCTTCCTATCTCTTAGGCCGCGGAACGAACGGGCAAAGCCGCGCGCTCGAAGGGGCCGATGGTGACAAGAAACTCCGTATCGTGCAGGCCGGCGAAATGGTCGTCGCGCTTGAAGTGCGGCTGACGAACCAGATCGGCGTCCAGCGTATCGGCAATCGACCCGAACAGGGCCCATGAGGGCTTATTGTCCTTGGTGATGGTCGATTGAACCTGGGTGACGCCAGCGCAGACCTTGCGGGCGAGCACAGCATTGATCAGGCGCTTGGCCATGCCTTTGCCGCGGGCCTTTTCGGCCACGCAGACCTGCCAGACGAAATAGGTGTCGGGGTGCTCGGGGGGAATGTAGCCGGACACCCAGCCCACGATTTCGCCATCCATTTCAGCCAGCGCACATGTGGAAGCGAAGTGGCTGCACTGGAGCAGATTGCAATACATCGAATTGTCGTCGAGCGATGTCGTATCGGAAATGAGCTGCCAAACACCCGCTCCATCCTCGCGCCGGGGAGCGCGAATCTTGATGGACGAGCGCGGATCGGCGCTAAGGTCCGTATCGCTGACTGCTGCGAGTTTCATGGGATGCCTCCATTTACGTTCACGCAGTTAGTTAGCTTGTTCAAACTAAATGTCAACCCTCGGAAATCGTTCCAAATTTTGACACATTCCAATTTATCCAGTCATTTCATGAGCATGATGGGCAAAATGGTAATTTTGCAACGCGCGCATTCATTTGGGGAAAGGCATCTTACCTTGCCAATTTCATTAGTCTTATCTAAATGAATTCGACAAAACACCGCCGGCTGGGGCTTGGGAGAGCGGGCAAGCAGAGGTAAAGACCATGAACACACTCGTGCTGGAGCCAAGCCGCGCCGTGCAAGCCCCGACAAAGACTGCGCTTTCAGCGCTGCGCAAAATCCTGCGCAAGACAGAGCTCAATTCAAAGGCGTTGATGCGCGAGACGGGGCTGACCCCGTCCCAGCTCATCTTCATGCAATTGCTCGATGACGGGCTGGAGCATACGGCCGGGTCGGTGGCGGCGCGCATGGGGATCACCCAGGCGACGACCACGGCGCTGATTCACAAGCTCGAAGCGCTCAATATGGTGGCGCGCCGCAAGGGCCAGACCGACCGGCGCCAGGTGTGGCTGAGCCTGACCGAGAGGGGCCGCAAAATCCTCGAGATCGCGCCCGACGGCGCGCACGCGCAGTTCCACGAAGCGTTTTCCAATCTCGAGGAATGGGAACAGCTCATGCTGATCGCCGCGCTGGAGCGGGTTGCCGCCATGCTGGGCGCCCAGGACGACGCCGCGGCGGTTCTGGCGTCCGATCCGGTTCTGGCCCCGCGTACGGAGCCAAACAGCTAGAGGACCATGAAGTCGTCGAACGTATCGGGGACGGCCGGGGTAGCGATGCCCGCCTGGGGCGCCCCGAAGAGTCCGTCATGGACCGCGCGTTCGGCCTCCATGGTATAGAGCCGGCGCAGGCCGGCGACGAGCGCGGCCAGTTCGGCGGTGTGCTCGGAAGGCGTCTCGTCGGGCGCCAGACCCGCGATCTGCATCCTGATATCGTCCATGGCTTCCGACAGCGCGCCCAGGCCATCCAGACCGTTTGCCGCCCTCTGGAGCAGGGCAATGACTTTGGTGCCATCGGTGTCAAGGCTCGACAGGGCACCGGCCAGTTTCTGATCGAGGCCGGACAGCAGTTCGAGCGCGAGGATGGCGCCCTGCTCGAGCCCCCTGCCCTCGACCGCGCCATCGGCCTCGGTCGCCGCACCGAAGGCGTCAGCCAGGGTGGCGGACTGACTCAACCAGTCGACGGCGCTTTCGGCGGCCTGAACGGTCTCGCTTGTCAGTTCACGCAATTGAGTGGCAATGACGGTGAGAGAGGCACCGCGCGGGCCGAGTTGGGCGCAGCGGACCGCGGCGTTGAGACTGACCAGCCGCATATTGGCCTCGATGTCCTGAACGGCCTCAACATGGCCAAGCAGTATGCCCACTGTACGGCGCACGATCGCTGCCACGGCCTCGAGCTTGGCGCGCTCGGCCTCGAAATTACCCAGCAGTGAGACTGCGGCACGCAATTGGTCGCTCAGGCTGGCAATGGACGAGGATTTTCCGGCATCCGAGCCGTACTGGCCGCGACTGCGCGTCATGATCGTTTCGGCATCTGCGGCGAGCGCGGCAAGGGAGCGCTCGGCCTCGCCCACCTCGGCACCGAAATCGCGCGCCGTCTCGGCCAGCTGAGCCTGTTCGAGCGTGGCAATCGCGGCGAGGGCGTCGGGATGGCTTTCGGGCTTGAACTCGGTATCGAACACAGGCACGCCCGAGAGAATGTCGGCGAGACGGTGAAAGCCGGTTTCGATGTGCTCGAGCCGCTGACGGGTGGCATCGCCGACCTGGAGCGCCATCACCGCGCTGCCGATCTGGCCAACGATTTGCCGGGACAGCCTGCTGGTTACCGCGCTGCCATCGACGGCCGAGGCGCGCTGGTTTTCAAGGGCGCGCAATGTTGCTGTCAGGCGACCCGCGAGATCGGAGAGCGTATGGGCGTGCGCTCCTTCGAAGCGGTTACGCTGGCTGACGGCGGCATCGACCTCGACGACGAGCTGGCGATAGACCTGCGAAAATTCCTTGAGCGTTAACGTAGCCGATTCCGAAAGCGTGGCGATATCGGTGGTGAAGACGTCGAAATCGTCAGTGTCCTCGGCGATACTCGCGGCGGTCACGCGCGCATTGATCGAAACAATGCCCATCATCTTGATGGTTCGATGCAGATCGGAAATCGGCAGATTGGCGGCGCGGACCACTTCGAACAGGCTTTCAAGATCGATCCGCTCCTGCCCGAAGGCGTCCGAGAGCGCTGCCGCGCGGCCGGCAACAGCTTCAAGGTGAGCAGTCGCTTCTTTGACTTCGACGCCCTGCAACGCATCGGGCAGCGCATCGAAAAGCTTGATGAGCTTGTTGAGCAGCGAAGCGCCCTCGGTGAGGCATCCGCCGACCGAGACGAACGCGGTTTCGATCTTTTCCCGGTGCCCGGCCAGATCGGCGGCAAGCTTGTTTATGGCGGGAGGTTTGGCGGACATGCTCATAAAGTTCTCTCTCCCGGTCGGGCGGTCTTGTGGCCAAACGCCACGATGTCTTCGGCGATTTTTGCAAGCGGCAATACCCGTCCGGCAGCGCCGCGCTGGATGGCTTCCTTGGGCATCCCGAACACCACCGAGGTCTCTTCGTCCTGGGCGATGGTGGGACTGCCCATCTCGCGCATTTCCAAAAGACCGCGCGCGCCGTCGTCGCCCATCCCGGTCAGAATGATTCCGAGCGCGTTGCGGCCCGCGGTTTGAGCGGTGGAACGGAACAGGACATCGACCGAGGGACGGTGGCGTGAGACGTGGGGTCCGTCGGCGATCTTTACTGTATAGCGCGAGCCGTTGCGCACCAGCATCATGTGATGGTTGCCCGGCGCCATGAGCACCTGCCCGGCCCGAATAACGTCGCCATCCTGGGCCTCCCTAACCGACATCGCGCAGCCCGCATCGAGACGGCGGGCGAAGGCACCTGTGAATTTTTCGGGCATATGCTGCACGATAAGGATGGGCGGGCAGGCCGCGGGCAGGGCTTCGAGGATCTCGCGCAGGGTTTCGGTCCCACCGGTCGATGCCCCGATGGCCACTATCGGTTCGGTCACCGGAATACGTTCGATCAGGCTCTTGCGGCGCGTTTCGGAAATGGCGGGCAGGATGACATCGGCGGTGAGCTTGGATTCCACGGTCAGGGACGGCGCCTGCTTTTTCATGCCACGCATCTTGGCGTGGGCGGCTCCCTTGGCGGCATCGCAGATGCGCATGCGCGACTCATGGAGAAACTGGGCCGTGTCGACCCGCGGCTTGGCCACCACGTCGACAGCGCCAGCCTCGAGCGCCTGCATGAACGTGTCCGAACCGGCTTCAGCAAGGCTCGAACAGATGACCACCGGAATGGGACGCTGGGACATGATCTTGCGCAGGAAGGTCAGCCCGTCCATGCGTGGCAACTCGATATCAAGGAAAATCACGTCGGGCACTTCCTGGCGGATGCGCTCGGCGGCGACATAGGGATCGGACGCGGTGGCCATGACCTCGAGATCGGGGTCGGCGGAAATGATATCACTGAGCGTTAACCGCACCGAGGCGCTATCGTCGATAATCAGGACGCGTATCTTCTCGCTCATGGCGCGACGCCTTCGGCCTTCTGGAACACGGCGGGGGCGATCTGGCGCATTGTAACCGAGGTGCCGATCATCGATTCCGAATGCCCCAGCAGCAGATAGCCGCCCGGGCGCAGATGACCGACAAGACGATTGATTACGGCCTCCTGATCGGATTTCTCGAAATAAATCAGGACGTTGCGCAACAGGATGATGTCGACGTCACGATCAAAAGGATAGGTTCCGGCCATAAGGTTGAGGCGCTGGAACCGCACGAGGCGCCGCAATTCGGGCGCGATGCGCACTTCGGGGCGCGGTCCGGCCTTGCGGGCAAACATCAGATAGCGGCTCTGCTTGGCGGGCGGCACGGGCGTGATCTGATCGGCCGGATAGATAGCTCTGCGCCCCTGGTCGAGAACGTCGGTGGAAATGTCGGTCCCGAGCAGGGCAAAGCGGAAATCGCGTCGCTGGGCTGCGATATCTGCCAGCACCATGGCCGCGGTATAGGCTTCGGCCCCGGTGGAGCTTGCGGCGCTCCACACCTTGAGCAGCGGCATGCGCTCATTGCGCCGCGCATCGAGGAGTTTGGGCACCATCAGCCTTTCCATGAGATCGAAATGTTCGGGCTCGCGGAAGAAATCGGTCTTGTTGGTGGTGACGGCATTGATGAGATAGGGCAGTTCGCCATCGAGCCCACCCTTGCGAAACAGATGGTCGCCATAGGCCGAAAAACCGCCCAGTCCGAGAACCCGAATCCGGCGGCGCAATCTGCCCTCGACCATCAGGCGCTTGGTGGGTGGCAGCTTGATACCGACCTCGCGGCCGATCAGCGCCGAAATGCGCTGGAAGTCGGTTTCGCTCAGACGATCGTCATCATCGATATCGGTTGAGAGGCGGGCTAACGCGGACAATGAGGGAACTCCATGGGGGGTGCGGCCGGCCGGGGCATCCGGCCAGCCTCCGACGCAATCACGCTGCGAGAATGGGCTGGCCGGCGATGTCGCCGAGCAGGCCGTCGAGATCGAGCACCGTCACGAAATTTCCGTTGCGGCGGCCGATGCCGGCGATGCAGTGCCCGCTCCATCCGGCGCTGACAGCGGGCGCCGGGTCGAGCGTTTCGGTGTCGAGCACAGTTACCTCGAACACCTTGTCTGTGCGCAGGCCCAACGTTACCGGGCCGTCTGAACCCTTGATGGTCAGGACCACGATGCGGGTGTTCTCGGTATCGTCGGCCGGCGCCATGCCAAGGGTGAGGCGCAAGTCGAGCACCGGCACCCCTTTGCCGCGCACATCAATCATCCCGAGCAGGTTTTCGGGCGCGCGCGGCAGGCGGGCTATTGGCAGCATGTCCAGGATTTCCTGGACCGTGGCGACCGGCGCCGCGAAGATTTCCTTCGCGACACCGAGCGTTACGTACTGGATCTGCTCAGCCATGACGGGTTCCGATCAGGCCGCGCCACGGCGGGAGAACTGGGCGTCCAGATCGTCCTGACCGTCGTCCAGATCGAGGTCGAACCCGCCACCCGAGGACGCCTGCCCCTTGGCGGGCGCCTTTTTCATATGGGGGGCCCCGGCCATGATCTGGCGCTTGAGATCGGGCTTGGCCGCCGGGGCGGCAACCGAATTGGCCGGTGCAGGCACAGCGTTGGCGTCGATGCGGAAATACCCGATGGCGGCCTGGAGCTGTTCGGCCTGGCTGGCCAGCTCCTCAGAGGTCGCCGACATCTCCTCGGCGGCAGAGGTGTTCTGCTGGGTGACCTTGTCGAGTTGCTGGATTGCTGTGTTGATCTGGGCCGCACCGGCATTCTGCTCGCGGCTGCCCGCCGAGATTTCCTCGACGAGTTCGGCTGTGCGCTGAATGTCGGGGACCAGCTTGGAGAGCATTTCGCCCGCCGACTGGGCGGCCTTGACCGTATCACCCGAAAGGGTCGAGATTTCTGCCGCCGCAGCCTGGCTGCGTTCGGCAAGCTTGCGCACTTCGGACGCAACCACCGCAAAGCCGCGACCATGTTCGCCCGCGCGGGCCGCTTCGACCGCGGCGTTAAGGGCGAGCAGATCGGTCTGGCGGGCGATTTCCTGCACCACCATGATCTTTTCGGCGATGGTCTGCATGGCCGAGACCGCATTGTTGACAGCGTCACCCGAGGCTATCGCGTCGGCAGCGGACTGGCGGGCGATCTTTTCGGTCTGGGTGGCGTTATCGGCCGACTGCTTGATCGTGGCGGCCATTTCTTCCATCGAAGCGGACGCTTCTTCGGTCGAGGAGGCCTGTTCGGTGGCGCCCTGGCTGAGCTGTTCGGCGGTGGCCGACATTTCCTGCGAGCCTGCGGCCACATTGCGGGTGGCGGCGGTGACCTCGGCGACCACCTCACGCAGCTTGGCGGTCATGGCGTTGAGCGCCTTGATCAGATCACCCACTTCGTCGTCGGACTTGTTGTCGGCAGTCGCGTTAAGATTGCCGTCGGCAACCTCGTTGGCGAGACGCACGGCGCTCGAGAGAGCCCGAGAGATCGAAACGACGATCCAGGTGGCTGCGACCAGCGCGATCAGTACCGAGCCAACCAGAAGTGCCAGCAAGATGGCGCGCGAGCTTTCGTAGAGATTGGCGGACTCGCTGACTGCCTGCTGCGCCAGCGCAGAATTGGCGTCGATCACGCCACCAATGATGGTCGCGGCCCGTTGCTGAAGCGGGACAAGCGTTTCAGTTACAATCCTGGTTGCCTCAAGATCAGTACGCGTCAAGCTGATTGCGTTGCCCGCAGTCATGGCGTCGACCATGACGGCAAAATCAGACTGCACGGTATTGGCTAGACTGCGCTCCGAGATAGCGACTTGGCGTGAGATCTGTTCGACCTGGGGGGTCATACGTTCGATAACCACCTGAAAATCATTGTGCCACTCGTCCTGCTTGGCAGGACTGCCGGCGGCCAGCAGGATATTGCGGTGCTGCCTGAAGACATCGGCCACATCCAGGAACAGGCTCGAGGCGGTGTCGTAGGCTTCAAAGGCCGTCGGATCGCCCGCAACGACACGCTCCCTGATCGCGTTCCTCAGGGCGGTCAGCGAATTCTCGATGGCGGTAATCGAGGCACTCCCGATAGAGGTCGTTGTCTCGAACGCGCGGATGTCGCTGTTGGCAATGGCAAGTTCGCTTACCTGCTGGGCGGCAACGCCGTATTCTTCCAGAGTTTCGATGAACTGTTGCAGGCGGCCGTTGAGTTCGTCTGAACCGAGTTTGCCGGCGAGTTCCTGTGCTGTGGTCTGCACCGTGGTGTATTCGGCAGCGGCGGTTTCGGAGAGCGTGACCATCTCCGCGTCATCGGAACTGGCGACCAGGCCACGAATATCGGAGACCAGCGCGGTCATGCCGGTATCGATCTCGCTCAGGGTAAAGGCGTGGGTGATCGGGCCATTGATTGTCTGGTTCATCGATTGGTTGAGCGTGCTCAACCCCTGGATGCTCAGGAACATGCCTGCGCCGGTCATGGTGACGACGACGCCGAAGACGGCCGCCAGTTTTGTCTTGATCGTTAGTCTCACAATGCAGACCTTTCTTCTGATGCTGCAGCGGGCGAGGTTCTGTCGCCCGGTGTTTCGAATATCTTTTCCATGTCGGGGATGATGATGAAGCCGCCATTGCGCTTGCCGATGCCCTTGACCAATTCGGGCTTCCAGCGCATGCCGACTTTTGGCGCTTCCTCGATCGAGGCGGCCTCGATGTCGGTGACATCGTGGACCTTGTCGGCAAGGATACCGGCGACGGTCGGTTCTCCGCCGATATTGACTTCCATGACGACGATGCGGGTGTCCTGGTCGGGCTCGGGCCGTTCCATGCCAAACATCACGCGCAGGTCGGCGAGCGGAACGACGCGTCCGCGCACGTTGATGAGCCCGCCCACGAAAGCGGGGGCGTTGGGCACCTCGGTGATCGGGACAAGATCGAGGATTTCGCGCACCTGGCTCGCCTCGACGGCGAACAGTTCATCGTCAAGACGGATGGTCAGGGCGTTCATTGATGTGGCTGGGGTGCTCATGCGGCTCTCCCGCTCAGGCTGTAGCCATCGCCCTGGGGCTGGCCGGACGCGACCAGGTGGGCGGTGTCGAGGATAAGCGCCACCGTGCCATCGCCCAGAATGGTCGCGCCTGAAAACGACTTGATCGACGAATGGAGCTTGGAGAGCTGCTTGATGACCGTCTGATTGTTGCCGATGATCTGGTCGACCACGAGCCCGACGCGGCCATCGCCCGAAGAGACGATGACCACCTTCTGGAAGGGCTCGGGCGGGGTCGTTGTGCCGAACACGTTGCGCAACCGCAGATAAGGCACCAGAGAGCCGCGGATATCGAGGAAGTTGCGACCCTTGGCGTGCGCCTCGATGCCTTCGGGCAGCTCAACGCATTCCTCGACGGCGGCCAGCGGAATTGTGTAGCGGCCATTGCCCACACGCACCAGCATGCCGTCGATGATGGCCAGGGTCAGCGGCAGGCGCAGGGTCGCGGTGGTGCCCTGCCCCGGAATTGTAGTGAGGTCGATGGTGCCGCGCAGCCCGTCGATGGTGCGTTTGACCACGTCCATGCCCACGCCACGTCCTGAGAGCGAGGTGACTTCCTTTGCCGTCGAAAAGCCGGGCGCGAAGATCAGATGATAGAGTTCCTGCTCCGTGAGCTTGGTTTCGGGCGTTATGAGGCCGTTTTCCTCGGCCTTGGCGCGAATGCGGGAAGCGTCGAGCCCCGCCCCGTCATCGGACACCGAAATGGCGACTTCCGCCCCCGAATAGACGGCTGAAAGCCGAACGGTGCCTTTGGCGGGCTTGCCGGCCGTTGCACGGGCTTCGGCACTTTCCAGCCCGTGATCCATGGCGTTGCGGATGAGATGGACCAGCGGGTCGGCCAGACGCTCGATCATTGTCTTGTCGAGCTCGGTGTCTTCACCGGCGGTCACGAATTCTATGGGCTTGCCCAGTTCGCCGGAAAGATCATGCACAAGCCGGCGGAAGCGGCCAAAGAGCGAGCCGATGGGCACCATGCGGATGCCCATGGAGGTGTCGCGCAGGCCCGAGGACAGGCGCTCGAGTTCTTCGGCGATCGTTTTGAGCGCCGTATCGGAACTCGTCGCGGCGATCTGGGTCAGGCGCGCCTGGGCGATGACCAGTTCACCGACGCGGTCCATCAGTTCGTCAAGCCGTTCGGCGGGCACGCGCAGGGAGGTGGCTGCGGCGCGGCCGGGCTCGGCCCTGGGGGCCGGTTTGGCGCGCTTGACGGGCGCAGGGGCGGTCGCCGCGGGCGTTTCGGAAACCGGGGCGGGCTCAACCTCCTGGGGCGCGGCTGCTTCAGAAGAAGCGGGCGCCGCATCGTCGAGCGGAGACAGGGTCAGCTCCATGCTGTCGCGCAGGAACATGAAAATGTCGTCGATCGCCGCGGCGGGATCGGCGGCCTCGATATCGACCTGCCAGCCGATATGGGGCACTTCGGGATCGAGAATATCGAGATCGGGGATGCGGTCGGTCAGCGCCGTGATCCGGTTGGGACCGAGTTCGGCGATTTCCTCGAGCAGGAGGATGGGATTGGTGCCGAAGGCCAGGCAGTCGGCGGGAAGGTAGAACACCAAGCGCCACCATTTGGAAGCGTCGACGGCAGGAGCAGCCTTCGGCGCGGGCGCCGCGGCCAACCGCTCGTCGCTTTTGGCAGGCGTGCCGCCATCAACGATGACACGCAGCGCGGCGAGGATTTCGTCGCCGCCGGCCAGCTCGGCGTCGGGCTCTTCGATCAGGCGATGAATGTGATCCTTGGCATCGAGCGCGACTTCGATGAGCGCCTTGTTGGCAGCGCTCTGGCCCTTGCGGACCCGATCGAAGGCGGTTTCGAATTCATGGACGAATTCGGCAACGCGGGTGAAGCCGAACATCGCACCCGATCCCTTGATCGTGTGCAGCGCGCGGAACGCGAAATTGATGAGATCGGAATTGGCGGGATCCTGTTCGAGATCGAGCAGGCCGGCTTCGAGTTGTTCGAGAAGCTCGCGGGCTTCCTGGCGGAACGTATCTGTGGGATCGGAAACGTTCATGCCCCGACCACCTTCTTGATGATGGCCAGAAGCTGATCCTGCTTGAAGGGCTTGACGATCCAGCCGGTGGCTCCCGCCTCCTTGGCCTGGCGCTTGAGGTCGTCGTCAGACTCGGTGGTCAAAAGGATGACCGGTATTCCCTTGCTGGCTGGATGCGCGCGGTATTTGCGCACGAATTCGATGCCGTTGAGGACCGGCATGTTGAGATCGGTCAGAACCGCGTGGACCGGCTGGGCAATGGCCTTGTCATAGCCTTCGGCGCCATCGGCTGCCTCGATGACCTCAAAGCCCGCCGCCGTCAGCGTCATGGACACCATCTGGCGGATGGATGCTGAATCGTCGATGGTGAGAATTGTCTTGCTCATGGTCAGTGTCCCGCCTCGTGTTCATCGGTGCCGCTCCAGAACCCAGCATGGCCCTGGCCGGGACTTAAAAAGCCGGCGGAAGCAAGCACATCGAGCAGCGGCGGGCCGATTGGCGCCAGCATTTCGAGCGACTTGCCCAATTGCTCGGCCTTGGCCCTGGCGGCCAGAAGCGTCTGGATCGTGGTGATATCGGCGCCCGAGAGGGTCTGGGTATCGATGCCGATGGTGTCGTGTTCGGAGAGGGCTTGAGCGAGGCTGGCCGCGACGTTCCGGGCCGATTTTATGCCTGCATCGGCGCCCAGAACGAGTGTGTAACAGTCGTCATGGGGCATAGACGAAGCCCGATCGGATAAGGGGTCTGGATGACATTCTGTCTCTCCTGCCGTTGCGATGGCCGGGAGACGAATGCGCAAACCATTCTTGGCGATGGCGACATCGCTCCAACGCGATGTCGCCACCCGCAGTGTATTCCCCCGGAATATGGAAATACACTTTCATCCAATGATTAAACATCTGTTACAATTTTATAGTTTGTGTAAAAGCTTTGACCACCAATACAACTATCAAAATTGCAGTAAATTTGGTTATTACTTTATTTCTTTAGAATCCTACATGAGTCCATCAATGACGATTCCGAGTCGTTCGAACTTTGATTCTGAATCGACTCGCGGACAATGGAAGATAAATACTTTGCCCTGCTCTTGATTCCGGTTTCATGCCGAGCTCCGGCGACCACTCGAGTGCTTGGCGGACGTCAAAAAAACGGCATCGACTGCAATCCAATAGGGCAGGTCCGCTGACCGGTTTTACGGGGACGATGGCTTGTCAGCTCTTGCGCAGAGGCGCGTGGCGCCCCGGCTCGACCTTAGGGACCGATCACAACCGCGTTATGGAACGTAGCTGGCAGCTAGAAGCCTGCTGCCTGGGGCAGACCATCGCCGCCGACCAGAGCACTGATCTCGGGCCAGTTGGCGCGGAAGGCCGCAACGCAGGCCGGGTCGAAATGGCTGCCGCCGCAGCGGACAATCTCCGCATAGGCAGCCTCTACTGTCCAGGCAGCCTTGTAGGGGCGTTCCGAACACAGGGCATCAAAGACGTCGGCGATGGCCACGATGCGGGCCTCGACCGGTATGTCGGCGCCCGAAAGGCGGTCGGGGTAGCCCGTGCCGTCCCAGCGCTCGTGGTGACTTTGCGCAATGAGTTCGGCGGTCCTGATGAGTTCGGAGGTGCCGCGCTCTAGAATGCGCGCACCGATGGTCACGTGCTCCTGCATCCTGGCGAACTCCTCGGCCGTCAGCTTGCCGGGCTTGCTCAGAATGGCGTCGGCAATGCCGATCTTGCCGATGTCGTGCAAAGGAGCGGCCAGATAGATCATCCGGCATCTCTCCTGGGGCAATCCAATGCCCTCGGCGATGAGTTGGCTGATCTGGGCCACCCGCGACACATGCTCGCCGGTATCGCCGTCGCGATATTCGATGGCGCGGGCGAGCCGATAGATGATTTCTTCCTCACGGGCCAAAAGATGCGCTGTGGCGCGCTCCACCTCGCGGGCCAGCCATTGCGCACGATCGGCCAGTTGCACCTGCGCCTTGCGCAGAGCCAGAAGGTTGGCAACACGGGCCTGCAATTCGGTAGGATCGAAGGGCTTTTGAAGGAAGTCCGATGCCCCCGCCTTGATGGCCTCGATGCGGACCGTCTTGTCGGCGTCCGAGGTCACCATGACAATGGGAACAAGGCTATAGGCGGGCCGGGCGCGCAGGGCCGCGGTAAACTCGATGCCATCCATCTCGGGCATGATGTGATCAACGATCACCAGATCGTACTGGCTTTGCCGGCAAAGCTGGAGCGCCTCGCGCGGATTGAGGCAAAGTTCGATGTCTCCGGAAACCACTTCGCCGATTATCGATCCGATAAGCGCAAGGCTGGATCGGCTGTCGTCAACAATAAGCAAGCGCATGCACCGCCCCCAACGGTCCGTGACGCCAGACTATGGCGGGCCAAACCTTAGAGCGAGCTTAATTTGGCGGCACCAATGAGCGCTATTGCCAGTATTTCGCCAGCGTGGTGGGTGTATGCATGGCGCCGTAGAGATAGTGCCAGAACCGCTTGCGTTCGGAGGCGGGTACGTTGTTCCAGACCTTTTCCACTGCAGTATCGCCGCACCAATAGGCGTAAACAAACGGCGCTCTGAGATCATGATGGAGGAAGGCCAGCCGTCCCTTGACGGTTTCGGGCGTCTGATAGCCCTGGGCCGCGATGATCGGCACAATCTCCCCGATCGGCCTTTTCTCCTCATGCATCATCCATGCCGCATTGCAGCGCAGGGCGCTGCGCAGGCGCTGGAGCGCCACGGCGATCTGATCGCCGGGTGTATCGAGCCAGTCGAGAAAGGCCATACCATTGTCGGCAATACCCTCGAACAGCGCGCTTGACGCCGAACTCGTGACCACCTGCGCGCCGTCGAGCGGCATTGAGCCCTCCGCAACATAACGTTCGCGCAAACCCAGATGCACAAGATGGCCCGGGAAGGCTTCGTGGGTTGCAAGGTGCTTTAAGGCATAGACGGTATAGGGGAAATCGAGGTTGAGCAGGACTTTGCGTCCCGGATAGTCGCAATAGGCGGCAAAGGGTTTTTCGGTGACGCCGACCGGCTCGATCCACTCGTGGGAAAAATCATACATTGCCGCGGCGCGCTGGCGCGATTGCATTAGCAAGTCTTCAAGCACAAGGATGACCGCGTCCCGCGGCACGATGGTGTCGGCCTCCCAGCGCGCGATGTCGGAGGCAAGGTCGCCATCGCGATAGCCCAACTCGTCTAGACCGCTGCGGATGATGGCGCGATAGGTATCGAGAATATCGTCGCCGATCAGCGTGGTATCGACCCGGATCTGGCGCCTGAGCCGTTCGGCAAAGCCAATCAGCTTGCCCTCGAAGGTGTCCATAAGGGCGTCCAGGGAATCGATCATCTCGGAGATATAGTCGCGACGCGGCTGACTTTCGGCGACGCTGTCGAGGGTTTCGGAGAGCTTTGCCAGCGCCTCGCGCGCCTCGGCATAGCTTGCAAAACTGCGCGGCTCCACGGGAGCGACGGCAACGGGGATCAGACCCTCGGCGTCGAGAAACCCTTCGCCCTGCTGCTGGGCTCTATAGAGCCGGTCGATCCCGGCGGTGATTTCGGCAAGGTCCTGACCCGGTTTCATGCTGGCCTCCTAAATGTGCCCGGCCACGGATTTGGGCCGATAGGGCGCTTCCATCACGGCAACGTCTTCGTCGGACAGTTCGACCTCGAGCGCGGCAATGGCATCATCGAACTGATGCAGTTTGGAAATGCCGACGATGGGGGCGGTGATCCCTGGGCGCGAGGCGACCCAGGCATAGGCGATCTGGGCCATCGGGCGGCCGTGGCGCTCGGCAACGGTACGCACCGCGGCGATTACGGCGTCGTCCTGAGCGAGAGTTGAGTCGTAGAGGGCGTTGGCGGTCTTGTCTGTCTGCGAGCGGGTCGTCGCCTCGCCGCCGCGTCCGGCCAAACGGCCACGGGCCAGAGGGCTCCAGGGAATCACGCCGATGCCCTCGGAGCGGCAGAGCGGCAGCATTTCACGCTCTTCCTCGCGGTACATAAGATTGTAGTGGTTCTGCATGGATACGAACGGCGCCCAGCCATTGGCGCGCTGGATGCCGATGGCCTTCATGAACTGCCAGGCGTGCATGGAGGACGCGCCGAGATAGCGCACCTTGCCGGCGCGAACGACGTCGTTGAGCGCGTCGAGGGTCTCCTCGAGCGGGGTGTCGTAATCGAAGCGATGGAGCTGGTAGAGATCGATATAGTCGGTTCCGAGGCGCTTGAGGCTCGCATCCACCGCCTCGAACACGTGCTTGCGCGACAGGCCGCGATCATTGGGGTCGTCGCTCATGGCGTTATAGAGCTTGGTGCCCAGAACCAGCTTGTGGCGCGGCACCGATTTGAGCGCCTCGGCCACAACCACTTCGCTCTCGCCCATGGAATAGATGTCGGCCAGATCGAAGAAATTGATGCCAAGATCGAGGGCCTTGTCGATGATGGGACGGGAGGCCTCTGCCCCCAGCACCCAGGGCGCCCAGGTCGACGAGCCGAACGTCATGCAGCCCAGAACGAGGCGCGACACTTTCAGGCCGGTTTTTCCGAGGTTGATATAATCCATTAGTACACTCTTTCATGACGAAATCAGTTCGAGGCAGCGCCACCAATGCGCACATTCACAGGCACACACGTCATCGGCCCGCTGACTGCCTCGCAGTTTGCGCATAAATGCACAAATAAATGGCGTATGCAAATTGTGTACAAAAATTTCCCACACCCTCTTGCGTCAGAAAAAATACCGTGCAACCGTTGAGGTGTACTGAATGGATAGCACACCTAAATGTTCACGCTAGACGCATCCAGCATCGACAAGTCGCTCCCCGTTCCGGTGGGTACGCAGCTTCATGGCCTGCTCGCCTACATGCTCAGCTTCGGCGACATTCCCCACGGCGCGAAACTGCCTTCGGTGCGCACCCTTGCTGCCGATATCGGCATCGCACCAATGACGGTAGCGCAGGTCTATAAGCAGCTTCGCGACGAGGGGCTCGTGGAAATGCGCCAGGGGCTTGGCGCCTTTGCCATTCAGGATCCTAAAATACGGGTCGCCGGCTCAAACCCTCTCGATGCCTTGCGCGCCGATATCGGCGGGCTGATCGAGAAGGCCGACAATCTGGGCATTTCGACGCTGTCGCTGATCTCGATGATAAATGCCCAGTCGCAGTTTCCCCGTGGCGGCGGCGACGGGCTGAGCATCGTCTTTGTGTGCATATTCGAAGGTCCGGGGCGCGACTATGTGGAACAGATCCGCCCCGTTCTTGCACCCGAGGACAAGGTGCGCCTGATTACGTTGGAGGGTCTTACCGGCTCGGACACGTTACGCGAGGCATGCCGCAAGGCCGATCTGGTCCTGACCTTTGTCAATCGCGAAGCCGAAGTGCGCTCGCATGTGGACAGCGATAATCTTCTGGGTCTGCGCTTCATCCCTTCCGAGCAGACACGGCAGAACCTGGCACGGCTCGATCCGCGCACGAAGGTCGCGGCCATCACCCATTTCAAGGAATACATCGCCATCATGCGCCCCAGCGTGCGCGAGTTCGCTCCTCATGTCTCCGACATCAGGGTGACATGGTCCTCGGCGCCCGATCTCGACGAAACGCTGGCTCAATGCAACGCGGTGATTTTTGCTTCGGGGGCCGATCACGTCGCCGAACACGTGCCCGAGCACATCCCCTGTTTCGAATACCGGCACGCGCCCGATCCGGGCGCCGTCGAAAACGTCCTTGCGCCCCATCTCGCCGACATCAGACGGCAAAAGGCGCGAGGACTTCAGGCAAGCCACCCGTCCCAGAAGGTGGCGGCACGACCCAAGGGAAACTGATTTCTACCACCATGGCTGATTTACCAAAGGGAACAATCATGAAGGCATTTCTCCTTTCAACCACGGCGGCCATCGCCGTCATGCTGGCTCCAGCCACAACGCTTCTCGCGCAGGAAGCCGATACGATCGTCATCGGCGCCGATGTGGATGCGGGCACGCTCGATCCGCGGCTGACCCGCGATACGACAGCCGCGCGCACTGCAAATCTCATCTATTCGGGCCTTGTCGAAATCACCCCCAATCTCGAAGCCGTACCCGAGCTTGCCGAGAGCTGGGAAAGCCCCGACCCGCAGACCATCATCTTCACCCTGCGCTCCGGCCTTACGTTTTCCGACGGCAGCCCGCTGACCGCGGACGACGTGGTCTTTACCTACGAGACCATTCTCGACCCCGACTTCAACGCCCCGCAACGCGCGCTCTATACCCCGATCGACTCGATCGAAGCCGTCGATGAGCGCACCGTGCAGTTTAACCTTTCAGCCCCTTACGCGCCGCTGCTCTCCTATCTGGACATGGGCATCGTTTCCAAGGCCGCTGTCGAGGCGGGCACCGATATAGCGGTCGAACCGATCGGTGCCGGCCCGATGAAACTTACGGCCTGGAACAGCGGCAGCAACATCCAGCTCGAGGCCAACGAAAACTATTGGGGCTCCGCTCCGGAAATTGAAAACGTCACGCTCCAGATCATCGGTGACAATTCGGCCCGCGCGCAGGCCTTCGAGGCCGGCGATCTTGACGTCGTCCAGTCTCCCCTGTCCCCGCAGGATATCGAGCGGCTGACCAATGATGACCGGTTCGGCAATGCCATCATGGCGGGCCTGGGAGTGACCTATCTCAACTTCAACGTCTCCGATCCGCTGCTGTCGGACCCGCAAATGCGGCAGGCTTTCGCCATGCTGGTCGATCAGGACACCATAGTGAACCAGATCTACCAGGGCGTGGACGAAGTGGCCCATTCGGTGCTTCTGCCGACCTCATGGGCCTTTGACGAAGCGGTTTCCCAGCCGCTTTTCGATCCGGCCGCAGCCGTCGAAAAATTCGCCGAACTGGGCTGGACCGACACCAATGGCGACGGCATTCTCGACAAGGATGGCGAACCGCTCCATGTGGTGCTCTCGACCCACAGCGAAGACCCCAACCGGGTGCAGTCGGTCGAATATCTGCAGGCGGTCTTCCAGTCCGCAGGCGTCGACGCGGAAATCCAGATCAGCGACTGGCCGAGCTTCTCGACCAACTACGTGCAGCAGGGCCAGCACCAGATCGCCCTGCTCGGCTGGCTGAACCTCGTCGATCCCGACCGGCTGCTCTACGCGCAGCTCACCACTGGCGGATCGACCAATTGGGGCGGATACTCCAACGCCGATGTCGACGCCCTGCTCGAAGAAGGCCGCTCAAGCCTCGATCAGGCCGAACGCGCCGCAGCCTATCAGGGAGCTGCTGAAATCCTCGCCGAGGAGCTGCCCTATTACATCATCTCGGCCCAGGGCTATCAGTTGTTCTATGCCAGTGACCTTCCGGTCGAGGTGGAAGCCAATCCGCGCGGCACGCTGCGCGGCCTGATCGGGCTTTCCGACTGAACGTTGGGGACCGGCGCGCCCATTGCGCCGGTCCACCTTTTCCCTATGCCATTCTCCGGAGCCCGGAATGACTTTCCATCAGGTGCTCGGCGCCGATTTCTACGCCAAGGTTCACGCCGACATCCGCAAGCGCATGGCGGCTGCCGGGATTGATCTGTTGTTGCTCGATTCCAATGACGACGTGATCTATACCACCGGGTTTTCCCACTATACGACCGAGCGTCCCGTGGTCTTTGCGATCACCCAGGACGGCGCCTGGCTTTTGATCCCCGAACTCGAACGGGCTCACGCTGCGCACCAGAACATCGCTGCCGAACCGATCGTCTATTTCGAGTTTCCGGGCGTTGATAAACCCTTTGACGTTCTGGGCCGCGCCTTTCCCGACATGAAGGGCACGATTGCCTACAGCCATGCGATTTCGCTGGTGCGGGTGGGCCAGATCGAAGCGGCGTTTCCCAACGCAAGGGCCCATAAGCCGACCAATCTGATCCAGCAGATGCGGCTCGTCAAATACCCCGAGGAAATCGTTCTGCATCGCGAGGCGGCGCGGATTTCCGACGAGATGGTCAAGGCCGGCGTCGATCTGATCGCCGATGCCATGGCGTCGGGGGATAAGCTGCCGAGCGAGATCGAAATCGAATCTTTTGTTTCGCGCCATGCCATGAAGATCATGCATGAGGAACATGCCGATCTCATGCTTGTACAGGGGCTGGCCAGCGGGCTGGTCTATTCGGGGGCGCGCTCGGCCTTTCCGCACGGCATGCCGACGGGCTATCCCGTCAAGCGCGGCGAGAGCATCATCTTATCGCTCGGTTGCCGGGTTGGCGGTCGCGCCGCCGAAAGCGAGCGCACCCTGTTCATCGGCGAACCGACCAAAGAGCAGGAAGGCCATTATGGGGTGGCTTTCGAAGCCCAGCGCATGGCCACGGCGGCGCTGATCGCCGGGCATACCTGCGCGTCTGCCGACAATCTGGCGCTTACCTATATCCGCGACAGCGGGATGAGCGAATATCTTCTGCATCGGGTCGGGCACGGCATGGGCGTGATGTTCCATGAGCCGCCCTGGGTCGAAGCCGGCGACGACACCATTTTGGAGCCCGGCATGGTGACCTCGAGCGAACCGGCGATCTTTGTGCCCGGATTTGCGGGCTATCGCATTGCCGACACCGTGCTGATTGCGGCCGAAGGTCCCGACAGCATGACAAAATATCCCCGCGCCATCGACCAAGTGGTGATCGGCTAGACCGTTTGAGACAATGACCCTTTCCTCACACACATATTCCGGGTGGACGCCATGCTAGCCTATGTTGCCCGCCGCCTTCTTCTGATGATCCCCATGGCGATTGGCATGGTGGTCATCACCTTCGGGCTGTTGCTGCTCATTCCCGGCGATCCCGCCGCGGTGCTGCTCGGGCAGGAAGCCTCTGCCGAAGCCATCGAGAACCTGCGCAACGCGCTGGGGCTCAACGATCCCTGGTACATAAGGCTCTGGGACTATTTCGCCGGGCTCTTGCAAGGCGATATGGGCACCTCGATCTTTCAGAACCGGCCGGTGGCCTCGATCATTGCAACCCGGTTGGGCGCAACGCTCGAACTGGCCATCGTTTCGCTCATCCTTGCCACGGTGATCGGGCTGACACTGGGTGTCATCGCGGCCATCCGTCAGGGCTCGTGGGTCGATACCGCCACCATGCTGTTTGCCCAGCTTGGCGTCTCCATGCCGGTCTACTGGCTGGGGCTGCTGCTCATGCTGGCCTTCGCGGTCATGCTTGGCTGGCTTCCGGCAGTCGGGCGCGGCGTGCCGCTTCCCGAAGCGATCGGGGCGATGTTTACCGGCAATTTCGGACCCATCTGGGATTCGCTCTCCCATCTGGCCCTGCCAGCCATTGCGCTGGCGGCCAATTCGGCGGCGGTCATCTCGCGGCTTGTGCGGGCATCCATGCTCGAGGTTCTGCGCGAGGACTTCGTGCGTACCGCCTATGCCAAGGGGCTGCGCCGCCCGCGTGTGGTCGTCCGGCATGCGCTGCGTAACGCGCTCTTGCCAGTGCTTTCGATCATCGGGTTGCGCTTTGGCGCCCTTTTAGGCGGCGCGGTCCTGACCGAAACCATCTTTGCATGGCCCGGCCTTGGACAGCTCACCATCTCGGCGATCTCGCAGCGCGACCTGCCGCTGATCCAGGGTATCGTCCTGACCTTTGCGATCATCTTCGCGCTGGTCAATCTCATCGTCGATCTGTTGTACGCCGCGGTCGATCCGCGCATCAGGCTCGGATAGGACCCATGCGCATCCCAAAGGCATTCAAAAACACTTCCCTTGTCGTCGGCGCGCTGATTTCGCTCGCCATCATCTTCTGCGCCGTCTTTGCGCCGTTCGTGGCAACGCACGGGGTCGAGCAGATGGACATGATCAACCGCTTTGCCTGGCCGACACCCGGCCACATTCTGGGCACCGACAATTTCGGGCGTGATCTTTGGTCCCGTCTGGTCTATGGCGCGCGGGTCTCGCTCTCGATCGCCATCATCTCGGTGGCCTGCGCCGCCGTGGTCGGCACCGTCGTGGGGCTGGTCTCGGGCTATTTCGGGGGCTGGGTCGACCAGCTCCTGATGCGGATCACCGACATCTTTCTCGGTTTTCCGCCGCTGGTTCTGGCGCTGGCCATCGTCGCCGTGATGGGCCCGGGCATCGCCAACATCTCGTTTGCCATCATCATCGTCACCTGGACCGAATATGCCCGCGTGGTGCGTGCCACGACGCTGGTGCTGCGCGAACAGAATTACGTCCAGGCGGCGCGGGCGCTCGGAGCGAACCCGGTTCGTATCCTTTTCCGCGAGGTGCTGCCCAACGCGTTCGGGCCGATCATCGTCCTGGCCTCGCTGGGGCTGGGCACCGCGATCATTTCGGAATCGGCGCTGAGTTTCCTTGGCTTCGGCCTGCCGCCCCCGACCCCGACCTGGGGCTGGACGCTGGCCTATGGCACGCGGTTCATCCGCGACGAACCCTGGCTTTCCATAATTTCGGGCGCGACGATCATGATCACCGTGCTCGGCTTCAATCTCCTGGGCGATGGCCTCAGGGACATCCTCGATCCCCGTCAGCTTTCGCGCAGCGGCGGCAAGTCCAAATAGGCGCGATAAAAGGACACCACAAGAATGGTCAAATCCATCAATCCCATTCGCCACAAATTCACAACGCTCGCCGACGGTTCGGACGCCGTTCTGCTGATGCACGAGCTGGTTGGCGAAAAGGACGGACCGACGGTGGGTATTTCCGCTTCGATCCATGGCAATGAGAACACCGGCAGCCAGGCCATCCTCGAATTGTTCCGCATCTTGAAGGATACCCCGCTGTCGGGCCGCATCGTGTTGCTGCCGGTAGCCAATCCTTCGGCCTTCGCCGTCAACCAGCGCTTTGCGACCCATGACAAGGTCGACCTCAATCGCCAGTTTCCCGGCTCGGCCAAGGGCACATACAGCCAGCAGCTCGCGCTGGCGTTGTCCGATCAATTCCTGCGCAAGATCGATATCCATATCGACCTGCATTCGGGCACCGATCGCCCCACTGTGGATTACGTCTATATCTGGAACGACGAAGAGCTCTCGCGGGCTTTCGGCTCGACCGTCCTCTATCGCCCGGTTCCCGACAAGCAGGGCACGGTCTTCGCCGGCACGTCCAAGGCCGTCACCATCGAGGAACGCGATATCCCGAGCGTCGTAGTCGAACTGGGCGGCGGCATCGTCGATCAGACCCCCTATATCGAGCGCACCGTCAATGGCGTGCTCAACATGCTGCGTCTGCGCGGCATGATCCCCGGCGATGTGGCGCCCAACCCCAAGCAGATCGTCTGCAACGAGCTGGCCGGTATACGTCCCACCCAGGGCGGCTTTATCGAGCCGCTGTGTCCCGCCAATGGCGAAATCATCAAGGGCGGACAATTGCTGGGGCGGGTCGTGAGTCCCTATAATTTCGAAACGCTCGAAGAAATTCAGACCCCGTTCGAAAACGGCGTCATGATCATGCAGCACCTGACCCGCAACGTCGTCGAGAGCGGCGATTACGGGTTCATGGTGGGCAATCTGGATGGCGCGACCGACTAAGCCGGTCGCCCCCGCCCGGCCGGTTGCCAAAATAAGGCCGGGCGGCCCTACTCAAAAAGGATGAATGCGATGAGCGCACTCGCCGAAAAGCCCGATCAGACGCCGGCCATTGCGGTCAGCTATCTCGATATCGAAATCCGCGGCGATCGCGGGTCGTTTCCTGTCGTTCAGGACATGAGCCTGTCGGTCGCGCCGGGCGAAACGCTGTGCATCGTTGGTGAAAGCGGGTGCGGGAAATCGATGACGGCGCTGGCGCTGATGCGCCTGTTGCCCGAGGCGGCCCGCGTCACGGGCGGCTCCATCGAGATCGCTGGCGCGGATTTCCTGGCGTTCGATCAGCGCAAGGTCGAGGATTTCCGCGGCGAAGAGATCGCCATGATCTTCCAGGAACCGCTGACCGCGCTCAATCCGGTTCTGACCGTGGGCGAGCAGATCGCCGAATCCGTGCGCCAGCACCGCAAGGTTTCGCACCGCCAGGCGTTCAAGCGGGCCGTTGAAGCACTGCAGATGGTGCAGATGCCCGATCCCGAGCGCCGCGCGCGGCAGTACCCGCACGAACTTTCAGGCGGCATGCGCCAGCGGGCGATGATTGCGCTCGCTCTGGCGTGCGAGCCGAAAATCATCATCGCCGACGAGCCGACTACGGCGCTGGACGTGACCATCCAGGCTCAAATCCTGGGGCTGATCTCGGAGCTGCAGAGCCGGCTTGGCACAGCCCAAATCCTGATCACCCACGACCTTGGCGTCGTGGCGGAAGTCGCCGACCGGGTGATCGTCATGTATGCGGGACGGCGGGTGGAAGAGGCGAGCGTCTATGACCTTTTCGACAATCCCATCCATCCTTACACGCGAGGCCTGATGGGCGCGGTTCCGCGTTCGGGCATGGCCGAAGGCGGACGGCTGACCGACATTCCGGGCACCGTGCCTGCGCTCTGGGACCTGCCCAAGGGCTGTGCCTTCGCGCCGCGCTGTCCAGGCGCTTCCCAACGGTGCCTCGAGGAGCGTCCGCCCCTTGTCGAAAAATCCCCCGGCCACATGGCCGCCTGCTGGGAGCATGACGATGCAGCCTGAAACACCCCCCCTTCTGGCCGTCGACAATCTCCAAGTCCACTTCCCGATCCGGGCCGGCGTGTTCAAGCGCCAGGTCGGTGCGGTCAAGGCCGTCGATGGTGTCAGCTTCACCCTGGGACGCGGTGAAACCCTGTCGCTGGTCGGCGAAAGCGGGTGCGGGAAATCGACCACCGGACTGGCGCTGATGGGTCTGGTCAGGCCGACCGGCGGCCGGGTGCGGTTCGACGATCAGGAGATCACCAGCTTTGGCGCAACCGCGCTCAAGGACTATCGCCGGCGCATGCAGATCGTCTTTCAAGATCCTTTCTCCTCGCTCAACCCGCGCCAGAAGGTCAAGGACATCATCCGCGCACCGCTCGATATCCATAATATCGGAACGCGCATGGAGCGCGAGGCGGAAGTGGTGAGCCTGATGAGGCGGGTCGGGCTGCGTCCCGATCAGGCGGACAATTATCCGCACCAGTTTTCCGGCGGCCAGCGCCAGCGCATCGGCATCGCCCGCGCCCTGGCCCTCAAGCCCGATGTTATCGTGTGCGACGAACCGGTGTCGGCGCTGGACGTTTCGGTGCAGGCCCAGATTCTCAATCTTCTGGCCGATCTGCAGAACGATCTGGGCGTCTCCTACCTTTCGGTGTCCCACGATCTTGGCGTGGTCGAGCACATCTCGCATCGGGTTGCGGTGATGTATCTGGGCAAGATCGTCGAGATCGCCGACAAAAAGACCATCTTTGCGGCGCCGCGCCATCCCTATACCGAATTGCTGATGGGTTCGGCTCCTTCCCTCGATCCACGAGCCCGGCATAGTTTTTCGGCGTCCAATGACGATATTCCCAGCGCCACCAACAAGCCGTCGGGTTGCGCGTTCCATACGCGCTGTCCGCTGGCCAGCGAAATCTGCCGCACCCACGAGCCCGAACTGACGTCGCGGGACGATGGCCAGCTCGTGGCCTGCCATCACCGATAGGACCGCTCCATGACCAACAGCTATCTGTTCACCGGCGGCAAGCTCCTCGATCCCGTTGAAAGTGTTTTAAGAGACGGCCTGGACGTGCTCGTTACGGGCGATCGCGTCGCCGAAATCGGCGCCGGCATAGTCCCGCCCGAGGGCACGCAGACCATCGCGCTTGATGGCCGCACGCTGATGCCCGGTCTTATCGATTGCCACGTGCATGTGGTGGCCGAAACGCTCGATCTGTGGGGCAATATGATCGCGCCCGCCTCGCTGGGGGCGCTGCGCGCGGCACGGGTGATGAACGAGGCGCTTTCGCGCGGCTTTACCACCCTGCGCGATCTGGGCGGTGCCGATATCGGGCTGGTCCGCGGGGTCGAGGACGGGCTTATCGACGGCCCACGGCTCGTCATCTGCGGCAAGGGCCTGACCACGACCGGCGGACATGCCGACCTGCGCCAGCGCACCGACGATCGCCCCGGCCTTTTTTCCGACCGCGTCGGCTCGATGGGACTGATCGTGGATGGCGTGGACAATGTCCGCGCCGCCTGCCGGACACTGATCAAGGAGGGCGCCAATTTCATAAAGGTGATGGCCAATGGCGGGGTGTCCTCACCCAACGACCCCATCCATTCGATCCAGTATTCGCGCCAAGAGATCGCCGCGATGGTCGAGGAGGCCGATAATGCCGGACTTTACGTTTCGGCTCATCTCTATACCGACAAGGCCATCCGCCGCTGCGTGGAACTGGGCGTCCATTCGCTCGAACATTGCAATCTGATCGAACCCGAGACCGCCAGCAAGGCGGCGGAAGCGGGCTGCATCGCGGTGCCGACCCTTGTCGCCTATGAGGCGCTGGCCATCGAGGGCAAGCAATTGGGGCTGGGCGCCGCCGAGTTCGAAAAGATCGACATTGTGCGCCAAGGCGGGCTGCGCTCGCTCGAAGTCATGGCGGCGGCCGGCCTGCCGATGGCGTTCGGATCAGACCTCTTGGGGCAACTGCGCAAATATCACTGCATGGAATTCGAGCTACTGGCCAAGGTTCTTTCACCCGCCGAAATCATCCGCTCGGCGACAACGGTCGGTGCAAAGCTCTGCCGGCTCGAAGGCCAGGCGGGTGAGATTGTAAAAGGCGCATCCGCCGACATGATCGTCGTCGATGGCGACCCGCTGTCCGATATCTCCTTGCTTGGAGACGACGGCGCGCATATGCCGTTGATCATGGCGCGTGGCCGCTTGCACAAATCGGCGCTGGTCTAGCCATTCATGCTATTGGGACTGTTCGTTCTTCTCGCCTGCCAATTGGGCGGCGACATCGTGGCGGGGGCGTTTGCGCTGCCGGTTCCGGGCCCGGTTATCGGCATTGTTCTGTTGCTGGTGGTGATGCTTATCGCCCGGTATTTGCCGAAGGGCGAACGCGGCGCCGGCCGACAGATTAAAACCGCTGCGGATAACCTGCTTGGCTGGCTGGGGCTGTTTTTCGTGCCGGCGGGAGTTGGCATTTCCCAGCATTTCGATCTTGTCGTTGCCAACGGGCTCGCGCTGGCGGCTGTTCTGGTCTTGTCGAGTGTTGCCACGTTGACCGTGACGGTCTGGGTGTTCATCCTCGCCCGACGCCTGACGGAAGAGCGCGGCAATGCGTGACGGGCTCTGGGTGTTTCTTGCGGCCAGCCCGCTGTTCTGGCTGACGCTGACCATCGGGGTGTTCCTGCTTGCCAGCTATCTCGCCAGATCCAGCGGCAACCATCCGCTGGTCAATCCTGTGCTGATCTCGGTCGGCATTATCGTTGGGATCCTGTATCTGACCAGGACGGGCTACGCCGAATATTTCGCGGGCGCCCAGTTCATCCATTTCATTTTGGGGCCGGCCACCGTTGCTCTGGCCATTCCGCTTTGGCGAAACAGGGCGCGGGTGCGCGAAATGGCGGTGCCCATCGTTGCCGCGCTCGTTGTCGGGGCGCCACTTGCAATGTTTTCCGCCGTTCTGATCGCCAGGGCGTTGGGCATGCCAGAAGCGCTGCAACTAGCGCTCGTTCCCAAGTCGGCCACGGCGGGCATTGCTGTCGGGATTGCCGAACAGATCGGCGCCAATGGCTCGCTCGTCGCGGTCCTCGTGATCGTGACTGGCATCATTGGCGCCATCATGGTCACTCCACTCATGAACATGATGGGGCTTAGAGATTACGCAGCGCGCGGCTTTGCCGCCGGGCTGAGCGCGCATGGCATTGGCACGGCCCGCGCCTTCCAGGTCGACCCGCTGGCCGGCGCATTTTCAGGGCTGGCAATGGCTCTTAACGGCATAGCAACCGCGATTCTTGCCGGCTGGCTTTTTTCCTAGCCCGGCTCTGCGATTTCGGCTCGGAACGCATCGACGAGATAAGGAGCAACGCGCATGGCGATGGCGAGCTTTTCCTCATCGTAGTGATGCTCGGCATCGAGAATGGCGATCGTACCGAGCAGCGTTTTGCGGCTGATGATCGGCACGTTGATGGCAGAGCCCAATCCAAGCGAAGCGATCAGTTCATGATCGAAAAACGCCCAGCGGATCGCGTCCATGTCGCGCCCGAGAAAGGGTTGATGCCTTTTGATGACCAGATCGCCCCAAGGCGTATCGCCCATAGGCTTGCGCCCCGAGAACGGATAGGCCGTCTCGTTCGTGCTCCAGAACCGCTGCACCTCCTTCCCGCCGGGCAACACAAGGAGGAGCGTGAACAGCTTGTGCCCGACAAGCTCGGCAAGCGCCGCATCGACAGCGCCATAAAGCGCCGACCGGTCGCCGTTGGCCAGCACATCGGCAAGGCGATCAAGAATGTCGAGCTGGGTCTGCGCGGAGGGTGACATCGGTGCGATTCCTTGGACCGGTTCTTCGCCTCCAGAATTGGCAGCAGCTGCACACAAGATCAAGGCAATGCCTCAGCATGCTCAACTCCCTGCTGAAAAAGAGCGATCTTGCGGACGCAGTGAAACTGTCGTGAATGAAAATTGGCGCGCCCGACAGGATGAAACTGGGAACCGCTATGTTATCGCGACCTATGTCCCGAACCAGCGCGCGCGACGGGAGGAGCCGAAATGCTCCTTGTCGACGCGCAGTTCCACCGAGGGCTCGTAATAGGTTCCGGTCGGTTGCGGGCCCGAAAAGAAATCCACCTGCACTTTTCCGATGCGGCCGCCGCCGAATTCGATATAGCAGGTGCCGAAACCGTCATATTCTCGGGCGGCACCGGCGCTATTAACCTTGGCGACCAGGGCGCTGGCCACCGCCTTCGCCGCGCCTTCCGCGAATACGCCGGCCTTGGGCGTTCCAGTATTGGCGCCGTCCCCCACCGCGTAGACGCCGGGAAATCTCGTCTCCAGCGTGCGCGGGTTGACCGTCACCCAGCCGTCCTTGGCGAGACCGCTCTCAAGCACCACGGCGGGCACGCGATGTTTGGGTACGCCCAGGAAAAGATCGAAGGCCATCTCTGTATTGTCGTCGAGAGACGCGATCTTGCGCGCGGCATCGATTCGGAGCACGCGCTTGGAGGGGTGGAATTTAATGTTGCGCTCGGCGAACGCGGCGAGCAGAGCCTTCGATGTCTCGGGCGACGGCGGCACGGGAGCAGAGAGCGGCATCACGATACTGATCTCGCAGGCTCCCCGCAGGCCCCGCTTCTCCAAATAATCGTGCAGCATAAGTGCGCATTCGCTGGGCGCCGGAGGACACTTGTAGGGCGCACCACACACGCCGATCAACGCATGGCCGCCGGTGAAAGTGGGCAGCACGCCGCGTAACCGTTCTGCTCCCGCCACCGAATAGAACTCGTGCACGTCGGCGAGGCCAGGCGTGGCGTCCCAGTCGTAGTCGGCACCCAAGGCGACCACCACATAATCGGCGTCATAGACGCCCGCATCGGTTGTCACCCGTTTTGCGGCGGGGTCGATCTTGGTGATGGTCTCACGGACGATGCGCACCCCAGGCTTGACGAAGTTTGCATACGGCAGGCGGGTCGCGTGAGCATCGGCATGACCGAACATCACGTCGAGCTTGGAGAAGCCGAACATGAAATGATCGCTCTTGTCGACCAGCGTGACCTCGACCGACTCGCCCAACGATTCAGACAGCAGCGTGGAAAGCTCAAGCCCGCCGAACCCGGCCCCCAGAACTAGGATTCTAGTTTTCATTGGCCCTCTCCCGATCGCCAAGGCCGACGATAGTATATTGCCGCAGGCGCGGCAATAAACGCGGATGCCCCACCCGCGAGGCCATATTGTTACTCGGTCGAACAATGACCAAAGAGCCGGTGACTTCTGCGGTTGGCCCATCGCGACAGGAGGCTATTGTCCGATTTCAAGTTGCAGCAGAAATGTACCTGGCATGCACGAGACACCGACCTGCACTTCTGAAAACCGATCAGTTGGTTTCCGCTACGCTCGACGTGCGCCGTGGCCAGGGCCCTTAGAGGGCTATAGTTGGTGCCCATCGTTGTTCTGGAGTGGTCGAAATTTGGCGCACCCGACACGATTCGAACGTGTGACCTCTGCCTTCGGAGGGCGCACGAAGCACGTTTCCTTGAGTTTTCCCTAGTTTCCCCAAGTGGCCCGGAATGCCTGAAAGCAAGGCGTTTCGGGCCTTTTTGCGTTTCTCGCTTGCGCTCATCTTTTCCCATGTGCTCTTTGTGAGTGATAGTATTTTGTGAGTTTTTGGGAGTGAGCGGTGCCGAAGCCAGCCAGGGTCAAGCTGACCAAGACGATGATCGCCAATGCCGAGCCGGGGGAAAAGCAATACATTCTCTGGGACTCGGAGGTGCCCGGCCTGGGCGTCTATATCAACAAGGCGAGCAAGACGTTCTTCGTCGACTATTTCACGACTGACCGCAAGCGCCGGCGCATGACGCTTAGGAAGTTTGGCCAGATCACGATCGAGCAGGCGCGGTCACAAGCCCAGGTCGAGTTCGGCAAGGTGGCGGCCGGCGAAGATCCGTTGCAGTCCAACCGGGACAAGAAGGCGCGGCGGGACGGGCTCACGGTCGCCCAGCTCTGCGATGAGTACATCACCGCTGCCGAGGCGGGCCGCATCTATAAGCGGAGAAGCCGGACACCTAAAAAGGCGTCCACCATTGCCACCGACAAGGGGCGCATCGACAAACACATCAAGCCCCTGCTCGGCAAGAAGCTGGTCGCGGACCTTTCCCAGCACGACGTTCAGCAATTCGTCGATGACGTCACCGATGGCAAGACCGCTAAAGTAGTGAAATCTGGAAAGCCGCGCGGCGTGGCACGGGTCACCGGGGGCGCTGGTACGGCGGCGCGCACAGTGGGCTTGCTGGGCGGCATCCTGTCATGGGGCATCCGGCAAGGCGCGCTGCAGTTCAACCCCGCCCATGGTGTGGACCGGGCAGCGGACCAGAAGCGAGAGCGGCGCCTGACACCCGACGAAATGCGGGCGCTAGGCAAGGCGCTGTCAAATGCTGACACGGAAGCCTGGCAGGCGGTGACCGGTATTCGCCTTTTGGCCCTCACCGGTGCACGCCTCAGCGAGATCAACAAACTGCGGTGGACCGAAGTGGACCTCGAGAACCAGGCGCTGGTGTTTGGCGACAAGAAGACCGGGCAATCACTGCGCCCCCTTGGGGCGGCGGCTATCGACGTGCTACGGGCGGCAAAGAGCACGGGTGGGGCGGAGTTTGTGCTTCCCGGCATCCGAAACCCCAAGGGGGCCTATGGCTCGCTCGACACCGCTATCGAGCGCATCACAGTCAAGGCCGAACTGGAGGGGGTGACTGCTCATGTCCTGCGGCATTCGTTCGCCAGCATCGCCGGCGACCTTGAGTATTCCGATGGCACCATTGGCGCGCTGATCGGGCACAAGGGGCACACGGTCACCAGCAAATACACCCATCGCCTAGACGCGGTGTTAGTCGCCGCAGCGAACAAGGTGAGCGCCGAGGTGTGGCGGCAGATGACGGGAGCCCAGGCGAAGGTGCTGGCGATGCCGAGAAGGGCTTAGGCGGGGGGAAACGGCTGAAAACACTTGAGTTTAGAAAAGCGGCTGACAATGATCCCCCATGCTTGTTTTTATTGATGAGTCGGGGGATCCTGGCTTTAAAGTCTCGAAAGGATCATCCCCCGCCTTCGTCGTTGCGATGGTGGTGTTTCGTGATCCTGCTGAATCGGTCAGGGCACTCAAGGCGATCGATGAAGTGGCCAAAAAGCACGGCGTAAAGCCTGAATTCAAATTCAGCAAAAGCCGCCCCGAGGTGCGCGACGCTTTTTTTGAGGCCGTCCAATCGTTCGACTTTTGCGTGCGAGCCATCGTTGTAAGGAAAGAGGTAATCCAAAGCGGACACCTTCGCTCGAACAAGGAAGCGTTTTATAGCTTCTTCGTTAAATCGATGCTGAAGTTTGACAACGGTCTTTTGAAAGGTGCCAGCGTCGTGATCGATGGATCGGGCGAGCGAATATTTAAGCAGGAGCTGGCTGCCTACCTTCGAAGACACACTGAGAAAGGCGCGATTAAGAAGGTCCGCTTTTCAGATTCACGGAATGATCGGCTCGTGCAGATGGCAGATATGTGCACCGGAGCAATTGCCCGCAGTTTTCGCGACAACCGAGGCGATGCCAGACGCTGGCATCAAATGCTGGGCAAAAAAATCGAGGATATCTGGGACTTTAAGTGAAGGGTGCGACCTGCCTGCCTATCTTGGCGACTGCCAAGCACGCACACCATCCGGTGACAGTTCAGCGAGGCAGGGCGACTTTTCAGCACCTAATGTGGCTGCTTTGCCCTTAATGTCAAGTTAACTCATTCGTTCCCAGGCGATATAGGTTTCACTCATTCGCGATCGAGCTAGCCAATACCGTGCGCAAAACTGCGCAGGGGGCAAGTCAGTCGAACCCGTCGGTCCAAGGTGAAGGCGGAATCGTGGTCGCCATGCCCCGAACGGCTTAGGTGGTCTTTTTCGCAAATAGCTTTCTACGATGCTCCGCATACTGACCGCGCAATCTATCAGCGTCAGTTGCGGCGCTTTCGTTTTCGTCATCTGACAGCTTGCCACGCATCAGTTTGAGATATCGGCCCTCCGCACGAAGCTCCAGAGATCGCTCAAAGAGCGCATCCATTTCCAGAAAGAAAGACTCGTCGATGCCCTCGTGGCTGTTCTCGACGCCCTCGACGTAAAGCTCCAGCAATCGCTTGGTCTTTTCGAACATTTCATCCCCGAGCGATTCTATCCGCTCAGCGTTTTCATTGTAAGTGAGCCCAATCTGACAGAGGCGGCGTATCGCTTCCCCCCGGGATTTCAGCCGGTTCTTAAACATCCAATTATCAATGGCTTCCACCTCGCTCGGTGCCATCAGCAAATGTTGCTGATGTGATTTTATCTCCCCTTGCGATTTCGTGCGGGCCATTGGGTGCGTCCTGTTCGACCTAAACATGTTTTTCTTGACCATACGACCAAGCTCGGTCATATTCTACATGTTCAACCTAAACAGGTTTATGGAGTGACAACAATGCAGGTCAAAACGGAGCGCCTAGTCACGCTCATCGATCCGGAGGCATTGGTCCGCATCGACAGCTACCGATGGAAGAAGCGGCTCAACAGCCGAGCCGAAGCTGTCCGGGAGTTAATCGAGATTGGACTGAAAACGAGAACGGCACCAGGGGACGAGATTGGCGTCCAAGCCCCTGATGCCGTCGAAGCCTGAGAATGGAGATTCCCAGATGTTGAGCAGTAATACCACCGCGCTTGCCGATCGGGCAAGCGATAAGCCCGTGCGGCGTGAAAGCGCCGACGATTACCACCGCGTCATCATCCGGCTGAACGTCGATTGGCGCGTCATCGAATGCCGCGACGGCATCCAATGGATTTTACAGCGCCGTCAGTCCTCAGAAACCATCGCCAAACCGGATTGGCGGGGCGTCTCCTACTGTCGGACCCGAGAGGCCCTTATCCGCTGTCTGGCGAACAAGGGTTGCGGTGACATTACGCCCGATGCCCACGCCAATCTGATGGCTCTGCCCGCGATGATCGGGGGTGCAGCATGAACAGCGCCCCTCCAGTTCGCTCCCCCAACCCCCAACACCAGAAGATGTCGGTTACAGAGTTGCGGGACGCGGTGACCACGCTCACCGCAGTGCACCAAATCTTCGTCCTTCAAGCCTGTCTCTCCAGCCATGTGAAGGTGATCAACAATTTGCAGGAATGGGCAGAGCGTCATCACGAGATGATCGGGTTCGAAATCGAGGACTTGGTGCGGGAGTTGGAAAGCCGGCGCGGCCTTTCCGAGGACGATGAATACGAACGAACGCTCGCCATTTCCTATGCCTACCCACTTATCCGGCAGGGCAAAAACTTCAATATCGTGGTTGAGCGTCGGGAGGTTTCGCAATGAGCGACCTCCGAGACCTTGAGCCGCAAATCTGCGACCTCGACAACATGGCCACCATCGCCGCCAACCTCTTGAACAACGTCAGCGCGGGGCAAACGCCCGATGGCGACTTCATCATCCGAAAGCATGACCTTGAACTGATGACCTTCGCCGTCAACGAGGCGGAGACAAGGGCGTCACAACTCCGCAAAGCCTTCTATGCCGGTATTAGGGAGGGCAAGAGGCATGACTGACGTTCTCGAAAAGCCTCGGCTCAGACGCAAAGAGGCCAGTGCTTACCTTCTCCAGCGCCACGGCGTAACCATGGCCACCCGCACCCTAGCGAAGCTGGCTTGCATCGGTGGCGGGCCAGCCTTCCGGCGTGATGGCCGCATCCCTGTTTACGATCGCACCGAGCTTGATCGATGGGCCTTGGCCCGTCTGGGAGAACCGATGTCCTCAACCAGTGAGGAGGTCGCCCATGGGTAAGCCCGTATCCAAACAAGAGATTGTCACGGTCGGCACAGTTCGGATCGGCACGGTGAACCAGACCGATCGTGGATTCGAAGCCTTCGGGCCCTTTGACCAGTATGTGGCGACCTTCCCAACCCTGAGCAGCGCCCGCAAGGCGCTGTTCGACATGCACATGGCCGCGAAAGGGGAGGACGCTTGAGTGAAAACCCCGACCGCCAGCCTTGGCATTACAACGCCTTCGAGGGCCGCCCCGAATGGTCAAAGCAGCAGGCCCGAGAAAACGTCATCCGGCGTCAGAAAGAGAACGAGCGCAACCGGCGGCGAAAGGTCACCGATGAGCGGAAATGAAAGTCTCGACGCACAGGAAAGGCAACTGGTCGGTGCTGCGTTCGCCAAATGGAAATTCGATGTCATCCAGGCGATGAGCAACGACAAGAACCTGAAAGGCAATGATGTCCGCGTCGGGATCGTCATTCTCCAGCATCTGAACAGCGAGACATGGCGGACATTCCCCTCGCAGGAAACGCTCTCCGCTGAGGCGCATATGACGCCGCGTTACGTGCGGACATGCCTCCAGCGGCTTAGCGCAGCCGGTTGGCTTAAATGGACGCGCGGCAACCGCCAAAGATCGAACGAATACGAGTTTGACCGGCACACCGTTGCGGATGCCTTGGCCCGCTGGAAAGCCGAAAGAGCCAGCCGACGAGAGCGCCGAAAACCCCGTTCTGACAGGAACAATAGTTCCTCTCAGAAACCGATTCCGAGAGGAACAATAGTTCCGGTCGCGAGCGGAAGCATAGTTCCGCCTAACACTTTAAGTGAACAGGAGCAGCCCCTGGCTGAGGCTGCGAAATGACACAGCTCGATTTGTTTGACTGGGCCCCACCAGTGGAGGTTTCGATGAAAGACGATCACGGTCCCGCAGCAATTATCCCGTTCCCGCTCGATCGGCGCCGCCGCAAGGTGGCGACCGCCGCCCGAACCCTTGCCGAACGCAAAACCCAGGAAGGCCGCGAACGGTACTGGGCACGCACCGTCAACGGCCTCGCATCTGAAATGGCGAGGCACGGGTGCGATCAGGAGGAGATCGACCGCCAGGTATCGAGGTTCTTTCGTGCGGTCGAGATCGAGCTCAGCACTATCCCCGTTGAACGCGCCGAGGAGGCATGATTGGGGGCCTCCGATCGCATGACGCGATACCGAGACCGGCAAAGGGCAGGGCTCATTGTCGCCCGCGTCGTGATTGACCCCGTGAACTGGGCACCGATCCTGATCAGGGATGGAAAGCTGCGAATGGCAGATGAGGACGATCGGGCGGCGATCGAGGATGCTCTGTCGGAATGGCTGGGTGAGGTCGCCATCGAGGAAATAGACGCTTGGGATGGTGACGCGTAACGGCGCCACCATCTCGAATGTGCGATTGTCCATTTAACGGAAATCGAGTTATCGGAGAGACGCGGTGCGATCCCAAGCCACCCTCTACCAACAGGCCCAAGACGCCGGTGCTTTCGCTGCCTGGGCAAAGTCCCTGGCACTGGCAAACGGCAATACAGACGAAGCTCTCGGCTATGCCGAGCGCTCTGGCGCCCCCTCGCGGGTTCTGAATATCATCGGCAGCAAAGCATATGCTGGCCACACAGGCGACACCGGGCTTGCCGGCTTGGCCGATGTCCGGGCGATCACGTCCACATTCGTTTCCAGCCTACGCAATCGATCGGCGTTCTACACCCTGCTCGATGGAAACATGATGATCCGGCTGCCCCTTCGCACCCGGCTATCTGGCACCACAGCCAATGCCACCGCATTCGCGGCCGGTGAAGGCGCGGCGGTCCCGGTCTCAAACTTTCAGGTTCAGGGCGATTTGATCAGGGGCCAGAAGGCCAACGGCCTGATCACCATGACCATGGAAATGCTGAAATCGGCCGGCACCTCTGGCGAGGCTTTCATCACCCGTGAATTGCGCCGCGTCGTCGCGAGCGTGGTGGATAAGCAGTTCTTCGCATCGGTGATCGATGGCGACACCCCGACATTCACGGCTACCGATGACCCCATGGACGATGTCAGGAAACTGGCTGACGCGGTGGGTGGAACCGCGGAATCCAGATTGGTGTGGGTATTGGCCCCCAACGTTCTTCGCAAGGCTGCAACCGCGGTCTCTGTGACCGGGCAGAGGGTATTCCCCGAGCTGGGCTTGCAGGGAGGCACCATCCTCGACGTTCCCGCGATGGCATCGGATGCACTCGACGATGGCGAAATGATCCTGGTGGACGGCATGGGGATTGGCGGCGACAACGAAGCCATCACGCTGGAGGCATCGAACGACACTTCGATCCAGTTCGTGGCCGAGCCCACCAATGACAGCGACACGCCGACCGCAACCGAGCTCGTGAGCATGTTCCAGACCAACAGCGTGGCCATCCTTGCTACCGCATGGTTTGGCGTGGCGCGTCTCGCCGGCCGTGACAATGCGCTGGCCAAGCTGACGGGCATCGCCTGGGGCGATCCCGTCGCATCCTGATCAACGCGAAGGTGAAGACAATGGCTCGATCAGGTGGACAAACCATGTCTCTGCAGGAGGCAATGGACCAAGGCTTTGAGGCGGTCAAACAATACGTGGACGCCGAGTTTGCCGACTTGGATCGCCGCCTCAAGGCACTGGAGCAAGGCGACAAGCCGCGGGTGAGGATGCCGGCAGGAAAGTCAAAGAGATGAGCATGGTCGAGAAAATGCAGGAAATCTTCGGCGAAAGGGGAATGAAAAGCGCCCCGTCGCGGGCGGAACTGTACCGCGCGATCGACCTCCTCAGCGAGGCGGTCAGGGACCACAAACAGCGCTTAGACGCCATTGAGGGCATCAAAGGCGCAAAATCTCAAGATTGAGTTCCACCACGGAGAAGAAGAGCATGAACACCGCTGATGATATTTTAGCCCATGGCGAGAAGTTGCTACGCGACATGGAGCGCCGAGAGGCGGAGCGCGAAGAGAACCGCAAGACCCATGAGACGATCGATGTTCTCGTGAGCGTTAGTCCCGATGGCGTCAAGTCCTACAAGACAATGCGCGTTAAGCGAGGTCGTTGATCATGGATGATGGGTTCGCAATTCGCCGAATGACAGAAGACGATATCGTGGACGTTCACGGCAAGATCGCGAACTGCATGCGCTCCATCGGCTTGACAGGCGCAAGCCTCGACCATGCCATTGCCGGAGCATTCCGTAGCGCTGTTACCGCCATCGAGAGCAATCGCAGGGCCGACGAGCAACGCGCGGCAACGCTGCGGCTAGTGGATTGACGAGAGGGGGGGGGTGCGGATTTGCTCGCCCCCCCACATGGACACCCGCAGGGGAGCGAAGCGATGACCAAGAACGCCGACCACATGGAGCTTATCCGTTCTCAGCTTGAAAAGATGGGTGTTGAACTTGTTGAAGATGGCATCTCCGCCGAGGACCTGTTCGAAGCCATCCTCCAGCAAGCCGCCGCCGTGGGCTTGGCTGCTAATGGCCCGAAAGAAACCGCGCGCATTTTTTCAGAGTTGGCCGCGCGCATCGACGTGACGGAGCATTAGACAATGGCACAGGAAATCGAACGGCTGGTCGTGTCCATGGAGGCGCGGATAAATCAGTTCGAAAAGGCGATGAACCGCGCCGATCGAAAGACCGCCCAGACGACGAAACAGATCGAAGGCCGATTCTCCAAGATGGGCACGGCGCTGGTCGGACAATTCGGCGCGCTGGCTGGCCGACTGATTGGGCCGCTTGCTGGTGGAGCCGCAATAGCCGGCGTTCGCAATCTTACCCGCAACATCGCCATGCTTGGCGACGAAGCGCAGCGGGCGGGGCTGAGCTTTCAGGCATTCCAGGAACTCAAGTATGTCGCGGAGGTCAACCGCATCGCTGTAGATGGCCTGGTTGATGGCATCAAAGAGCTCAACCTTCGCGCCGACGAATTCATTGTCACCGGAGGCGGATCGGCCGCGGAAGCCTTCCAGCGTCTCGGGTACGACGCCGAAACTCTAGCCCTCAAACTTCAGGACCCTTCCGTCCTGTTTGCCGAGATAATTGGCAAGCTGGGAGAGCTCGACCAAGCTGCACAGATCCGCATTTCCGACGAGGTTTTCGGCGGATCAGCCGGCGAGAGGTTTGTCCAATTGATCGATGATGGCCGGGAGGGCATCGAGGATACCATCCGTGAAGCCCACGAACTTGGTGCCGTACTGGACGATGAGGTGATCAAGGCGGCCGACGAATTGGATCGCAAGTTCAATGCCGTCGCAACCACCGTAGGTAGCGCTCTCAAGACTGCAATTGTCGAAGCGGCAACAGCCTTGGACAGTTTCATCCATTCGTTCAATAATTTTTTCGCCACGGCTGGCGGAGGCACAGTCGGGGCGGGTGCCAACCAGCCTCTTTCGGAACAGCTCACACCCGATCAGCGCAACGCCATGCGGCTACGTCTGGCGCTTGGCAACCGTCCTGGCGAAAACCTCTATGAGGGATTCACCTTCGGTCCAGATGGCGCTATCGACATTGCACCTCCACCTCCACCAGGTGCGCCCCCAACCAGACCAGGTGGCGGATCATCTTCCAGCGGCGGGAGGAATCACTTTGCCGAAGCGATCGCGGACTATCGGAAGCGCATCGACTTGATGGCCCAAGAACTTACTCTCCGACAACAGCTCGGAGCAGCCAGCGACGATCACGGACATGGTTTGCAGGAACTGGCGAGGCAATCAGCATGAGCGTTCTCCTTGCCACAAGGTATGCCGATCGGGTCGAAATGGCGACCGATGGCGGTGTTTGGAATTACAGAGGCGATTTGGTCGGTCGCCGCGACAAGCTACGCTTGGCACCTACCTTGCCCTTAGCGGTGTCAGGTGTCGGAGACGACGAATCTATCGATCAGATTTGCCGTTGGGTCCAGGGAGCAACGATGGGCGATACTGTGGATGGCGCCATTTCATATCTGGAGCGAACGCTTCCGATGCGACCACAGATATCATCGCCTTTTCATTGGACGATCGTGATTGCGGCGATATCCGAGACACACGGCCCGTGCTTATGGAAGTTTCGCAGCCTGAAGGAATCCGATATCAGCCTGCCCGCGCTCAAGCCTCACTTCGGCGAATATATCGCCTTTTGTCCCGAACTCAGTACAGACGAACTCCGGTCGAGCGGATGGAGTCCCAGTGACTTCTCGGCAGGACTGGTCGCGCGGTTCGACCTCATGCGCACCAAGATCGAGGACAGTCTCCCCGACTTCCTGCCGGGTCGGAAGATGCCGCCTGGCAATTACGTAGGATGCCATATCGATCATGCCGTTGTCACAGCAACGGGCGCTGTATTAAAGCGCATACATGAGTGGCCAGACAGGATGGGCCAGCCCATTGGCCGCACATTGTAAGCAGCAGGGCGGGGCTCTATAAACCCTCGCCAAACCGGGTTATCGACCGGCGGTGACGTAAAGTGCGCGAAAAGCCAGATTAACGTTCTGGCGATGGTTATTCGGCCGGGGGGGGGTATCCTTAAAGGCCCAAAAGGGCCATTCGGGACACCCGCGCCCCCCTCATCCGCAGATTTTATTTTCTGGCAGGCGTTTTGAGCCCGTAGGCCGAAAGAAAAATCAGGGGCCGCCGATGTGACAGAACCCCTGCACCGCAAGGCGTTCGTGACAATTGAACATTGCGGCAAGATTGGATATTTATTTCTGAACAGTCCGCACAAGGTACGCACCCATGTCCCAGACCGTTGAACGTGTCGGCCACCCGCTCTTTGGCGACCAGTGGCCCAACTCCAAGGCGGCCAAGGTCGCTGCCATGCTTGCGAACGGATACAGCGCCCCGGCCATCGCTGCGGAATTGAACGATGGCACCTCTGCCAACGCGATTAGGGCAATGGCGCGGCACTGGGGGCTGACGCCGAAATCCACTGATCCTCGGCATACCTACTGCGACGTCTCGGTCCCACTCGCCGCGAAGTACCGCACCAAACTAGCTGAGGAAGCGCGCAAGCGCGGTGTGGAAATGCCTGAGCTGATGGCCCAGGTCATGATGACCATGTGCCGGGACGGGCTCTATTCGGCGATCCTCGACAACTGATGTCGTGAGTATTTTGTGAGTTATCGGCGCGGTGGTGGGTGAAGGTTACAGCTAAACCCTTGAAGTTGTTGGCGCACCCGACACGATTCGAACGTGTGACCTCTGCCTTCGGAGGGCAGCGCTCTATCCAGCTGAGCTACGGGTGCCCGGGGCGGAAAATGCCCGAACGGTTCGGCGGGAACCTACTGTAAGCGCGGGCATGGTGCAACAGGGATTTAAGCATGTCAGGACCGGCGCCGTCTCGCATAGCCCCCGGCGCGCAATCGCCCTTGCGAGGGGGCAAACACCGTGCATAGATGAGACTAAAGTCTAGGGAGTTGGGAGGATCATCTTGGGGGAAAAACTACGGAGCCATGGGTTGGCGTGGTTGTGCCTTTGGGCATTGGCTCTGGTTGTTGCCATCGGCGCGGTTCAACCGGCGCAGGCCCAGCGGCTCGATGCGCAGGACGTGCTGATCGGCTGGAACCGGTTGATCCTCGAACTCGTGCGCCACACGCCGACCTATTCCCCGCCGGTGGCCAGCCGCGCGTTCGCCTATCTGGGGGTCACTGCCTATGAGACAGTGGCAAGCGGCGACAATGCGTTCTCAACACTGGCCGGCCAGCTCAACGCACTCGAGCCCCTACCCGCGCGCGAGCCCGGCGCCGCCTATGACGAAGCCATTCTTCTGCATGCGGCGATGAGCTTTGGGGCCAACGCCTTTTTCGGCAATACCGGCCCCACCGGCCAGCGCGCCATGGACACTATGGATAGCCGCACCGCAATGATGCTGGCCGAAGGTGTCGATCCGGAGATCGTTGCACGCAGTACGGCGCTGGGCACCGCCATTGGCGAACATATCCTCGCATGGTCGCTCGATGATGGCGGGGCGGTCATCGAAAATCTGGGCTTCCCCTATGATTTTGAAGCCGTTCAAGACCCCTCGCTGTGGGTGCCCACCAATCGCGTGGCCGTTCAACAGGCACCCCTGCTTCCCGGCTGGGGCAACAACCGGCCCTTTGCCATGCCCGAGGGCAACAGCTGTGCGCTGCCTCCGCCCCCTGCTTACAGCGAGACACCGGGCTCGGCGTTTTACGAGGAGGCCATGGAGGTCCACGACGCGGTGATCAACCTGACCGAGGAACAGGAGGCCATCGCCCGGTTCTGGTCGGATGACCCCATGCTTTCGCCTACGCCGCCCGGCCATTGGATATTCCTCACGCTGGACGCACTCGAGAGCAAGGATGCGGACCTTGCGGAATCCGTCGACGTGCTGGCCCGGCTCGGCGTGGTGCTTGCTGACGCCTTCATCGGGTGCTGGGATGCGAAATATCAATACAACCTCGTGCGCCCGGTGACCTATATCAACCGGCTGGTCGACGCGGCCTGGCAGCCCATTCTGATCACCCCGCCTTTTCCCGAATATCCCTCCGGGCACTCCACCCAATCGGGCGCCGCTGCGGGCATGCTTGAGGCCTATTTCGGCGCAAATTTCGCGTTTTCCGATCATACCCATTCCGATGACGGGCTGGCCGTGCGCCAGTTCGGTAGCTTTTGGGAGGCAGCCGAGGAAGCAGCGGTGTCGCGGCTTTATGGCGGCATCCATTTTCGCTCGGCCATCGAGCAGGGGCTCGAACAGGGCCGGTGTATCGCCGGGTTCACCAACGCGCTCGTCACGAGGAGCCCGTCATGATGCGGCTTTTGCTGGGATTGAGCCTGCTTGCCGCGCCAGCGCTGGGCCAGGAACCTGCCATCCCGCGCTTTGCCGAAGTCACCGACAGCGCTGGAATCGAAAGCATTTTTTCGGGCGAATGGGAATATATGGTGGGCGGGGGCGTTGCGGTGTTTGATTGCGACGGGAACCGCTTGCCCGACATGATGCTGGCCGGCGGCACTGCCCCGGCCAAATTTTACCGCAATACCACCGCCGTCGGCGGCGCTCTTAGTTTTGCCGAAGCAGCAAGCGGGCTTGAGATGGAAGCCGTCACCGGCGCTTATCCTCTCGATATCGACAGCGACGACATCATGGATCTCGTCCTGTTGCGGGTTGGTGAAAACCAGCTGATGCGCGGGCTGGGCGATTGCCGGTTCGAAAGCGCCAACGCCGATTGGGGTTTTGACGGCGGAGACGGGTGGTCCACCGCTTTTGCCGCGACTTGGGAGGCCGGACAAGACTGGCCGACCATCGCCATCGGCAATTATGTCGACCGCTACGAGACGATGATGCCCTGGGGGTCGTGTACCGACAACTGGCTGCACCGACCCGCCGGGGCCGGCGAACAGTTCGGCGCGCCGTTCGCGCTGACGCCGAGCTATTGCGCGCTTTCGATGCTGTTTACCGATTGGAACCGCTCGGGCACCCCCTCGCTGCGGGTGTCCAATGATCGCGAGTATTACAAGGGCGGACAGGAACAGCTCTGGCGGCTCGAAAGCGGGGCCGCGCCGCAACTCTATGGCCCTGAGGACGGCTGGCAGCGGCTGCGCATCTGGGGCATGGGCATTGCGGGGCACGATCTCAATTCCGACGGCTATCCGGAATATTTCCTCACCTCGATGGCCGACAACAAACTCCAAGTGCTATCCGACATTCCGGAAACCGGCAGCCCGCTTCCCGTCTATGCCGATCTTGCCTACGCGCGAGGCGTGACCGCGCATCGCCCATATACGGGCGGCGAGATCAAGCCCTCGACCGCATGGCACGCCCAGTTCGAGGACGTCAACAATGACGCGCTGGCCGATCTTTTCGTTGCAAAGGGCAACGTGTGGGAAATGCCCGATTTCGCGTTGCTCGATCCCAACAATTTGCTGCTCCAGCGTTCCGACGGCACCTTCCTTGAAGCGGGCGATGAAGCGGGTGTGGCCAGCCTTCTGACCGCACGTGGGGCGGCGCTGGCCGATTTCAATCTCGACGGGCAACTCGATCTCGTCGTCGTCAACCGCCACGCCAACGCCCAACTCTGGCAGAACGTCAGCGAGGACACTGGAAACTGGCTGGCAATCGCCCCGCGCCAGCCCGGAGCCAATCGCGACGCCATCGGTGGCTGGATCGAGGTGCGAACGGGAGATATTGTCCAGCGCCGCGAGATCACATCGGGTGGCGGACATGTGAGCGGCGTCATAGGCTTTGCCCATTTCGGGCTGGACGAAGCGCAAAATGCCGAAATCCGCATGCTCTGGCCTGATGGCGCCGTAAGCGAATGGCAAGCCGCCGAGGCCGGCGGTTTTTACAGTCTCGAACGCGATTTGCCACTGGCGCGCTGGCTCCCGGGCACGAACTGAAAAAACCATAAGCCAAAAATGTCGGCCGGACGAAAGTTGGCTCGTCCTTGGGGCAGGACGCGGGAATTGCCCCGCGGTTAGCTCAAAGGAGAGATCAAATGAGAAAACTCAGTGTTGCCGCCTTCGTCAGCCTCGATGGCGTCATGCAAGGCCCCGGCGGCCCGCAGGAAGATACCGATAGCGGCTTTACGCTGGGCGGATGGACGGTGCCCTATTTCGACGAAACCGTCGGCAAAGCCATGGACGCAGTCCTTGCCGATCCATACGATTTGCTGCTGGGCCGTCGGACCTACGAAATTTTCGCCAATCACTGGCCAAAGCTCGAAGGGCAGGATGCCTTGGCCGACCAGTTCGGTGCGATCAACAAATACGTCGCCACCCGCAACCCCGACTATACGACGAGATGGCGGAACAGCCATGTGCTCAAAGGAGATGCCGTCGCGGCGGTGCGCAACCTCAAGACCGAAGAGGGGCGAAATCTTCTCACGCAGGGTTCGGCACAATTCATCCAGGCGCTATTGGCTGCGGACGTCGTCGATGAAATCCACACCTTGACCTTTCCTGTATTGCTGGGAAAGGGCAAGCGGCTGTTCGGCGGGGGCGTGGCACCAAGCGCGCTTTCGCTTGTCAGTTCGATCACTTCGCCCAGCGGGGTCACGATCAATCGCTACGCGATGGCCGGTGCGGTGCAAACGGGAAGTTTTTCGCTGGAATAGGCATCAAGGGCGCCGATGGTTTCGGCGCCCTGTTCTGTCAGCCCATCGACATGATCTCGAGCAGTTCCACTTCGCCCTCCCACTGCGGCCAGTGGGTCTCGTGCAGCTCGAGAAATTTGCGCACCCAGGTGATGGCTTCGGCCTCGCTGCCGAGCTCATGGATTGCAAAGCCAGCGACCACTTCCTTAGTCTCGGTGAAAGGGCCGTCCACCTTGAGCTTGCCCTTCTTGATCGCGCCCAACCCCATTCTGGCCATCCCGCCATTATCGATGAGCCTGGGGCCGGCCTCCTGGGCCAACTTCCCGATCGCCATCATCAGTTCGGCGGGAGGCTGGCCGATTTCAGCCGCGTTGGTGGTGGTCACCATGGTGAGATATTTCATCTGTCCGATCTCCAGTTTTTAGCGACCCGTCTTGAGGGCCGACCAAAGGACGACTGGACCTTATGACACCCGACATTTTTTAATTCAGACAGAAAATCTGGATCAGTCGTCCATCTTGAGTGCCTTGATGAAAGCTTCCTGGGGGATTTCGACCTTGCCGAACTGGCGCATCTTCTTTTTCCCCTCTTTCTGCTTTTCGAGCAGCTTGCGCTTTCTGGTCGCGTCGCCGCCATAGCATTTGGCGGTCACGTCCTTGCGCATGGCGCGCACTGTCTCGCGGGCGATGATGCGCCCGCCGATGGCGGCCTGGATGGGAATGACGAACAGGTGCGGCGGGATCAGGTCCTTGAGTTTTTCGCACATCTGGCGGCCGCGATGCTCGGCCTGGCTCCGGTGCACCAGCATCGAGAGCGCATCGACCGGCTCGGCATTGACAAGAATGCTCATCTTCACCAGATCGCCGGCCCGGTAATCGTCGAGCTGGTAGTCGAAACTGGCATAGCCCTTGGAGATCGATTTCAGACGATCGTAGAAATCGAACACTACTTCGTTGAGCGGCAGATCGTATTCCACCATGGCGCGTTGGCCGACATAGCTCAGATTGGTCTGGATGCCGCGGCGATCCTGGCAAAGTTTCAAAATCGCGCCCAAATAGTCATCGGGCGTCAGAATCGTCGCCTTGATCCAGGGCTCGCGGATTTCCTCGATCTTGACCGGATCGGGCAGGTCGGCGGGGTTGTGCAGCATGACTTCGGTGCCATCGGTCATCTGAATCTCATAAACCACCGAAGGGGCGGTGGTGATGAGATCGAGATTGAACTCCCGGCTCAGCCGTTCCTGGATGATTTCGAGGTGCAACAGTCCCAAAAAACCGCAGCGGAACCCGAAGCCGAGCGCGGCCGAGGTTTCCATCTCGAACGAGAAACTGGCGTCGTTGAGACGCAGCTTGCCCATGGCCGCCCGCAGATCGTCGAAGTCTGATGCATCGACCGGAAACAGTCCGCAAAACACCACGGGCTGGGCCGGGCGGAAACCGGGAAGCGGTTCTGCGGTGGGCTTTCTGTCATCGGTGATTGTATCGCCGACATTGGTATCGGCCACTTCCTTGATCGAGGCTGTAAAAAACCCGATTTCGCCCGGCCCAAGTTCGCCCACTTCCACCAGTTTGGGGGTGAAAACGCCCACACGGTCGAGCTCATAGGAAGCGCCCGCCTGCATCATGCGGATCTTCTGGCCCTTCCTGATACGCCCGTCGATCACCCGGATCAGCACGACGACGCCCAGATAGAGATCGTACCAGCTGTCGACCAGCATGGCCTTGAGCGGCGCATTTTCATCACCCTTTGGTGAGGGCAGGCGTTCGACGATGGCGGCCAGAACCTTGTCGATCCCCAACCCGGTCTTGGCGGAGATTTCCACCGCGTCCGATGCATCGATGCCGATCACGTCCTCGATCTGGGTCTTGACGCGCTCGGGTTCGGCGGCAGGCAGGTCGATCTTATTCAATACCGGCACGATCTCGTGGTTCACCTCGATGGCGTGATAGACATTGGCCAATGTCTGCGCCTCGACGCCCTGGGCGGCATCGACGACCAGCAGCGAGCCTTCGCAGGCGGCGAGCGAACGGTTGACCTCATAGGCGAAGTCGACATGACCCGGAGTATCGATCAGATTGAGCACATAGTGCTCGCCATCGGTGTGCTCATATTCGAGCCGCACGGTCTGAGCCTTGATGGTGATACCACGCTCGCGCTCGATATCCATGGAATCGAGCACCTGTTCTTTCATCTCACGCAGATCGAGCCCGCCGGTGAGCTGGATCAGGCGGTCGGCAAGCGTCGATTTCCCGTGGTCGATATGGGCCACGATGGAAAAATTGCGGATGCGGGAAAGCGGGGTCTTCTGCGGTGTTTTCATGGGGCCGCTGATAGCAGCAAACCCGGCGTTTCGGGAAGATGGTTTGTGCGCGGTTAACGTGAGTTTTGGCAACATGTCGCGCCTATGGGCGTTGCATATGCATCCCAAGCGCCTCCCGGAGCCATAAATGACCCGCATCGCTGTGCTTTTCTCGCTGTTCCTGCTCGCCACGATGCCGGCATCGGGCCAGGAACCGCAGGCCGAACCCCCGCTGCCCCAGCCGCGTCCCGATGGGCTGGGCAGCGATAATGCGGATAGTGAAACTCTTGTCGCCGGGCCCGATGCGGAAGACGCACCCGAAGGTGAGATCACACGCGTCTATCAGGCTGCCTGTCCGGCCCTGCTGACTGGTTCGGTCATCGGGGAGATTGTGCCGCCGCTCTCGGAGGGCAGTTGCGGGCTGCAAAGCCCGATTGCGATTTCAGCCATCCGCGTCAACGGACGCGAAATTGCACTATCTGGCACCCCGGTCACCAATTGCACAATGGCCACCGCCCTTGCCGATTGGGCCGGCGAAGTGGGGGCCTACGCAAGCGCGGTGCTCGACACCGAAGTCAAAAATCTTGCCACTGGACCGGGCTACACCTGCCGCCTGCGCAATGGCGCGGATACGGGGTTCGTGTCCGAGCATGGTCTGGGCAACGCAATCGACATCACCGCGATAAATTTCGCCGATGGGACAACCATTTCAGTGCTTGATGACTGGAGAGCGCTGCCGGCACAGCCAGCAGCTAAATTCCTGGGCTTTGCCCATTCGGCGGCCTGCGGGCGGTTCACCACGGTTCTCGGCCCCGAAGCCAATTCCGAGCACGAAGACCATTTCCACTTCGATCTGGGCTGCCACGGCCAGAGCTGCACAGCCCAGATATGTGAGTAAGGATTACTCGGTCAGGCTGAACGCGATCAGGGCTCCCTGCTGCAAATGGGGAACGAGCACGGTCGAATCATAGGCAGATATATCGGCGCCGCCGGAGCCCACATTGGCGAGTTCCACAGTCTCGCCGTCCTGCCAGCCATAGATGGCACCGGTCGGGTTATCGTTGAAGATGATGGTGTCGCCGATAACAGCAACACCATCGATGGCGCCGATTTCAGTCGCCCCGTCGAGCGGGGTTACGCCGGTTCCGTCCATATCGACACCGTACAGTCCGCCGGGCACACCAAAGGTGAAGTTCTCGCCCATATCGGCGCCCATCGAACCGACGATGACCTGCCCGTCATGGGCCAGAAGCCCGTTGGGGAAGGTCATACCCTCGTCGGGCCCGAACCAGATGGAAGCCTCGCCGCCTGCGTAGCGCCAGATGGTCTGGTTGAACATGTCGGAAATGTACACATTGCCGCCCTGGTCCGCCGTGACGTCATTGGGAAACGCCGCGCCCTCCATCGTGACGGTTTCGACCAGCGCGCCGTCGGCCAGCGAAATGATATGGAAGCCCATATTGTCGGCAACGAACAATTGTTCGCCGACGATGGCCATGCCGCGCGGATCCTGTAGGCCGGTCACCCATTGCTCCTCGACCATCTCGCCATCGGGTGAAACGAGCGACAGGTAGCCGTTTTCGCCGGCCTCGGCGCCCATGGCAACCATGTTGCCGACGATAATCCGGTCGTTGGCGGCGTCGTAAATCACTGATTCAGGCATCTGGAGTCCTTCCAGCCGCCAGGTTTCAGTCAGTTCCATGCTCAGGGCGGGCAGTGCAAAAGTCGATGCGGCACAGGCCGCCAGAAGGGCGAGCGACAGGTTTTTCATGGGTTTTCTCCTCATCCGGGCGCCATCAACCCGACGCCAGCGGTCAAACTTTAGCAATCTGTCGGCGTCCTGTCATGTGCCGCCATAGGGGAATTGGTTTCACGGGACGGATGGTAAGCCGGCAGATCGGCCAGGGTATGCAAATCGAGATGGTCGAGCGTTTCGGGGCCGCTCTGCCGCGTCACGGATTGGGGTTCGGGTTCGGTCAAAAACCGGAAGAATGATTTCAGCATTTGTCGTAACCTTCTTATATGTATCCCACATAATCTCCCGATAAATCGGCAATTCCCATCGACAACTTCTGCGCTATGATTTAGAAAAACTATATGAGAGAAGCACCCTCTATTCCCTTCAATGCCCTCCATGCCCTCGTTCTCGTGGCGCGGCACGGGGCACTCGGCCCAGCCGCCGAGGCGCTCGGAGTTACGCCCGGCGCGGTCAGCCAGCATATTCGCCGGGCCGAGGATCGGAGTGGGCTGGCCCTGTTTGAGCGCACGCCCAAGGGGCTGGTGCCCACCCGCGCGCTGCTTGAGGTTCTGACCGATCTCGATACCGGGTTTACCGCTTTGACCCGCGCGCAAGCCGGCCTTATGGCGCCCTCGCGGGACCGCAATCTTCTGACCGTTACAGTGGGCAATGTTTTTGCTTCGCGCTGGCTTATCTGGCGACTGGCCGATCTGGGCGCCACCCATCCCGAGATCGAACTGAAACTTCTGACCACCGGTGCCCTGGTTGATCTTGGCCGGCCCGATGTCGATTGCGGCATCCGGTTCGGCGCCGGCGACTGGCCCGGCGTTGCCGCCGAGCCGATCGGCACCCATGCGGTGTTTCCGGTCTGCGCACCCGCGCTGGCCGAGCGGCTGAGGACCCCGGCCGATCTGGCCCATGTCCCTGTGATCATGGATCAGGCATCGATGCTGTCCTGGCCCGACTGGCTGGCGACCGTTGGCCAACCCGACCTGAAACTCTCGGGCCCCACCATCTCCGACCCCGCCCTGGCGTTCGACGCGGCTATCGCCGGTCAGGGCGTGCTGCTGGCGCTTGGCATCATGGCAGACTACGGGCTGGAACGCCGCCAGGTGGTCGCCCCATTCCCCACCATCACCCATTCGAAATTCGGCTATTGGTTTGCAACCGCAAAGGGCCGCGGTCTTCCCGCCCGTACCCGAAAGTTCCGCTCATGGCTGCTTAGCCAGATGAATGCGTGCGAAACGGCGACACAAAAGGTGGTTGCCAGACGGTCGTTATAGTTTAGAATAATTCTAAACTATTTGATCGGTACCCTTTCATGCTGTCCGCCTTCCGTCCTGTCCGCCGCGATTTTTCGTCCCTGTCCGAGAGGGAAATTCTTGCCCTCGCCATATCGTCCGAAGAGGAGGATGGTCGCATATATGCCGCCTACGCCGAGCGCTTGCGCGAGGATTATCCGGCCAGCGCCGCAATTTTCGACGGCATGGCGGCTGAGGAGGACCACCACCGGCGCCTGCTGATCGACCGCTACGCGACGCGCTTCGGCCCCTCTATCGTACCGATCCGGCGCGAGCATGTGCGTGGCTTTTACACCCGCAAGCCTGTGTGGCTCATGGCTGAGCTCGATCTGGACGCCGTGCGCAACCAGGCCCGCGACATGGAGCAGGACGCCGCACGGTTTTATGCTGAAGCCATCAAACAGACCGAGGATGCCGATACCCGCAAATTGCTGGGCGATCTCGAGCGCGCTGAGCGCGGGCACGAACACAAGGCAGAAGCGCTTAAGGATGCCCATCTCGACACCGAGAGCCGGGAAGTTGAAAAAACCACGGCGCACCGCAATTTCGTTCTGACCTATATCCAACCAGGGCTTGCCGGGCTGATGGACGGTTCGGTCTCCACCCTCGCGCCGATCTTTGCCGCCGCCTTTGCGACGGGCGACACCTGGTCGACCTTCCTGATCGGTCTGGCCGCTTCAGTGGGCGCGGGGATCTCAATGGGCTTTACCGAAGCGGCCAGCGATGATGGGCGCTTGACCGGTCGCGGTTCGCCCATCAAACGCGGCTTTGCCTCGGGCATCATGACCGCCGTTGGCGGGCTGGGCCATGCCCTGCCCTATCTCATTCCTCATTTCTGGACCGCCACGACAATCGCCATGGCCGTGGTTGTCGTCGAGCTCTGGACCATCGCCTGGATCCAGAAGCGCTTCATGGACACCCCCTTCTGGCGTGCCGTCCTGCAGGTGGTTCTGGGCGGCTCACTGGTCTTTGCCGCCGGCATCATCATCGGCAATGCATAGATGAAACGCACCCCGCCGGAGTGAGGGCGGGCGGCTGCGGCTTCCCGACACCGCGATCGATCTCCAGCCTATCGGCAAGCTTAACCCTCGCCCCTCGGGGGAGAGGGTGGCCGGCAGACCGGTGAGGGGGCCTTGAGCGGCAACGCCTCTCGCCCCACCCCGTCCGGAACCGCGATGATGAGAGATGCCGCCATTGCCCATCCCTCCACCATGTTTCATAATTGAAACATGGATTTGTCCTGGGATGATCTTCGACTGTTTCTCGACGTCGCGCGGCTCGGCGGGCTGTCGGCGGCGCGCGCAACGACGGGGCTGAGCGCGGCGACGCTGGGGCGGCGGGTCACGGCGCTCGAACGCCAGATCGGCGAAACGCTCTTTGTGCGCGCCCGGACCGGATTCACGCTCACCACTGCAGGCGAAGCGCTGCTCAAGCGTGCCGAGGATGTCGAAGCCGCCATGCGGGCCGTCACCCATTGGCGTGACGGAGCCATCGGCGCGCGAGTCGTGCGGGTGTCGGCAGGAGGTTGGACCACAGACTTTCTGGCCCGGCACATCGAAGAGCTCTGGTCACCAAATGACGGATTCCGGGTCGAGTTCGTCACCGCCTATGAGAAGGTCGACATCGGGCGCCGCGCCGCCGATATCGGTATCCGCAGTTCAGCGCCCACCGAGCCCAGCCTGGCAGGCCGCAAGCTGACACCGGTCGCCTATGCGCTTTATTGCGCGCCGCGCCTTGTGGCGGGCGTGCGCGACGGGCTGTTCGTCGGGGTTACGGGCCCGGCCGCCGGAACGGCCTCGGCCCGCTGGCTGCAAGCCCATCACGGCGATCGCATCGTTGTCAGCGGCAATGATGCCCATTCGGTGCGCGAGCTTGTAGCAGCGGGCACGGGGCTCACCGTGCTCCCCTGCTTTATCGGCGACGCCGATCCCCGCCTTTCGCGCATAAGGGGCCCGATCGCCGAGCTGGCCTCGCATCAATGGCTGATCCTGCACCATGAGGAGCGCCACAGTCCGCCGGTCAGGACGCTCGCCGACCGTATAGTTGGATTGATCCAGGCCCATTCCAAACTCTTTGCGGGCGATATCTCATAGGGCCGCACGGCGGCGCTGGTAGTAGAGCGCCACCAGAATTGCCCCAATACCGAGCCCGGCCAGCAATGCGGTCGCGCCTCCATCGGCAAACACCACCTGATGCATGATGCGCCCGGGCAGGAAGGTGAACAGGCCCGCACCGATCAACCCGCCGCCATAGACCGAAATCATCGTCGTGCGGTGCATTCTGACATCGCCGGCCCGAATGGCCTGCCAGCCGCCCCACAGTCCGAACAGGGTGAAAAGCGACAGAATATGGATGGGACCATAGGGGCCGAGCAGACGGATTTCAGAGATAAGGAACGATGAGAGCGAAACTCCGATCATAAGTGCGATCCAAATCCGGCCCAGCGCTTTGTGGAGAGACGTGCCCTTGCGCCAGAATAGCATCAGGGTTCCGATCAGAAGCGCGAGCACCGCGCAGGCGACGTGAAGCTGAATGGGGAATGAAGCATGGGTGAGGGCTGTTGCATCCATTGGACGGCTCCGGCATGTAGTCTGGGCGTAAGACACGTGTGCACCGAGTGTCCAAAGGGCGTCAGAGTCGCAAGCCCGGATACGTGAACCAGGAATTTGCCTTCGTGAACGACAGTCCCATTCATTTCACGCTTCGCCAATTGCACGGTGTTTTTTCCAGTCCGCTGGCTTGGGGCATCATGGTGGGAGTTGGGGTAATCGCCGGAATTACCGGGCCTTTTTCGACCTTCGAGCATCTGGCGCCGGCCCCACGTATCGCCTATTGGCTGCTGATCGTTGTGGGCAGCTACGGGGCTGGCACCATCGGGGCAACACTTGCCCAGGCGCTGATCCTGCCGCGCGGTGGCCCGCTGATCGCGCGTATCGCCGTTCTGGGCATCGGGTCGTCGATTCCAGTCACAGCAGCAGTCGTTTCGATAAGCTGGCTGTTCTTTCCCGACCTGAGCGATACCGGGCTAAGCCTCTTAGAACTCTACATCTATTGCCTTTTTATCGGTTTAGCGCTGATGGGTGTAATAGAAGGGGTGGTTGAACCGCAGCTTGAAAGGCGGAAGACGCAAACGGCGCCCGAAACGGCGAAAATGCCGAAAATTCTCGACCGGTTGCCAAAGGATATGCGGGGATCCCTGAGCCATATGTCGATGGCCGATCACTACGTGGAAGTCCATACGAACAAAGGCAAGTCACTGATTTTGATGCGCCTTTCAGACGCGATCGGCGAGACCGAGGGCGTAGAAGGCCTCCAGATCCACCGCAGCCACCGGGTTGCGAGAGCCGCCATTGCAGCCGTCAGACGTGTCGACAATCGTGTGGTTGTCGAACTTGCGACCGGGGAGCGTCTTCCTGTCTCGCGCAGCTATCTGGCCACCGTACGCGCCCATGAAAAAGGCGCCACCCGATGAGCGGCGCCTTTTAATATTAGAGTGCGTCCAGAAAAAGTGGAAACGGTTTTGCGGTTCGGACGCGCGACAAAACAAGGACTTAGATCAAACCCGCGATTCGAAGAAAAGCGGATTTGATCTAGAGGCTTAGCGCCGTTACAGCGTGCGCTGAACCTTTTCGACGCGATAGCATTCGATGACGTCGCCGGGGCGCATGTCTTCGTATTTCTCGAACGCCATACCGCATTCCTGGCCGGACTGGACTTCCTTGACCTCATCCTTGAAGCGCTTGAGCGTCGAGAGCTTGCCTTCGTGGATAACCACGTTG